>JAIUOX010000194.1 GCA_020160955.1 Pseudomonadota bacterium
GAGTTCGGCGCGATGTCGCTGATGGGCGGCCGGCGCGTGATCCGGGTGCGACCGGCCGGCGAGGAGAGCGCGGCGGCGCTCGAGAACCTGGTGGCGGCGACCGCCGGCGACGCGCTGGTGGTGATCGAGGCCGGCAACCTGTCGCCCAAGTCGACGCTGCGCGCGCTGGCCGAGACCGAGTCGTGCCTCGCCGCGCTGCCTTGCTACATGGACAGCGAGGGCGCGCTGGAAGGGCTGGTCGAGAACGCGGCGCGCGCCCAGGGCCTCGCGGTCGAGCCGGACGCGCTGCAATGGATCGTCGACCGGCTGGGCGGCGACCGCGGCCAGACCCGCAGCGAGATCGACAAGCTGCTGCTCTACAAGCAGGGCGACGGCACCAAGGCGGTGACCATGGAAGACGCGCTGGCGGTGCTGGGCGACACCTCGGCGATCGGCATCGACGACGTGGTCGGCGCGACCTTCAACGGCAACTTCATCGAGCTCGACCGTGCGCTCGACCGCGTGTTCGCCGAGGGCGGCCACCCGGTCCAGCTGGTGCGCGCGCTGCAGCGCCACGCCGACCAGCTGCACCTCGTCGCCGGCTTCAAGGCGGCCGGCCTGCCGACCGAGGTGGCGATCGGCAAGGCCCGCGGCCTGCCGCGCTTCGGCCCGCAGCGCCAGCGCTTCGAGCGGCATCTCAACAGCTGGTCGGTGAAGGTGCTCTCCAGCGCGCTCAACGCGATCCTCGACGCCGAGCTCGAGTGCAAGTCGACCGGCCTGCCCGACGAAACCATCGCCCGCCGCCTCTGCCAACGCCTCGCCCAGGCGGGACCCGAGGCAAGGAAGCGCCGCTGAAAGGTCCCTCGCTACGCTCGGGATGACACGATTTTTCCTGTCATCCCGAGCGGAGCGAGGGACCCTTCGGGCGCACACAAGTCGGCCCAAGTGGCATGTGAAGTCGCTGCCCTTTCCGGCTCGATGCTGAAGGAGGCTGAAAGGTCCCTCGCTACGCTCGGGATGCCAAAGTTTTTCCTGTCATCCCGAGCGTAGCGAGGGACCCTTCCTCGGGCGGACACAAGTCAGCCCAGGTAGGATTGGCTTCCTCGACCAGCGCGTTCTTCTTTGACCGGCGCCAGCCCTTGATCTGCTTCTCGCGCGCGATCGCTTCCTCGACGAATTGAAACTCCTCGACGTGGACCAGCGTGTGAACGTGGTAGCGGCGCGTGAAGTCGCCGCCCTTTCCGGCTCGATGCTGCAGGAGGCGGGCATCGAGGTCGCCGGTAACGCCGACATACATCACGTTCCGGGTCACGTTGGTGAGGATGTAGACACAGTAGGTCCGCATCTCTCCGAGACGAGGCGGAAAGGTCCCTCGCTACGCTCGGGATGACAAAGTCTTTCCTGTCATCCCGAGCGTAGCGAGGGACCCTTCACGTCAGCGACGCGTCAGCTTCTCGACCACCGTGTCGAGCTGGTCGAAGTCGCGGATCTCGAGGGTCAGCAGGCTCTGTTCGCCGACGCCGCGCAACGCGAGGTCGGCCTTGAGGCCGAGCGCTTCCTCGATGCGCTTCTCGAGCGCCAGCGTGTCGGCGCTCTTGGTCCCGCGGGCGGCGGGCTTCGGTCCCAGCACCTTGGTCGCCGGCCGTCCGCCCTTGCCGCGCGGCTTGGTCTCGGCGCCCAGCTTCTCGAGGTCGCGCGCCGTCATCTTCTCGTCGATCGCCCGGCGCGCCACGCCGACCGGGTCGGGCATGCCGATCAGGGCGCGGGCCTGGCCGGCGCTGAGGCGGCCGTCCTTGACCATCTCCTGCACCGGCTCCGGCAGGTCGAGGAGGCGCAGCGTGTTGGCGACGTGCGGCCGGCTGCGGCCGACCGTCCTGGCGATCTCTTCCTGGCTCTGGCCGAACTCGTCGGCGAGGCGGCGGTAACCCTGGGCCTCGTCGATCGCCGTCAGGTCGGCGCGCTGCAGGTTCTCGATCAGGCCGATCTGCAGGGCGTCGCGATCGTCCATGGTGCGGATGACGACCGGCACCTCGTGCAACTGGGCCTTCTGGGCCGCCCGCCAGCGCCGTTCGCCGGCGATGATCTCGTAGGTCTCGGGCGCGCCCGGCAGCGGCCGCACCAGGATCGGCTGCAGCAGGCCGAATTCCTTCACCGAGGCGACCAGCGTCTCCATGTCCTCGAAGGTCGTGCGCGGCTGCATGCGGCCGGCCTTGAGCTGGCCGATCGGCAGCACCAGCGGCGTGCGCGACGGCACGGGACGCGCGACGGGAGCAACGGACGGCGCGGCGAGGGACGGGGCAGCAGGCGACACTGCAACCGGAGCGGGTGGCGGGGCGGCCACGGGCGGCGCGGGCGCGACGGCGGCGGCGACATCGTCGTCACCCAGCAGGGCGGACAGGCCGCGGCCCAGGCCGCGCGGCTTAGGAGGCAGGCTCATGCGTCACGCTTTCGGAAGAGGATGGCGTCGCGGCCGCGGTGCGACGGCGACGGATGAATTCACTGGCGAGAAGGATATAGGCCTGCGCGCCGGCACACGCGTTGTCGTAGATCAGCACCGGCAGGCCGTGCGACGGCGCCTCGGCGATACGCACGTTGCGCGGGATGGTCGTGCCGAACACGAGGTCGCCGTAGTGCGCGCGTACGTCGGCCTCGACCTGCTGGCTGAGCGTCATGCGGCGGTCGACCATGGTCAGCACGACGCCGGCGATGTGCAACCGGGGATTGAGCGCCTTCCTGACCCGCGCCACGGTGTTGGACAGCGCGCCGATGCCCTCGAGCGCCAGGAACTCGGCCTGCAGCGGCACCACGATGGCATCGACCGCGACCAGCGCGTTCAGCGTGACCAGGCCGAGCGACGGCGGGCAGTCGATCAGGATCGTGGTCCAGCGCGCCCGCGCGTCGTTCTCCGGCGCCGCCAGCGCGTCGGCCAGCCGCCGCTCGCGCCGTTCGAGGTCGATCAACTCGATCTCCGCGCCGGCCAGCTGGACCGACGCCGGCATGACCGCCAGGCCGGGGATCTGGGTGGTGCGGACGCAGTCGGCCAGCGGGGAGAGGCCGAGCAGGAATTCGTAGGAGCCGGGTGAGCGCTCACTTCTTCCCACGCCCAGGCCTGTCGAGGCATTGCCCTGGGGGTCGAGGTCGATCAGCAGCACCTGTTCGCCGACCGCGGCCAGCGCAGTCGCAAGGTTGATCGCCGTCGTGGTCTTCCCGACGCCGCCCTTCTGGTTGGCGATCGCGAAGATCTGCGGCGCCTCACGCTGCGGGACTGGTAGGGCCGATTCGGAGGAGGACGGCGTCACGGTCGGTTACGCTGGGAATGGTTTGACACGGGAAATCCCAATCCTTCTTGGCTTCGGCGACCTCAACCTGCCAGCCTTTCCCCTTGTGGAAAAGGCAAATAGCGGGCGCTGTCCGGTGGGGTCGGGCCCATTCGAGCAACTGCGAGAGCGGCGCCAGCGCCCGCGCCGTGACCACGTCGGCCAACGCGGCCGGCGCCGTCTCGATCCGGCTGACGACGATTTTCGGCTGGTTTTTCAAGGACATGCGGCGGCCGGCCTCGCCGAGGAAGGCGGCCTTGCGGGCGTCGGACTCGATCAGGGTGACCTGCAGGTCGGGCCGCAGGGCGGCGATCACCAGCCCGGGGAAACCGCCGCCGCTGCCGAGGTCGGCCAGCGCCCGGGCATCGGCCGGAATCAGCGGAACGACCTGCGCCGAATCGAGGACATGGCGGACCCAGACCTCGTCCAGGGTGGTCCGGCCGACTAGGTTGATGGCCTTTTGCCAGCGTTCGAGGGTGGCGACGAGCAGGTCCAGCTGCTCGGCTGTTTCACGTGAAACAGGGGCGCCGAGCGCCTGCATCTGGTGCAGGAACCGGGCGCGACCGGAAGGGGGCTTGGACATCTAGGCGGCGCGGCGGCGCACGAACTTCAGGAGGCCGACCAGCGCGGCCGGCGTCACCCCGGAAATGCGGGCGGCCTGGCCCAGCGTCTCGGGCCGGTGGGCTTCCAGCTTCTGGCGGATCTCGTTGGATAGGCCGCCGACCTGGCGGTAGTCGAGGTCGGCCGGCAGCTCCAGCGTCTCGTCCCGCCGGTAGGCCTCGATGTCCTGGCGTTGCCGGGCGAGGTAGCCCTCGTACCGGGAGTCGATCGCGACCTGCTCGGCGATCGCCGGCGCAACCGAGCCGAGCTCGGGCCAGAGCGTCGCCAGCCGCCCCCAGTCGATGTCGGGATAGGCCAGCAGGTCGAGCGCCGACCGCGGGACCCCGTCCTGGTTGATGACGATCCCGCGCCTGGCCAGTGCCGAAGGCGACAGGGTCAGGCTTCCGGCCAACGCCCGGGCGGCCGCCAGCGCCTCCTGTTTCACGTGAAACATCCGGGCGCGCTCCGGTCCGACACAGCCGATCTCCAGGCCGCGCGCCGTCAGCCGGCGGTCGGCGTTGTCGGCGCGCAGCCACAGCCGGTACTCCGCCCGCGAGGTGAACATGCGGTAGGGCTCGGTGACGCCCAGTGTCACCAGGTCGTCGACCAGCACACCGAGGTAGCCCTCGGCCC
>JAIUOX010000195.1 GCA_020160955.1 Pseudomonadota bacterium
CCAGCGAGATGTCCTTGGCCAGGCGGGTCGGATGTTCGTAGATGCCGGCGATATATGCCTTGCCCTTGATGCTCATCGGCGGGCGATCTCCCTTTTCATGCTGCACTGCATCGTGGGCGATTTCGCGCTCACGGAAAAGCGACGACTTCCGCCGGGAGGAACCGTGGTACGCTTGCGTCAATCAACCTCTGGGGGAGGCACCATGCTGGGCCGTCGTCTTTTCGTTTCCGCCGCCATCGCCACCACGCTGGCCCTGTCCGGTGCCGCGTCGGCCCAGGCGCCGGCCGGCAAGGCCGAGTTGCAGTGGTTCAGCCAGTCCGGCTTCAAGCTGACCACGCCGGGCGGCAAGGTCATCATGATCGACCCGTGGATCAAGGGCGCGACCAAGCTGCCGGACGAGTTCAAGGACCTGTCCAAGCTCGGCAAGGTCGACCTCGTGCTGGTGACGCACGGCCACGGCGACCATCTCGGCGACGCCATGGAGATCTCGAAGACCCACAACGTGCCGATCTGGGGCCCGGCCGGCATGAACCAGTTCCTGGCGACGCTGGGCATGATGCCGGCCAACCTGGTGCCGCGCATGAACAAGGGCGGCACCATCGAGCCGTTCCCCGGCGTGAAGATCACGCAGGTCCACGCCGAGCACTCGTCGGAGATGATCCTGAAGGACCCGACCACGGGCAAGGACACCAGCTTCCCGGCGGGCGAGCCGGTCGGCTTCATCATCCAGCTCGAGAACGGCTTCAAGATCTACCAGATGGGCGACACCGGCCTGTTCGGCGACATGAAGATGATCGGCGAGATGTACAAGCCGGACCTGCTGCTGGTGCCGATCGGCGGCCACTACGTGATGAACCCTCAGGACGCCGCCTACGCCACCAAGGAGCTGATCAAGCCCAAGATGGCGATGCCGGTTCACTACGCCAGCAACCCGTTCCTGAAGGGCACGCCGGCCGAGTTCAAGGCGGCGATGGGCAACAGCAGCATCCAGGTCATCGACATGAACCCGGGCGACAAGAAGCAGTTCTGATCGCGAAAACGAAAGGTCCCTCGCTGCGCTCGGGATGACAGCGTCTCTGTCATCCCGAGCGTGAGCGAGGGACCTTTTTCTTTGTCCTACTCCACGTCCCGCGCGCCCACGGTGCGCGCGCGGAACTCGTCGGGGACGTCGCGGCCGACGTCGGTGAAGGCCTTCTTCACCGCCGCGACGGTCGGGCCGAACACCGCCTTGCGGTTCTCCCGCGCCCAGCTGTTCGAGTTCACGATCGTGTCGAGCGAGCCCTGGAAGCGCGGCATGACGTAACGCGCGAACAGCTCGAACGAGCGCATCGTCGCCTCGCGGCCGGCCCACTCGTGGGCGCGGAACAGGATGCCGCCGAAGCCGCCCTTTGAGTAGCCGAGCAGCTGTTCGATGCCCTTGATGACCGTCTCGGGCGTGCCGACCAGCGTCGTGCCGTTCTTGACGCCGTCGCGCAGCGGCTCGTCGGAGCGGCCCGGCGGGCGGCCCAGCGTGTCCTCGAAGTAGGTCACGGTCTCGCGCCGCTCACCGGCATGGACCTCGCGCAGCGCCTGCTCGTCGTCCTCGGCGAGGTGGGCATTGACCACGATGCGCCACTTCGAGCGATCGGCCTTGTGGCCGTGCTGCGCCGCCGTCTCCTCGTAGATCGACCACTGCTTGGCCATGCCCTCCGGCCCGCCCGGCAGGCCGGCGCCGATCGACAGCACGCCCAGCCCGTGCCGGCCGGCCGCGATCATGCCGGACGGCGTGATCGTGCTGGCGCAGGCGATCGGGAAGTGCGGGTAGGTGTAGGGCGCGAGGTGCAGGCGCGCTTCCTTCAGCTCGAACCAGTCGGTCTTCATGGTGACCGGCTCCTCGCACTTCAGCAGCGCCATGATGGCGGCCAGCGACTCCTCCATGCGGCGGCGCTGGGTCGAGGGCTCGATGCCCATCATGTAGGCGTCGGACGGCAGCGCGCCCGGGCCGCAGCCCAGCATGGTGCGGCCGCGCGACATGTGGTCGAGCTGCACGAAGCGGTTCGCGACCATCAGCGGGTGGTGGTACGGCAGGCTGGTGACGCCCGAGCCGAGCCGGATGAAGCGCGTGCGCTCGACGGCGGCGCCGATGAACACTTCCGGCGAGGCGATGGTTTCCCAGCCGGCGGAATGGTGCTCGCCGATCCAGGCCTCGTCGTAGCCCAACTCGTCGATCCACTCGATCAGCTCCATGTCGCGCGCCATGGCCAGCGTCGGGTTCTCGCCCAGCCGGTGAAACGGCGCGAGGAAAATTCCGAACTGCAGTCCCTTGTGATTGCCCGTCTGTGCCATCAGTTCCTCCTGTCGCGACGCTAGCACGCGACCGGCGTTGACCGAAGCCGCGGCTTGCCCCGATCATCGCGCGATGAACGATGCCGCCCTGCCGCTCCAGCGGTTCACGGTCGTCGAGGTCAATGCCCCCGGCGTCCCGCTGTGCCTGCGGCTGGCGACCTCGCTGGCCGGCAAGATCGCCGCCGACCTCGGCGCAGAGGTGCTGAAGATCGAGCCGCCCGGCGGCGACCCGGTGCGCCGCGCCGCGCCGCTGCTGCCCGGCGGGTCGAGCGCGCTGTTCCAGTTCCTCAACACCTCCAAGCGCTCGCTGGTGCTCGACCTCGCGACCGACGCCGGCCGGACGGCGCTGGCCGGCCTGCTCGGGCGCGCCCAGGCCTGCCTGTTCGAGGAGCCCGCCGCGATCGCGAGCAGCCTGCGGTCCGGCCCGGCGACGCTGATCGAGATCGCGGCCTTCCCGCTTGAGATGGACGCCGCGGCGCGGCCGGTCAGCGAACTGGCGATCCAGGCGCTGGGCGGGCTGATGCACATGATCGGCACGCCCGATGCCAGGCCGCTGAAGCTGGCGGGTCACCAGGCCTCCTACGCGGCCGGCCTCACCGCCTTCACCGGGCTGGCCGCCGCGCTCGCCGCGCACGACGCCGGCCGCGCCGCGCCGGCGGTGCGGGTGTCGCTGGCCGAGGTCATGCAGTGGGTGAACTGGAAGGCCGCCTCGGGCGCCGCCGCGACCGGCACCTCGCCCGGCCGCGAGGGCGACAGGTCGGAGTTCCAGGTCCTGCCCTGCCGCGACGGCTTCGTCGCCGTCGTCTACACGGCGACGCAGTGGCCGGCGACGCGCGCGCTGATCGGCGATCCCGCGCTCGCCGACCCGAAGTTCGCGACCCGCGCCGGCCGCCGCCAGCACATCGCCGCGCTCTACGACGCGCTCCGCCCATGGTTCGCCGCGCGCACGCGGGCCGAGATCCAGCAGGAAGCGCAGGGCAAGGGCGTGCCGTTCGGCCCGGTCTTCACGCCGGCCGAGCTGCTCGAGACCGAGCAGTACGTGGCGCGCGGCTTCCTCGCGGAGATGACGCTGCCCGACGGCGACCGCCTGCGCCTGCCGCAGTTGCCGGTGCAGTGGAACGGCCGCTCGTTCGCGCCACGGCCCGCGCCGGCGCTGGGAGAGGCCGCGTGAGCCGCCCCCTCGCCGGCATCCGCGTCCTCGACTTCGGCCTGCTGACCGCCGGGGCCAACACCTCGGCGATGCTGGCCGATCTCGGCGCCGACGTGCTGAAGATCGAGTCGGGCGCCTACCTCGACCCGTTCCGCGTGGTCGGCAAGATCGACGACGACGACGGCTGGTGGAACCGCTCGCCGCAGTTCCGCTTCACCAACCGCAACAAGCGAGGCCTGGCGCTGAACCTCAAGGCGCCGGAAGGCCAGCGCGTGATCCGCGAACTGGCGGCGCACTGCGACGTCGTGGTCGAGAACTTCCGCCGCGGCGTGCTCGACCGCGCCGGGCTCGGCTGGGAAGCGCTGAAGGCGGTCAACCCGCGTCTGGTCTTCGCCGCGATCTCCAGCCAGGGCGACACCGGGCCGGAGCGCATGAACGTCTCGTTCGGCAGTACGCTCGACGCCACCTCGGGGATCGCGTCGCTGACCGGCTACGAGGGCGCCTCGCCACGCATCTCGGGCATGGACGTGAACTACCCCGACCAGATCGTGTCGCTGTTCGCCACCGGCCTGGTGATCACCGCCGTGATGGAGGCGCGCCGCACCGGCGCCGGCTGCTTCCTCGACTTCTCACAGCGCGAGGTCGCCTCGTTCACGCTGGGCGAGGAGATCGTCGCGGCCTCGGCCGACCCTTCGTACCGGCCCGGCCCGCGCGGCAACGGCGAGCCCGGCATCGCCGCCCAGGACGCCTGGCGCTGCCGCGACGGCCGCTGGATCGCCGCCACGCTCGATGCGCCGGACGACGGCATGACCGCCTTCTGTGCCGCGCGCGACTCGGCCGACGCGGTCGCCGCGCTGCTGGCCCGCGGCATCGCCGCCGCGCCGTGCAACGACGGCAACGACCTGTTGCGCGACACGGCACTGGCCGGCGTCACGCTGGTCCGCGACGAGGCCGGGGCGCTGGTCAAGGGCCTGCCCTACCG
>JAIUOX010000032.1 GCA_020160955.1 Pseudomonadota bacterium
CGCCAGAAGACGCAGGCGATCGTCAAGCAGGCCTGCCAGAAGGCCGGCATCGACATCGAGATCAAGGCGGTGACGGCGTCGGTGTTCTTCTCGTCGGACGTCGCCAACCCCGACACTTATCCGCACTTCTACGCGGACCTCCAGATGTACAACAACTCAAGCCAGCCGGACCCGGAGATCTTCCTCCGCCAGTTCCTGTCGACGGAGGCGGCCACCAAGGCCAACAAGTGGCAGGGCCGCAACATCACGCGCTGGCAGAACCAGGAGTACGACGACACCCACAAGGCCGCCCAGGTCGAGCTCGACCCGGTCAAGCGCGCCGCGCTGCTGATCAAGTGCAACGAGCTGGCGGTCAACAACCAGGTCGTCATCCCGGTGGTCGCCCGCATGGGCGTCACCGCGGCCAACCACAAGCTGGTGCTGGAGCTCAGCGGCTGGGACAACAACACGTGGGACCTGCAGAACTGGTACCGCGACGCGTGAGTCTCGCATCTCCGGGATTCGCGCTATAAGCGCGGGTCCCGGAGGCAGAGTACCCATGTCCGACAATCCGCCGATCGAGTACGACTTTCCCGACATCCGTCGCTGGGAGAAGGGCGACGCGCCCTACGTCCACGTGCGCGACAGCGGCAAGCCCGGGCCGACCGTGATGGTCGCCTCGCTGACCCACGGCAACGAGGTGTCGGGCGCGATCGTGGTCGACGCGCTGCTGAAGCGCGACCTGCGGCCGAAGACCGGCACGTTGATCTTCAGCTTCAACAACCACGAGGCCTACCACCGCTTCGACCGCGACAACCCGTTCAAGTCGCGCATGGTCGAGGAAGACTTCAACCGCACCTGGGGTCGCCTCGACCAGCCGGCGACCACGGTCGAGACGCGGCGGGCGCAGGAGGTGCGGCCGTTCGTCGAGCGCGCCGACTACCTGCTCGACCTGCACTCAATGCACGACGACTGCGTGCCCCTGATGCTGTGCGGCCCGCTCGACCGCGGCGCCGAGCTGGCCAGGCGGCTGGGCGCGCCGGCCGACATCGTGCGTGACCGCGGCCACGCCGCCGGCATGCGGATGCGCGACTACGGCGCGTTCGGCGACCCGGCGAGCGACCGCACCGCGCTGCTGATCGAGACCGGCCAGCACTGGCGCGCCTCGTCGGTCACGGTGGCCAAGGACGTCACCCACCGCTTCCTCGCCGAGACCGGCATCGTCGACCCGGCCGACCTGCCGGCCGACTGGCGCCAGCCGGCGCCGCCGGCCCAGCGCGTCGTGCAGGTGACGCACGCCATCGCGACGAAGCGCGGCAACTTCATGCCGGCGCGGCGTTTCATGGGCCAGGAAGTGATCGCCAAGGCGGGCACCGTGCTGGGCCACGACGACGGCGAGCCGGTGACGACGCCCTACGACGATTGCGTGCTGGTCATGCCGGCGGTGACGCGGCCGCTGCGCGCCGGCGTCACGATTGTTCGCCTGGGTCGGCTGACTTGAGCCCGGGCGGGCGGCGCACCATCGCCTTCAGCTCGCCCAACCGCACGATGCCGAGCGCCGCGCCCAGCCCGCCATAGACCGCGAGGCCGAGCGCGCAGACGCCGGCCAGCACCAGCACGCCCAGCAGGCTGGCGCGCGACAGCGCGGGCGCCAGGTAGACATGGGCGGCCCACAGCACGCCGGCCATGCCGGCGGTCGCGACCGCCATGCGTCCGCCGCGCGACAGCAGCCGGGCATCGGCGACCCAGTGGCGGCGGCGGTACAGCACGCCGCCCAGCATCGCCGCGTTCAGCCAGCCCGACAGCGAGGTCGCCAGCGCGATGCCGACCTGGGCCAGCGGCGTGCCGTACAGGAAGACGACGTTCAGGATCACGTTCACCACGATGGCGACGACCGCGATATAGAGCGGCGTGCGGGTGTCCTCGCGCGCGAAGAAGCCGGGCGTCAGCGCCTTGACCAGCACGAAGGCCGGCAGGCCGATCGCGAAGGCGGCCAGCGCGCCGGCGGTGCGCACGGTGTCGTCGGCGGTGAACTGGCCGCGCTGGAACAGCACCCGGATGATCGGGTCGGCCAGCAGCACCAGCGCCACGGCGGCGGGCAGGCTCAGCACCAGCCCGAACTCGATGGCGCGGTTCTGGTTGGCCATCGCCGAGGCCGCCTCGCCGGCCCGCAGCTGGCGGGCGAGCAGCGGCAGCAGCGCCGTGCCGATGGCGATGCCGACCACGCCGAGCGGCAGCTGGGCGATGCGGTCGGCGTAGTACAACGCCGAGATCGAGCCGACCGGCAGCAGCGAGGCCCAGACCACGTCGAGCATGGTGCTGATCTGCTGCACGCCGCCGCCGATCGCCACCGGCGTCGCCAGCTTGACCAGCCGCGCCACCCGCGCCGTCCAGCGCGGCCGCACCAGCGCGATGTGCACGCCCTCGCGGGCGCAGGCGACGGCCAACCATGCCCATTGCAGCAGGCCGGCGATGGCGACGCCGATCGAGGCGGCGTAGCCGCTGTTGGGCAGCAGCGGCGTGAGGCCCAGCACCGCGGCGATCAGAGCGAGGTTGAGCAGGATCGGCGTCGCCGCGACGTGGGCGAAGCGGTCGATGCTGTTCAGCACGCCGCCGTACAGCGAGGCCAGCGAGATGAACAGCAGGTAGGGGAAGGCGATTCGGCCGAACGTGACCGCCATTCCGAAGCTCGCCTCGTCGCGCAGCCCGGGCGCCAGCGCCGCCAGCACCCACGGCATGCCGATCATCAGCAGGATCGAGAACGGCACCAGCACCAGCAGCAGCGCGGCGTGGGCCTGGCGGGCGAAGGCCAGCGCCTCGGCCTGGCCCTTCTCCTGCAGCTCGCGCGAGAACAGCGGCACGAAGGCGGCAGAGAAGGCGCCCTCGGCGAACAGGCGGCGGAAGAAGTTGGGCAGCTTGAACGCGACGAAGAAAGCGTCGGCCACCGCGCCCGAGCCGAGCACCGCCGACAGCACGATGTCGCGCACGAAGCCGACGACCCGGCTCAGGAGCGTGAACCCGCCGACGGTGGCGACGGCCCGGCCGAGGCTCATCCCGCCATCACCCCGGAAAAATCGATCGTCACTGCCATAATACCGTCACGGTCAGGGGTCATATTCTCCCTCGGTAGCGGCCGGCGACGTAGTGGCCGGATCAACCGCTGCCACGGCCGGTCCCTCGCGGGGCCGGTTTTCGTTTTTCAGGCGCCTTCCTGCTGCCGCTTGTGCAGCGCCAGCAGCGTCTCGCGGTCCTGCATCAGGATCTTCTTGTAGCCGCCCACGATCTCCTCGAGCTCGGCCGCCGGCAGCACGCTCTCGAGGTCGGTGAAGCCACCCGGCGCGCGCTGCTCGACGATGTCGAGCATGATGTCGATGCCCTTGCGCCGGTTGCCCTCGACGATGCGGGCGTTGATCGGCAGGCGGCGCTTCTCGTAGGCCTGCAGCGCCGCCTCGGGATCGACGCCGGCGGTCAGTTCCTGGGTGATCGCCTCGCCGTCGAGGATCGCCTGCGACGCGCCGTTCGAGCCGATCGGGTACATCGGATGGGCGGCGTCGCCCAGCAGGGTGATGCGGCCGTGGCTCCAGCGCGGCAGCGGATCGCGGTCGACCATCGGGAACTCGTAGATGGCGTGCGCCGCCTTGATCACCGCCGGCACGTCGAGCCACTCGAACTTCCAGTCGGCGAACTTCGGCAGGAAGTCCTCGAGCTTGCCCGGGCGGTTCCAGTCCTCGCGCGGCAGCATCGCGCTGTCGCCCATGTGCATGTCGCAGATCCAGTTGATCAGCGACTCGCCGCGATCGGCGTGGGCGCGGCTGATCGGGTAGCAGACGAATTTCTGGTTGTGATGGCCGGCCTGCACCATGGTGTTGCCGCCGAGGAACGGCTTGCCGACGGTGACGCCACGCCACATCAGGATGCCCTGCCACTTGGGCGGGCCCTCGTTGGGGTAGAAGTGGGCGCGCACCGCCGAGTGGATGCCGTCGGCGCCGATCAGGAGGTCGCCGGTCGCGGTCTCGACGATCGCGCCGTCGCGGTCGGCGAAGCGGGCGGTGACCGTGTTGCCCTTCTGCTCGAAGCCCGTGATGCGTCGGCCGAACTTGAGGCGGGCGTCGCCCAGTTCGCGCCGCGCGGCGTCGAGCAGGATCATCTGCGCCTCGCCGCGATGGATCGAGAACTGCGGCCACGGCAGGCCGGCATGGCGGCCGCGCGGATCGGCCCAGATCGTCTGGCCGTGCTTGTTGGCATAGCGCAGCTCGCGCGTCTCGATGGCGACCTTGGCGAGTTCCGGCTCGAGCCCGAGGTTGGCGAGCACGCGCACGGCACCGGCCTGGATGTTGATGCCGACGCCCAGCGGCTTCAGCTCGGTGACCGACTCGAAGACTTCGACATCGAAGCCGGCGCGGTGAAGGCACAGCGCGGCGGTCAGTCCGCCGATGCCGGCCCCGGCGATCAGGATCTTCATGGTTGCCTCAGGAATCGCGGCTCAGGCCGCGGTAGAGCAGGGCGGCCTGGTAGGCGGCCCACTTCTCGGCGTGGTTGTCGCCGAGCTCGCGCAGGTACGACCAGCTGTAGATGCCGCTGTCGTGCCGGTCGTCGAACACGATGCGGATGGCGTAGTGGCCGACCGGCTCGATCGCCTCGATCTTCACGTGGCGGCGGCCGGACACGATCTTCTTCTGGTTGGGACCGTGGCCCTGGACCTCGGCCGACGGGCTCTCGACCCTGAGGTACTCGGCCGGCAGCGCGTGGGTGACGCCGTCGGAGAACTCGATCTCGAGCCGGGCCTCTTCCTTGAACAGGCGGACCTCGGTCGGCCACGGCGCGGTGGTCTCGTAGTTGCCCTCGTCGGGCACGGACTTGGGAGGAGAGCTCACGGCACGTCCCTGAGCGGGCGGGCCTCGCTGACCAGCATGATCGGGATGCCGTCGCGGATCGGGTAGGCGAGGCCGGCCTTGCGGCTGATCAGCTCGCCGGCCGCCGCGTCGTACTCCAGCGGCCCGTGCGTCGCCGGGCACACCAGGATTTCGAGCAGCTTGGGATCGACGCCGGCCCGGCGCGGCGCCGGGTCGTCGGTTTGAGCGGTCATCTTGGTCCTGCGCTTTCCTCGTCCGCTTATACCACGGCCCGGGCGGCGCGGCGCGGCGGCGTCAATTCGCCCGCTGCGGGCGCTAGTTCGCCCGCTTGGGCGGGGCGTCCGGGGCCTGTCCGAAGGCCGCCATCTCGAGCAGCGCGATCAGCAGCTTGGCGCGCGCCGCCGAGTCTGCCGCCTCGAGCAGAGCCTGCTTCTCGGCCGGTCCGAACGGAAGGGCCATCGCCAGCGAGGTCACGAGGTTGTTGTCGGCGGCCTGCTTCACGGCATCCCAGTCGGTCGACAGGTTGCGGGCGCGGAAGAACGCCGCCAGCGCCGCCATCAGCCGCTCGCGGTCGAGCGCCACTTCCTCCTCGGCATGGTCGAGGTCGTGGCGGTACGGCGAGAACACCGTCGAGACGCGGCGATAGCCGCCCTGCGCCGGGTCGAGCTCGCGCACGATCTCGAAGCGGCAGACGCCGCTCAGCGCGAGCAGCAGGCGGCCGTCGTCGGTCTCGTTGAAGCTCGAGATGCGGCCGGCGCAGCCGATGCGATGGACCTTGGGCCGCCCGTCGTCGGACGGCATGCCGTCGCCGGCGAAGCCGCCGGGCTGCATCGGCTGGACCATGCCGATCATGCGGTGGCCGGCCAGCGCGTCGAAGATCATCGCGAGGTAGCGCGGCTCGAAGATGTTGAGCGGCAGCTTGCCGCCGGGCAGCAGCAGCACGCCCGACAGCGGGAAGATCGGCAGCGTCTCGGGCAGCTGCTCGAAGCTCGGGTCGAAGGGATTGCGTCCCGGCACCCGGTCGGTCATGCCCGGTCTCCCTCCCGATCCGGCGTCAGGAAAACAGGATGGTCGACAGCCGCTTGCGGCCGTCGACGGCGAGGGGATCGCTGAAGCCGAGCGCCTCGAAGAACTTGAGCAGCTGCTGGCGCGCCGCGTCCTCGTTCCACTTGCGGTCGGCCTTGATCATGGCGAGCAGCTCGTCGATCGCTTCCTGGCGCTGGTTGGCCGCCCAGTAGGCCATCGCGAGGTCGAGCCGCGACTGCATGTCCTTCGGATCGGCCGCGGCCTTCGCCTTCAGCTCGTCGAGCGGGCCGGCCTCCTTGGCCTTCTCGGCGAGGTCGATCGCGGCCTGGACGGCGGCGACGTCGCTGTTGCCCTTGTCCTTGGCCTCGACCTGGGCCAGCAGCTCCTTGGCCTGCTCGAGGTCGCCCGAGGCGACGTGGTAGCGGGCGATGCCGGCCAGCGCCGTGACGTTGGTCGGATCGAGGCCGAGGATCTCGGAGTAGACGCGGACCGCGAGGTCGAGGTCGTTCTGCGCGACCGCGGCCTTGGCGTGCTCCAGCAGCTCGGCGATCTCGTTGCCGCCGCCGGGCGCCGCGCCGCCGGTCGCCTGGACCAGGTTGTCGACGAACTGCTTGACCTGGCTCTCGGGCACCGCGCCCATGAAGCCGTCGACCGGGCGGCCGCCGAAGAAGGCGTAGACCGCCGGGATCGACTGGATGCGCAGCTGCTGGGCCAGCATCTGGTTCTGGTCGATGTTGATCTTGACCAGCTTGACCGCGCCGTTGGCCGCCTTGACGACCTTCTCGATGGTCGGCTGCAGCGTCTTGCACGGGCCGCACCACGGCGCCCAGAAGTCGACGATCACGGGGACGGTGCGCGAGGCCTCCAGCACGTCCTTGGCGAACTTGGTCTGGTCGCTGTCCTTGATGAGATCGGCGGGGGCAGCCTGCGGCGCGGCGCCCTTCAGCATCGGTTCCATGGATCCTCGAAACGGGGGAATGGCTTTCGCCCGCAATGTGGCGTCCACCCTGCGCAGGCGCAAGGGGGCCGGGACGGCCGCGCCGGCGGCCGTCGGTACGGTTTCGTCAGCCGCGGACCTGGTGCTTCATCAGCTCGTCGCCGAGCCGGCCGGTGAGGAACAGGAAGCACATGCGGTAGTCGCTGACCAGCGACCACAGCGGCGCGCCGAAGGTCGCCGGCTTGTTGCGCTCGACGAAGAAGTGCGAGAACCAGGCGAAGCCGTAGCCGGCCAGCGGCACGGCCACCAGCCACCACCAGTGCTGCGTCGCGATCGCCCAGCCCAGCACGGCGAGCGACAGGAGCGTGCCGACGTAGTGCAGGGCGCGGGTCTGCGGCTTGCGATGCTCCCGCAGGTAGAACGGCCAGAACTCCGCGTAGGACCGGTAAGTCTGAGGCATGGCGATTCCCTGTCTGCGGCCCGGAAGGTGGTCCGGGATGTAACGGCACGCAAGAGGCAAAATCCGGCTGGACCGGTCGCGGGGGCTGTTGCTTCATGGCGGCCCGGGATTCGGGTTGCCGAAACGCCCGGCTGAAATACAATCACCGGTAGAACCACCCGCGAGGGACACATGGAGTGGGCGAGATCGACGACGCTCGGCGGCGCCACCGAGGTGACGTTGCTGACGCCGATCACGCCGGGGCTGGTCCCCGGCGAGAAGCGGACCTACGAGCAACGCCTCTCGGCCGGGCTCGAGTCGGTGCAGCGGCGCGTCGCGGCGCGCGTGCCGACGGTGATCGGCGGCATGCCGACCATCCACTTCGCGCGCTGGCTGATCCTGCGCCCGGCGCAGTACCTGCAGAACTCGGCGATCGATCCCAAGGACCCGTCGCTGCGCTCGTGGCTGTTGTTCACCTCGAACTTCGACGGCCAGCTCAAGGACTACCTGCGCGAGTTCTCCGTCTTCCTCGGCGAGGACGTCGACCGCATCTGGGGCAACTGCGAGGGCTGGCCGAAGGCCGGCTCGCGCAGCTTCGAGGAATACTGGGACTACGCCAAGCGCCACCAGGTCCCGACCGACGCCTTCTACGCCGCCTATCCCGAGCTCTCGGTCGGACGCATCCGCCAGCTGCAGCGCTTCAAGCGGGCGTTCGACGAGCTGGTCGCGCGCACCCGCCGGCCCGACGGCACCTCGATCGACGGGATCGGGCCGCTGCTCGACCGGTTCCTCGCCGAGAACAGCGTCTACGCCAACGATTTCCCGCAGGAAGGGGGCACCTATGTCGGCACGGACGCGACCTGAGACCACGGGCTGTCCCTTCCACGCGCCCGCCGCTGACGCAGGCGAGGTGGTGCTGTTCGCGCCGACCGCGCGCCGCGCCGTCGAGGCGCCGCCGCCGAAGGCCCGGCCCGCGGCGCCCGGCATCGACCACGGCCTCGAGACCGGCACGACCGGGCAGGTCGCGCCGTTCTCGCCGGACGACGTCCAGTCGAACGTGATCCGCAGCGTCAATCCCGACCAGGCGCACTACCTGTTCTTCCGCATCGTCGATGCCGCGCGCGCGCGCCGCCTGATCGCGGCATTGGTCGAGCCGCCGCCGGCCGACCCCGCGGCCGAGGGCTCGCTGGTCGCCTTGCCGCCCGACGACCGCCGCTTCTGGTCGGAGGCCAAGGCGCACCGCTACGACGCGCAGGGCAACCGTCGGGTCGCCGGCGCGACGTGGAACATCGCCTTCACCTGGCCCGGCCTCGACGCGCTCGGGCTCGACCGCAACACGCTCGACAGCTTCCCGGAGGATTTCCGCGACGGCATGGCGGCGCGCGCCGAGCGGCTCGGCGACACCGGCGACTCGGCGCCCGAGCACTGGGACGGCTGGCTGGGCAGCCGCGCGGTGCACGGCGTGCTGATGGTCAGCCTGCAGGCCGCCCCGGCGGAGGCCGAGGCGGCGGGCGACGACCTGCCGGCCCGCCTCGAGGCCGGCATGGCGCGGCTGCCCGCCGGCAGCGCGCTGGCCGGGCGGCCGGCGATCGCCGACCTGATCGACGATCTCGCCGACTCGGGCCTGCGCATCCTTCACACCGAGGTCGGCGAGCGCATCGCCAGCCCGCTCGACCCACGCCATCGCATCGAGCATTTCGGCTTCCGCGACGGCATCAGCCAGCCGTTCGCCGGGGCCGAGCTCGACACGCCGCGGCCGCCGCCGCCGGGTGGCGGCACGGCGCGGCCCGGCGGCTCGTGGGACCCGGTGGCCAAGGGCGAGCTGCTGCTGGGCTGGCCCGACGAGGACGGGCTGATGCAGGCGCGGCCGGCCCATGCCGACCTTCGGCTCAACGGCACCTACATGGTGTTCCGCAAGCTCGAGCAGGACGTCGTGGGCTTCCGCCGCTACCTCTCCGAGCACGGCGGCGCGACCGGCCGCGAGTCGCTGCTGGCGGCGCAGATGATGGGCCGCTGGCCCGACGGCACGTCGCTGGTGAAGTCGCCGGACGGCCCGACCCAGGGCGGCGACGACCGGGCGATCAACGACTTCCGCTACGGCGCCGAGGATCCGCGCGGCGTGGCGTGCCCGCTCGGCAGCCACGTCCGCCGTCTCAACCCGCGCGACTCCAACAACCGCGACGAGGCCCGCCGCCACCGCATCTGGCGGCGCTCGATCACCTACGGCGACTTCCTGCCCTACGGTGCGCCGGGTGACGGCAAGTCGCGCGGCATCCTGTTCGTGGCGATGTGCTCGCGTCTCGACCAGCAGTTCGAGTTCCTGCAGACGCGCTGGATCAACACCGGCGAGTTCATCGGCCAGGCCGGCATCGGGCGCTGCCCGATCACCGGCGCCAACCGCGGCGACGTCGAGGACAGCTTCGCCGTCGCCGGGCGCCCGGCGCCGTACAGCCACGTGCCGCGCTTCGTGACGGTGCGCGGCGGCGACTACTTCTTCGTGCCGTCACTGCCGGCGCTGGCACGCCTCGCGGCCGGCGACCATTTCGAAACCAAGCCGGGTCCCGAGGCCGTCAACCCGAGCGTCGACCGCACGCCGAAGATCGACCTCGAGAAGCTGGTGCAGTACGGCCGCAAGGCGTTGCTGCCCAACGGTGCGCCGCCATGGATCGAGGTCGATCCGCGCATTCACCTCGTGCTGGTCGGCCGCCACGATCTCGTGCAGCAGGTGCTGGCCGACGATCGCCGCTTCTCGCTGGCCGAGACCGATCTGCGCATGCGCCAGATCTGCGGCGGCGAGCGGCTGATGCTCGGCATGCCGGAGGGCGATCCCGAGCGCACGCGGCGCCTGCGCATGTGGGCCGACGCGGCGGGGCCGCTCGGCATGCAGGCGTGGTCGCTGATCGCGCGCCAGGCGATGCAGAAGATCCTGCGCCGCCACGGACCCGCCGGGGCGATGGACCTCGTGCGGCACGTCTCGCTGACCGTGCCGATGGCGGTGGCCCAGGCCTACTTCGGCGTGACCGGCCCGAACTGGGTGTCGCCCGCCTTCATCGCCGCGCAGTTCGCCAAGGCCGAGATCAGCCAGGTGCCGCGCGACTGGCTGAAGACGCTGCCGCCGGTGGCGCCGCAGGACATGGCCTTCACCACGCTGCAGGCGTGGGCGCAGACCGCCTTCACCCAGGTCTTCGTCAACGTCGTCAACGCCGCCGACCTGACGGCGCTGGCGCGGCGCACCACCGAGGAATTCTTCCGTCACCTCGACGGCCTGATCGCCGCGATCCGCAGCGGCGAGAACCGGCGGCGCACGCTGCTCGAGAACCTGGTGGCGCTCGATCCGGTCGCCTACGGCCTCGACCCGGCGCGCTTCGACGTCACGATCCGGCTGCTGGTCGCCGAGCTGATCGTCGGCTCGGCCGGCACGCTGGCGCAGGCCCTGCCGAACTTCATGGACGTGGTGATGGACAACCCCGACTGGATCCAGCCGGGCCGTTACTCGGACGCCGAGATCGACGGGCTGGTGCGCGAGGGGCTGCGCTTCAACCCGGTGGCGCCCGGCCTGTTCCGGCTGTGCACCGAGGACACCGACCTCGGCGGCCAAAGGATCCCGAAGGGCAGCCTGGTCGCCGTGCTGCTCAAGACGGCGATGTTCGACCCGCGCGTGTTCCCGCAGCCCGACAGCTTCTCGACGGGCCGCGACCCGGCGAACTACCTGGTGTTCGGCAGCGGCCCGCACGCCTGCAAGGGCGCGTCGATCGCCGAGCCGGTGCTGCGCGAGATGGTGAAGCCGCTGCTCGCGCTGCCCGACCTGCACCGCGCCGCCGGCAGCCGCGACCTCGATCGCGACCTGCTGAACCGCTGGCAGAAGCTGAAGGTCAGGTTCCAGCCGGTCGTGCCCGACTGATCGATCACTCGGCGGCGCGCACCGGGCTATCGGGCGTTGCGAGGCCGAGCTCGATCATCAGCCGCCGCGCCTCCTCGGCATGCTGGGCGGCCGCCGTGGCGTCGCCGGCGGCGGTGCAGCTGAGCGCCAGCTCGGTGAGGCAGCGCGCGACCAGCGGGCGCATGCCGCGGGCCCGCGCGATCTCCAGCGCTCGGCGGTAGCTGTCGGCGGCGGTGGCCGGACCGGCGGCCGGGTCGGCCGCCTCGATGTCGCCGCGGATGCGCAGCGCCGCCGCGAGGTGACCCAGTTCGCTGGCCCGGGTCGCCAGTTCCTCGGCGCGGCCGATCGCGGCGTAGGCCTCCTCGAGGTCGCCCGCCGCGAGCTGGGCCTGGGCCAGCGCCTTGTAGTGGTGGATCCAGTTGTAGATGCCGCCCGAGCGGTAGCTGCCCTTGCGCTCGGCCTCGAGCAGCAGGGCGAGCGCGTCGGCCGGTCGCCCGGCCTGCACGTAAGCCGCGCCCAGCCACGCCCCGGCGATCGGCAGCACGATGTCCGATTGTTGCGTGATGCGGTGCGCCGCCTCGAACGAGGCGACGGCGGCCTGGTGGTTGCCGATCCCCGATTCGTAGAGGCCCTGGCCCATGTAGGCGTAGGTCAGCGAGTAGGGCTCGCGGACGCGGTCGACCAGCGCCATCGCGCGGTCCTGCACGAGGCGCGCCTGCTCGAACTCGCCGAGCGAGACCAGCGACCAGGTGAGCAGGCCGCGGGTCAGCAGGCTCGGGATGCCCGGCCAGCCGAAGCGGCGCAGCTCGTGGTCGCCGCCGAGGCTGGCGATGATCTCCGAGTAGATCTCGACCGCCTCGCGCAGCTGGCCGGTGGCGTGCAGCAGGTTGGCCTCGGCGAACCGCGCCGACAGGCGCAGCGCGAAGTCGTTCAGCGCGTCGGCCAGCCGCACCGCCTCGCGCGCCGAGGCGAGGCCCGCGTCGTGCTGGCCGGCCAACCACAGCGCGGTGGCGAGCTGGCAGGTCGTGGCGGCCAGCCGGCGCTGGTCGCCCAGCGACTGGGCCAGCGTCGCCGCCTCGCGCATCACCGCGACCAGCCGCTCGACCTCGCCCAACGCCAGCAGCGGGCTGAACACGTGCAGCCGCACGTCGACCGCCAGTTTGGCGCCGACCGTCGGCGGCAGGCGCGCCATCGCCGTCAGGGCGCGGTCGAACAGCGCCACCGCCTCGTTGTTGGACGAGTTGCGGATCGCCTGGTCGAGCGCCGCCAGCAGGTGCTCGGCCGCCTTGTCCCAGGCCTCGGCGCGCTCGGCGTGCGAGGCCAGCAGGACGCTGCCGCCGGTGGCGGCCAGCGCGCCCTGGGTCTCGAGATGCGCCAGCACCGCGGCGTGCAGCCGCCGCTTCTCGCTGTTGAGCAGGCCGGCGTAGGCGGCGTCCTGGACCAGCGCGTGCTTGAACAGGAGGATCGAATCGTTGCCCGGCTCGGCCTCCTGCAACAGGCCGGCATCGACCGCCTTGTCGATCATCGCCCGCACCGCGCCCTCGTCGGCGCCGGCGACCGCCAGCAGGTCGGGCACCGCGAACTGGCGGCCGAACACCGAGGCGACCTGCAGCAGCGACTTGGCGTCGGCCAGCTTGTCGAGGCGGGCGGCGAGCAGCGCCTGCAGGCTGGTCGGCACCTCGCCCAGCTCGGGACGGCGGCCGGCGTCGAGCAGGGCCAGCGTCAGCTCCTCGAGGTAGAGCGGCACGCCCTCGGCGCGGGCGGCGATGCCGGCCTGCACGACGGGATCGAGCCGGTCGCCGGCGATCGCCTGGATCAGGCGGCGGCTGTCGGCGCTGCCCAGCCGGTCGAGGCGCAGCTGGGTGGTGTGCCCGGCCTGGTGCCAGCGCGCCGGGAAGGCCTCGCGGCTGGTGGCGAACAGCATCACCGCGCGGTCGCGCGCGTTGCCGACGAGGTCGAGCAGCAGCTCCTCCATCGTCGGGTCGATCCACTGCACGTCCTCGACGATGGCGAAGACCGGCCGGTGCCGGGCGAGCGCGAAGAACTGGCGCGACAGCATGGCGACGGTACGGTCGCGCACCACGCGCGGCGGATCGGCGAGGCGATGGTCGGGCGAGTCGATCTGCAGCAGGTGACAGAGCAGCGGCAGGTCGTCGCCCGGCTCGAGGTCGGCCACCTTCAGCCAGGCCAGCACGCGCGCCACCTTCTGCTCGGCGGTCTGGTCGGCGGCCAGGCCGGCGGCGCGCGAGATCTGGTAGACGACCGGGAACAGCGCGATGTCCTGGTGCAGCGGCGAGCACTGGTAGGACAGCACCGTCGCCGGGCCGATGCGGGCCCGCGTCGCGCGCAGCAGCCGCGACTTGCCGATGCCAGCGTCGCCGGTCAGCAGCGCCACCTGGCCCTCCGAGTCGGCGGCGCGGCGCCAGCGGTTGAGCAGCAGCTCGACCTCCTCGCTGCGGCCGACCAGCGGCGCGCCCGAGCGCGAGCGCAGCGCCTTGAAGCGGTTGAGCGACGAGCGCGTGCCGCTGACCTCGAACACTTCCATCGGCTCGGCGATGCCGCGCAGCGTGCGCTTGCCGAGGCTGCGATAGCGGAACGAGCGGCCGGCCAGCTGCACCGTCAGCGGCGCCACCACCATGCCGTTCGGCCCGGCCTCGGCCTGCAGGCGGGCGGCGATGTTGGGCGTGTCGCCGGCGATGCCGCCGTCGCTCGCGCCGGCGCCGTAGCCGATCGCCACCAGGCCGGTCGCCGCGCCGACCCGCACGCGCAGGCGTTCGCCCGCGACCGCCGGCAGGCGCGACACCGTCTCGATCAGTTCGAGGCCGACCGCGACGGCGCGCTCGGCGTCGTCCTCGCGCACCGTCGGCCAGCCGAAGTAGGCCATGACGCCGTCGCCCAGCAGGCGCGCGACGTGACCGCCCATCTGGCGCACGGTCTCGCCGACCCGGGCATGGTAGCGGTCGAGGATCGGCGCCAGTTCCTCGGGGTCGAGGCGGGCCGACAGCTCGGTCGAGCCGACGAGGTCGCAGAACAGCACGGTGACCTGGCGACGCTCGGCGCGCGGCGCGCCGGCCGGCTCGGCCGACGGCGCGGGGCGCAGCTCGGCGATCGCCTTGAGCAGCCGCTTGCGGTCGCCCAGCAGGTCGATGCCGATGCTCTGCAGGTCGGCGTCGGTCAGCTCGGCGACGATGTCGAGGTCGATCGCGTTGGCGGCGAATGCCGGCGCGTACCGGGCCAGTCCCAGGGAGTCGAGCCAGGTCGTCATCGCGGTCGGCATGGCATCACTCTAGCCCGCCGTCCCGACCAGTTCACCTGCCCGGTGGCCGGGCCCCGGTTGTGGCCGGTCCCGCGACTCGTCCTAGCCGAGCGCGCCGTGGCGGCGCAGCGCCGCGATCTCGTCCTCGCCGTAGCCGAGTTCGCGCAGCACCTGCTCGCTGTGCTCGCCGACCTCGGGTGGCGGGCCGGCCTTGCGCGGCCGGGCGAAGCCCAGCCGGATCGGCGTGTTCACGGTGCGCGGGATCGCCGGGTTGTCGGTCTCGGCGAACAGGCCGGCGTGCGCGGCCTGCTCGTCGTCGACGACGTCGGCGACGCGGCCGATCACGCCGAACGGGATGCCGGTCGGCGCGAAGCGCTGCTCCCACTCGGCCCAGGACCGCAGCGCGAACACCGCCGCCAGTTCGCTGCCCAGCGCCAGCGCGTTGGCCCGCCGCGCCTCGCGCTCGGCGAAGCGCGGATCGGTCTCGAGCTCGGGCCGGCCGATGGCCTGGCAGAAGGCCGGCCACAGCCGGTCGTCGCGCACCACCAGCAGCTGCAGCCAGCGGTCGTCGGCGGTGCGGTAGAGGTTGGTGAGCGCGTTGCGCGGCTTGTCGGGACCGTGGCGGACCGGCAGCGCCGCGCCGACCAGCGCGCCCGCGACCGTCGTGCCGTTGGCCCACACGCCGTTGGCGTAGAGCGAGGTGCCGACCCAGCAGCCCTTGCCGGTGCGATCGCGATGGCGCAGCCCCATCAGGATGGCGGCGACCAGGGTCATCGCGGTGGCGCGGTCGCCCTGCGCCGGCAGCGAGATGCCCGGCGGTCCGCCGTCGTAGCGCGCGGCGTCGAGGATGCCCGAGCGGCCGAAGTAGGCGCTGATGTCGAAGCCCGGCCGGTCGCGGTCGGGCCCGCTCTCGCCGTAGCCGGTCAGCGAGCAGTAGACCAGCCGGCCGTTCAGCGGCTGCACGTCCTCCCAGCGCAGCCGCAGGCGCTCGCGCGCCGGCGGCGGGAAGTTGACGATCATCACGTCGCTGCGCGCGATCAGCCGCTCCAGCACCGGCCGCGCCTCTGGGTTCTTGAGGTCGAGCGACAGCGAGCGCTTGTGCCGGCCGTCGAGCTGCCAGGGAAAGTTCCGGTCGCTCTGCGGGTAGCCCGGGTTCTTCCAGTTGTGGCGATGCGGGTCGCCCTCGTGCGGCGGCTCGACCTTGACGACGTCGGCGCCGTAGTCGGCCAGCGCCACCGCCGCGGCCGGCGCGGCGATGAACGAGCTGATGTCGAGGACCCTCAAGTCGGCAAGGGGCAGGTCGGAAAGGGGCAGGTCCGCCGCCGGGTCGAGCGGTCCGTCGCTCACGACAGCGCCCCGGCGGCCCGCAGCGCGGCGATCTCGTCGGCGCCCAGCCCGGCCTCGGCCAGGATCTCGTCGCTGTGCTGGCCGAGATCGGGCGCCGCGCCGGCCGCGCGCTGGTCGGCGAAGCCGAGGCGAATCGGGTTGCTGAGGGTGCGCGGCATGCCGGGGATCGCGGTCTCGACGACGGCGCCGCAGGCCACCGCCTGCTGGTCGTCGGGCACGTCCTGCGGCCGGCTGATCACGCCGAAGGTGATGCCGTGCCGGCCCATCTCGACGCGCCAGTGCTCGTAGTCCTTCTTCGCGAAGGCCTCGCGCAGCAGGGCGGCCAGCTCGGCCGAGCGGCGGCGGCGATCCTCGACGGTGGCGAAGCGCGGGTCGGCGAGCAGGCCCGGCTGCTCGATCGCTTCGCAGATGCCCGGCCACATCTTGTCCTCGCGCACGATGGTGAGCTGCAGCCAGCGGTCGTCGGCGGTGCGGTAGATGTTGCCCAGCGCCGAGCGCGGCCGGTCCGGCGGCGGGCGGTGCGGCAGGAAGGCGCCGACCAGCGCGGCCTGCGCCACGACCCCGCACGACCACAGGCCGTTGCCGAGCAGCGAGGTGCCGACCCACGATCCCTCGCCGGTCTTCATGCGCTGCATCAGTCCCATCAGGATCGCCGAGACCAGCGTCATCGCGGTCGCGCGGTCGCCCTGCGCCGGCACCGGCACGCCCGGCGGGCCGCCTTCGTAGCGCTGCGCGTCGAGCAGGCCCGAGCGGGCGAAGTAGGCGGTGACGTCGAAGCCCGGCCGGTCGCGGTCAGGGCCGGTCTCGCCGTAGCCGGTCAGCGAGGCATAGATGATCCGCGGGTTGACCGCCTTCACCGCGTCGTAGCCCAGCCGCAGCTTGTCGCGCACCGGCGGCGGGAAGTTGCAGATCAGCACGTCGGCCTTCTCGATCAGCCGGTCGAGCGCGGCGCGCGCCTCGGGCTTCTTGAGGTCGAGCGCGATCGACCGCTTGTTCCGCGAGTCCATCTGCCAGGGATAGTTGACCTCGCCCTTCGGGTAGTTGGACGAGTCGTGCATGATCCGGCGGTTGGGATCGCCGTCCGGTCCCTCGACCTTGATCACGTCGGCGCCCCAGTCGCCCAGCACGACCGCCGCCGCCGGGGCGGCAATGAACGAACTGATGTCCAGCACGCGCAGTCCTGCCAGCGGCAGCGCAGTCTCGGTCATGAAAATCCCTCGGAAACCCAGTCGGCCGATTAAGGGCGCGACCCTCTGGCTTCCGTCAAGGCTGGCCGCTAGCGTGTTTCGGCACGCGGCGTGCTTGGGAGTCTTTCATCGTGGCGAAGCAGCGCAAACCGAACATCCTCGTGGTCCTGATCGACGACCTCCGGTTCGACGAACTGGGGATCTGCGGCCATCCCTTCATGAAGACGCCGCACATCGACCGGATCGGCCGCGAGGGCGCGATGTTCACGCGCGCCTTCCACACCACGCCGCTGTGCTCGCCCAACCGGGCGTCGATCATCACCGGCCAGTACGCCAGCCGGCACGGCATCATCGACAACGTGGCGCGCGACGCCCACAGCCACCGCCTGCCCAACTACCACGGCATCCTGCAGAAGCTGGGCTACGAGACCGCCCATGTCGGCAAGTGGCACATGGGAAATTCCGGCATGCCGCGTCCCGGCTACGACCGTTGGGTGAGCTTCCCCGGGCACGGCTCGATCGTCGACCCGGTGCTGAACATCGACGGCGACGAACGCCAGCACAAGGGCTACATCACCGACCTGCTGAACGACCGCGCCGTCGAGTTCCTGCGCAAGAAGCGGAGCAAGCCGTTCGCCCTGTTCTTCGCGCACAAGGCGGTGCACCCCGACGCCTTCCAGGCGCCCGACGGCACGATCGACCTGAGCAAGGGCGGCTACCGCGTGCCCGACCGGCACAAGGACCTCTACAAGGGCGCGCACTTCCCGCGGCGGCCCAACGTGCTGCCGCTGGCCGAGGTGGCGAAGGACAAGCCGGCCTGGACCGAGGCCTTCCAGCTCAAGGGCAACGAGGCATCGCGCAAGGTGCTGGACGGCATCCAGGCCGGCAGCGACGAGGAGATCCGGCTGCGCGCCGCGATGATGGCCTCGGTCGACGAGGGCATGGGCGAGGTGTTCCGCGCGCTCGAGGAGACTGGCCAGCTCGACGACACCTTCATCCTGTTCCTCGGCGACAACGGCTACTTCTTCGGCGAGCACGGGCTGGGACCCGAGCGCCGCTTCGCCTACGAGGAGGGCATCCGCTCGCCGTTCCTCGTGCGCTACCCGAAGTGGTTCAAGCCCGGCACGGTCAACGACCAGCTGGTGCTGGCGCTCGACATCGCGCCGACCGCCGTCGACCTCGCGGGCGGCAAGAAGGCGGACTTCGCGCACATGCAAGGCGTGTCGCTGCGGCCGCTGTCGAAGTCTGGCTCGGGCAAGCCGCTGCGCTCGTCCTTCATGTGCGAGTACTTCAGCGAGAACGCCATGCCGTGGCTGATCGGCATGAGCTACAAGGCGGTCCGCACCCGCCGCTACAAGTACATCCACTGGACGCAGAAATCGCTCGACGGCGTGGCCTGCGACGAGCTCTACGACCTCCAGGCGGACCCCTACGAGATGCACAACCTGATCGGCAAGCGCAGCGCCCGGCCGACCGTGGCGCGGATGCGCCGGTTGCTGGCGCGGCACGTGGCGGAATCGGTGGGTCTCTAGCGCAGGGAGCGACGCGATGGTGCTGAACAGGAGAACGCTGCTGGCCGCCACGCTGGCGACTGGCGCGGCGGCCAGCGCGGTGGGAGGGGCATCGGCCCAGGCCTGGCCGGCCAAGCCGGTCCGCCTGATCGTGCCGCTGGCGCCGGGCGCCACCGCCGACATCGTCGCCCGCCTGTTCGCCGACGAGCTGGGCAAGGCGCTCGGCCAGACCTTCGTGGTCGACAACAAGACGGGGGCGGGCGGCACCATCGCCACCGCCGAGGCGGCGCGCGCGCCGGCCGACGGCTACACGATGGCGCTGGTCAGCCAGGGCACGGTGGTCTTCAACATCGGCCTCTACAAGGCGCCGGGCTACGACCCGCTGAAGGACCTCGCCATGGTCGCGGTCAGCGGCGGCGTGTCCAACGTCCTGATCGTGCCGCCCGACAGCGCCGCCAGGTCGGTCGCCGACCTGCTGGCGATGGCGCGGGCCAAGCCGGGCGAGCTGACCTACTCGTCGGGTGGGGTCGGCACCAGCCACCACATGTCGGGCGTGCTGCTGGAGATGCGGACCGGCGTGAAGCTGCAGCACGTGCCCTACCGCGCCACGCCCGCCGGCATCCAGGCGGTCGCCAACGGCGAGGTGGCGATGGGCCTGTTCAACACGCCGACGGTGCTGGGCCTGATCAAGGGCGGCAAGCTGCGGCCGCTGGCGGTGACCAGCGAGAAGCCGTCCGACCTGCTGCCCGGCGTGCCGACGATGATCGAGGCCGGGGTGAAGGACTACGTGGTCAACACCTGGATGGGCTTCGCCGTGCCGGCCGGCGTGCCCGAGCCGGTGGTCGCCCGGCTCAACGCCGAGATCAACCGGATCGGCCAGGTCCCCGCGGTGCGCGAGAAGATGCTGGCGCAGGGCATCGACATGCTGCCGCCGGGCTCGCCGGCGGATGCCCGCAAGCTGGTCGAGAGCGACCTCGCGCTGTGGCTGCCGATCATCAAGGCCTCGGGCGCGTCCGCCGACTCCTAGGCTTTCTTGCCAAAACCCGTGGCGCCGCGTATCCCCGGCGCCATGGGATACAGAGTCGCCGTCGTCGGCGCGACCGGCAATGTCGGTCGCGAAATGCTGCAGATCCTGGCCGAGCGGAATTTCCCGGCCGACGAGGTCGTGGCGCTCGCCTCCTCGCGCTCGGCCGGCAAGCAGGCCTCGTTCGGCGACAACGGCACGCTGAAGGTGCACGACCTCGCCAAGTTCGACTTCAAGGGCATCGACATCGTGCTGAGCTCGCCGGGCGCAAAGGTCTCGGCGGAGCACAGCCCGCGTGCCGCCAAGGCGGGTGCCGTGGTGATCGACAACACCTCCTACTGGCGGATGGATCCCGACGTGCCGCTGGTGGTGCCCGAGGTCAACCCGCAGGCGATCGCCGGCTACAAGGGCCGCGGCATCATCGCCAACCCGAACTGCTCGACCATCCAGATGGTGGTGGCGCTGAAGCCGATCCACGAGGCGGCGACCATCAAGCGGGTCGTCGTGTCGACCTACCAGTCGACGTCCGGCGCCGGCAAGGACGGCATGGACGAGCTGCTGAACCAGACCAAGAGCTTCTTCGTGAACCAGACGCTGGAGCCGAAGAAGTTCACCAAGTCGATCGCCTTCAACGTCATCCCGCACATCGACGTCTTCATGGACGACGGCTCGACCAAGGAAGAATGGAAGATGGTGGTCGAGACCAAGAAGATCCTCGACCCGAAGATCAAGGTGCACGCGACCTGCGTGCGCGTGCCGACCTTCGTCGGCCATGCCGAGGCGGTGAACCTCGAGCTCGAGCGGCCGCTCGACGAGGTCGAGGCGCGGCGCGTGCTGGCGGCCCAGCCCGGCGTGCTGGTCGTCGACCGGCGCGAGAACGGCGGCTACGTGACGCCGCAGGAAGTGACCGGCCAGGACGGTGTGTTCGTCAGCCGGGTGCGCGTCGACCCGACGATCGATAACGGCCTGTCGCTCTGGGTCGTCAGCGACAACCTGCGCAAGGGCGCCGCCCTGAACGCCGTGCAGATCGCGGAAGAGCTGATCAAGGGCTACATCTAGTGGAGCGGTCCGGAACCGGCTACCGCGCCTGTACTTATGTTCTATGTCTATGAATCTAAATGAAAATCTATACTTTTCAGATGTTTGTGCGCGAATATTGATGTAATCTCCAAGCCGTGCACGACACTCCGTCGCTCTATCCGCTCCGGCCGGAATCCCAGGCGTCCTCGGCGCCGACGCCGCTCTTTGGCAAGGACGACACTTTCGTTCAGCAGCTTCGCCTCGCCGCCCAGGCGCATCGCGCCGGCCGGCTCGAGGAAGCCATCACCGCCTACCTGCGGCTGCTCGCGGTGCGGCCGTACCACGCCGAGCTGCACAACAATCTCGGCGTGGCGCTGCGGCTCGCCGGCAAGCTCGATGCCTCGGTCGGCCATCACCGGCTGGCGCTGGCCGCCGATCCCGACAACCCGGCGCTGCACTCCAACCTCGGCAACGCGCTGCGCGCCGCCAATCGCCTCGACGAGGCGGTGAAGCATCACTTCCAGTCGATCACGCTGAATCGCGACTACGGCGAGGGCTTCTTCAACCTCGCGCTCTGCCTGCGTGATCTCGGTCGCGTCGACGAGGCGGTCGGCTGCTTCGGCCGCGCGCTGGCGCTCAACCCCGACAACCGGCGCGCCCGCGTCGAAATGGCGATCACGCTGCTGATGCGCGGCGAGCTGGCCGAGGGCTTCGCCGCGTACGAGACGCGCAAGCGCCTGCCCGAGACTCCGGTGCCCGATTTCACGCAGCCGGCGTGGGACGGCGGCCCGATCGGCGGCAAGCGCATCCTGCTCTACCCCGAGCAGGGGCTGGGCGACGTGCTGCTGTTCATCCGCTTCGCGCGCGAGCTCAAGCGCCGCGGCGCCACGGTGATCGTGCTGTGCCAGGCGCTGCTCAAGGAACTGCTCGGCACCGTCGACTTCATCGACCAGGTGGTGGCCGAGGGCGAACCGCTGCCGGCCTTCGACCTGCATGCCTCGATGGTGTCGCTGCCGCATCTCTGCCGCGTCGACTTCGGTTCGCTGTCGCGCGAGCCGTACTTGCGCGCGCCCGAGACCAGCCGCATCAAGCTCGGCCACCTCGACCGCGCCAAGCTGCGCGTCGGCATCTACTGGGCGGGCACGCCCGGCCGGACGCAGGATCGCCAGCGCTCGGTCGAGTTCTCGCGCTTCATGGAACTGGCCGGCGATCCCGACCTGCTGCTGTTCAGCCTGCAGGGCGGCGTCCACCAGAAGGACATCCAGCAGGCCGGCGCCGGCGGGCTGGTGCACGACGTCGGTCGCGGCATCTTCGATTTCGCCGAGGCCGCGACGGCGCTGTCGCAGCTCGACCTGCTGATCTCGATCGATGCGCCGATCGCCCACCTCGCCGCGGCGATGGGCCTGCGCACATGGGTGCTGTTGCCGTCGGCCGCCGACTGGCGCTGGCAGCTGGGCGGCAGCCGCGCCCCGTGGTACCCGACCGCGCGCCTCTACCGGCAGCCGCGCCCGGGCGACTGGGACCAGGTGTTCGCCGACCTGCGCGGCGACCTCGCCCAGCTGAAGGGCCGCTAGGTCTTTCCAGAGGCCGTTCGCTAGAGGCCGATGCCGCGGCCGATCTGCTTCCACGGCAGCGGCAGCAGCGAGACCAGCGCGGCCACCCCGAACCCCAGGATCACCGCGCCGGAAATGCGGTTCAGCCACACCAGCCCCTGGCCGGTGAAGCGCTGGCGCATCGCCACCGAGACCGCGCAGATGATGGTCCACCAGCCGAGCGCGCCACAGAACACCGCGGCCACCAGCAGCGAAGCGTCGGGCAGGCTGGCGCCGACGCCGGCGAGGTTGCGGCCGGCGAAGGCGGCGCCGAACGCGATCACGGTCAGCGGGTTGAACACGGTGATGAAGAAGCTCGACGTGAGATAGTGCAGGTGGGTGACGAACTCGTGGTCGCGATCGTCGGCGACCGGGTCGCCGACGGTGCGCGGCCGGTGCCGCATCGTCATCCAGCCCATGACGATCAGGCCGATGCCGCCCAGCCCCAGCAGCCAGGCCTCGCGCTCGATCACGAACTGCTCGACGATCGACAGGCCGAACGCCGCGACCGCGCCGAACACCGCGTCGCCCAGCGCCGCGCCGATCCCGGTCATGTAGCCGGCCATCGCGCCCACCGTGATCGAGCGGCGGATGCACAGCACCGCGGCGGGGCCGACCGGCACGGCGATCAGGAAGCCGATCGCGGCACCCTCGATGGCCAGCGACAACGGATTGAAGGCGAAGCCGGGGACGCTCATCGCCGCCCTACAGCGCCTCGGCCGCGAAGCGTCGCGGCGGCGCGACCAGGCGATCCTGCGCGGCGACCACCTGCAGCTCGCGCTCGCCCATCGCGGCCGTCGCCTCGAGCACGGCGTAGACCGACGCCGCGGCCTGGCCCAGCGCCGCCGCGGCGTCGCCGGTGCCTGCCCAGTGGGCGGCGAACAGCGCCGCCACCATGTCGCCGGTGCCGTTGGGCGCGATCTCGAAACCGATCATCGGCGTGGTCACCCGCCACGCCGCGTCGCGGGTCACCGCCAGCATCTCGATCCGGTCGGCCGGCGCGTCGGCGCGCCGCAGGCTGGTGACCAGGGCGAGGCGGGGGCCGCCGCCCGGGCGGCCGTCGCCCAGCAGGCCGCGCGCCGCGGCCAGCGCCTCGGGCAGGGTGGCGATCCGCCGGCCGGTCAGGTGTTCCAGCTCGAAGTGGTTGGGGGTCACCAGGTCGGCAGCCGGCAGGGCGCGCTCGCGGAAGAAGCTGTCGATGCCCGGCTTCACGTAGATCCCGGTGTCGACGTCGCCCAGCACCGGGTCGCAGCACCACAGGGCGGACGGGTTGGCTTCGCGCACGCGCCGCGCGGTATCCAGCACGACGTCGCCCAGGGCGGCGTCGCCGACGTAACCGGTGAGCAGGACGTCGCAGCGCGACAACATGCCCAGCGCGGCGATCCCCTCGACGATCTCGGCGACCTGCCCGGCCGGCGCGGCGCGGCCGCGCCACGCGCCGTAGCCCGTGTGGTTCGAGAATTCGACGGTATTCACCGCCCAGACCTCGTGGCCCAATCGTTGCAGGGGGAACGTCGCAGCCCGGTTGCCCACGTAGCCGTAGGCGACATGGCTCTGGAGCGAGAGGAAGCGCATGGCCGCGGCCACCTTGCCACAAGGAGGCCCGCCATTATAGTCCGCCGCGTTTTCGGGGAGCCCTTGATGTCCAACGCCGTCCGTCCGCGTCGCAGTGTCCTTTACATGCCCGGCGCCAATACCCGCGCGCTGGAGAAGGCCCGCACCCTGCCGGCCGACGCGCTGATCTTCGACCTCGAGGACGCCGTGGCGCCGGACGCCAAGGAAACCGCCCGCGGCAACGTCGTGCTGGCGGCCGAGAGCCGGGCCTACGGCAAGCGCGAGATCGCCATCCGCTGCAACGGCCTGAACACGCCGTGGGGCGAGGCCGACATCGCCGCCATCGCCGGCTCGGGCGCCGACGCGCTGGTCGTGCCGAAGGTCGAGAGCGCGGCCCAGGTGACCCACGTGGTGTCGCTGCTCGACACCGCCGGCGCGCCGCAGACCATGCAGGTCTGGGCGATGATGGAGACGCCCCGGGGCATCCTGCGCGCCGAGGAGATCGCCGCCGCCCACCCGCGGCTCAGCCTGTTCATCATGGGCACCAACGACCTGGTGAAGGACATGCGGGCGCGCCACACGCCGATGCGCCTGCCGATGGTCACCGCGCTCGGCATCGCCATGCTGGCGGCGCGGGCTCACGGCCTCACCATCCTCGACGGCGTCTACAACGACATCCAGGACGCCGAGGGGTTCCGTGCCACCTGCCAGCAGGGCCTCGAGATGGGCTTCGACGGCAAGACGCTGATCCATCCCAGCCAGGTCGAGCCGTGCAACGAGGTGTTCGCCCCGTCGGCGGCCGAACTCGAGATGGCCGGCAAGATCGTCGCCGCGTTCAAGCAGGCGCAGGCCGAGGGCAAGGGCGTGGTCACGGTCGACGGTCGCATGATCGAGAACCTGCACGTCGAGCAGGCCGAGCGCGCGCTGGCGCTGGCCGCCGCGATCCGCGAACTGCAGGGAGCGGCCTGATCCCATGACCACCAGCAACAAGACGGCTTCCGGTAACTTCTTCGAGGACTTCCGGCTCGGCCAGGAGTTCCAGCATGCCACGCCGCGCACCCTGACCGAGGCCGACGCGGCGCTGAACGTCGGCCTGTACGGCTCGCGCTTCGCGGTCAACTCGTCCGACGAGTTCGCCCGCGCGATCGGCCTGCCGCGCGCGCCGTTGGACGACCTGCTGGTCTTCCACGTGGTGATCGGCAAGACGGTGAACGACATCTCGCTGAACGCGGTGGCCAACCTCGGCTACGCCGAGTTCCGCTGGGGCGTGCCGGTCTATCCCGGCGACACGCTGTCGGCGCGTTCGACCGTGCTCGGCCTGCGCGAGAACTCGAACAAGGCGAGCGGCGTCGTCTGGGTGCGCTCGACCGGCACCAACCAGAAGGGCGAGATGGTGCTCGACTACGTGCGCTGGGTGATGGTGCACAAGCGCGACCCGGCCGCGCCGGTGGGCGAGGCGGTGACGCCGAAGACCGCGCCGTCGGTCGCCGCGGCCGACCTGGTCGTGCCGGCCGGCCTGTCGATGGCCGGCTACGACGATGTCGCGGCGGGCTCGCCGCACCGCTGGGAGGACTACCAGCCGGGCGAGCGGATCGACCATGTCAGCGGCATGACGCTCGAGGACAGCGACCACATGTTCTCGACCCGGCTGTACCAGAACACCGCGCGGGTCCATTTCGACGCCTTCGCCGGCAAGAGCACCCGGTTCGGCCGGCGGCTGGCCTACGGCGGCCACATCATCTCGCTGGCCCGGGCGCTGTCGTTCAACGGGCTGGCCAACGGCTTCCGGCTGGCCGCCATCAACGCCGGCAGCCACGTCGGCCCGACCTTCGGCGGCGACACGATCTATGCCTGGTCGGAAGTGCTGGAAAAGGCCGAGCTCCCGGGCCGCCGCGACCTCGGCGCCCTGCGGCTGCGACTGGTCGCCACAAAGGACTGCCCGGCCGGCGCCTTCCCGGGCAAGGGGGCGGACGGCAAGTACCACCCCGCGGTGGTGCTGGACCTCGATTACTGGCTCCTGATGCCGCGCCGGAGCTGAGATCGGGCGCCCCGAATTTCGCTGGGAAATCCGGGGCTTACTCCCGCCGATGCGGCGGCGACTTCCGTTGACTTGAGGCCGCCGGGCGCTATTTAGAATGCAGCCAACGTGGCAATAGGGGTTCCGCGCGATGAGCGTCGCCAATCGGCCGACCAACCGGCCGCTTTCACCGCATCTGCAAGTCTACCGTCTTCCCATCACCGCCCGCTTGTCGATCCTGCACCGCGCCACCGGCGTGGCGCTGTCGCTCGGCGCGCTCTACCTGGTGGCCTGGGTGGTCTTCGCCTCGGCGAGCCCCACGACCTACGCGAAATTCCAGGCGTTCAACGCCTCGATCGTCGGCCGCATCGTGCTCGGCGGCTGGCTGTTCTGCCTGTTCTACCACCTGTGCAACGGCATCCGGCACCTGTTCTGGGACGCCGGCATCGGCTTCGAGATCAAGGAAGCCGAGAAGGCCAGCTACATCGTCATCGCCGTCGCCGTGATCGCCACCCTGGCGTCGTGGGCCGTCGGCCTGCGGCTGGCCTGAGGAGGGCGAGATGAAGAGCAGCGATCTCCGCACCCCGCTGGCCCGCGCCCGCGGTCTCGGCTCGGCCCACACCGGCCTGCATCACTGGTGGATGCAGCGCCTCACCGCCATCGCCCTGGTTCCCCTCGTGGTCTGGTTCGCCGTGTCGCTCGTCATGATGAGCGGCGCCGACCAGGACGTCGTGCGGGCCTGGATCGGCTCGCCGTTCGTCATGGTCCTGCTGATCCTGACCATCGTGGTCGGCCTGCATCACGGCCAGCTCGGCCTGCAGGTGGTGATCGAGGACTACATCCATGGCGAGGGCCGGAAGCTGGCGTTGATCCTTCTGGTCCGTTTCGTCGCAGTGTTGTCGGGACTGGCCGCGACGGTGGCCATCCTGCGTATCGGTTTCGGAGGCTGAACATGGCCGAGGCGAGCAACGGCAAGAGCAACGGCGCCGCGCCGGGCACCGTGAACATCGGCGGCAACGCCTACACCATCATCGACCACGAGTACGACGTCGTCGTGGTGGGCGCCGGCGGGTCCGGCCTGCGGGCGACCTTCGGCATGGCCAGCAAGGGCTACAAGACGGCCTGCATCACCAAGGTGTTCCCGACCCGCAGCCACACCGTGGCGGCGCAGGGCGGCATCTCGGCGGCGCTCGGCAACATGGGCCCGGACGACTGGCGCTGGCACATGTACGACACCGTTAAGGGTTCCGACTGGCTCGGCGACCAGGACTCGATCGAGTACATGTGCCGCGACGGCATCCCGGCGATCATCGAGCTCGAGCACTTCGGCGTGCCGTTCTCGCGCACGCCCGAGGGCAAGATCTACCAGCGCCCGTTCGGCGGCATGACCACCGAGTTCGGCAAGGGCATCGCGCACCGGACCTGCGCCGCCGCCGACCGCACCGGCCACGCCATCCTGCACACGCTGTACCAGCAGTCGCTGCGCAACCACGCCGAGTTCTTCATCGAGTACTTCGCGCTCGACCTGATCATGGACGACGGCGTGTGCCGCGGCGTCATGGCGTGGAACCTCGACGACGGCACGATCCACCGCTTCCGCGCCCACCAGGTGGTGCTGGCGACCGGCGGCTACGGCCGCGTCTACCAGACCGCGACCTCGGCCCACACCTGCACGGGTGACGGCGGCGCCATGGTGCTGCGCGCCGGCCTGCCGCTGCAGGACCTCGAGTTCGTGCAGTTCCACCCGACCGGCGTCTACGGCGCCGGCTGCCTGATCACCGAGGGCGTCCGCGGCGAGGGTGGCTACGTCACCAACGCCAACGGCGAGCGCTTCATGGAGCGCTACGCGCCGTCGGCCAAGGACCTCGCGTCGCGCGACGTCGTCAGCCGCTCGATGACCATCGAGATCCGCGAGGGCCGCGGCTGCGGTCCGAACAAGGACTACATCGAGCTGCACATCGAGCATCTCGACCCGAAGATCATCCAGGAGCGCCTGCCCGGCATCGCCGAGACGGCGCGCATCTTCGCCGGCGTCGACGTGACCCGCCAGCCGATCCCGATCCTGCCGACCTGCCACTACAACATGGGCGGCATCCCGGCGAACTATCACTGCGAGGTGATGACCATCAAGGACGGCAACCCGAACACCCCGGTGCCCGGCCTGATGGCGCTGGGCGAGGCGGCCTCGATCGGCGTCCACGGCGCCAACCGCCTCGGCTCGAACTCGCTGCTCGAGCTGGTCGTGTTCGGCCGCTCGGCCGCCAACCGCGTCGAGCAGCTGATGAAGCCGGGCGAGAGCCACAAGGATCTCAAGGACGCCGGCGCCAACTCGATCGAGCGCCTCGACAAGGCCCGCCACGCCAACGGCGGCACGCCGACGGCGCAGCTGCGCGCGCTGATGCAGAAGACCATGCAGAACGACTGCGCGGTGTTCCGCACCACCAAGAGCCTCGCCGAGGGCTGCGCCAACATGGACAAGGTGTTCGCCGGCAAGGACGACATCCGCGTCAAGGATCGCTCGCTGATCTGGAACTCCGACCTCATGGAGACGCTGGAGTTCCAGAACCTGATCATCCAGGCGCAGGGCACGATCTACTCGGCGGCCAACCGCCACGAGAGCCGCGGTGCCCACGCGCACGAGGATTTCCCCGAGCGCGACGACAAGAACTGGCTGAAGCACACCGCGGTGTGGGTCGACGAGAAGACCGGCAAGACCCGGATCGACTATCGCCCCGTCAACCTCCAGCCGATGAGCAACGACGTCCAGTCGTTCCCGCCCAAGGCCCGCGTGTACTAAGGCGAAGTTTCGAGAGGAAGCGATGGCTGAGTTCGCACTGCCCGCCAATTCCAAGATCGGAACGGGCGAAACCTACAAGGCGCCGACCGGCGCCAAGAACATCCGGACGTTCAAGGTCTACCGCTGGACGCCGGAAGACGGGAAGAACCCGCGTGTCGACTCCTACGAGGTCGACATGGACAGCTGCGGCCCGATGGTCCTGGACGCGCTGATCAAGATCAAGAACGAGATGGACAGCTCGCTGACCTTCCGGCGGTCGTGCCGCGAGGGCGTCTGCGGCTCGTGCGCGATGAACATCGACGGCGGCAACACGCTGGCCTGCACCAAGTACATTGCCGACGTGAAGGGCGACATCAAGATCTACCCGCTGCCGCACATGCCGGTGGTCAAGGACCTGGTGCCCGACCTGACCGTGCCGTACGCCCAGCTGCAGTCGATCGAGCCGTGGCTCAAGACGACGACCCAGCCGCCGACCCGCGAGCGCCTGCAGTCGCCGGAGGAGCGCGCCAAGCTCGACGGCCTGTGGGAGTGCATCCTGTGCTTCTGCTGCTCGACCTCGTGCCCGTCCTACTGGTGGAACGGCGACCGCTACCTCGGTCCGGCGATCCTGCTGCAGGCCTACCGCTGGCTGGCCGACAGCCGCGACGAGGCCAAGGGCGAGCGCCTCGACCAGCTGGAGGACCCGTTCCGGCTGTACCGCTGCCACACCATCATGAACTGCACGAAGACGTGCCCCAAGCACCTGAACCCGGCGAAGGCGATCGCCGAGATCAAGAAGCTGATGGTCGAACGCACCGTTTAACGGGCGCGTTCTTTGCTATGCTGGCCCCATCACAACCGATGGGGTCAGGGATGCTTCGGAAAATTCTCGCCGTAACGGCGTTCACGGGCGCGGCCGCCACGGCCGCGCTGCCGGCCTCGGCCGGCCAGACGTTCGACGCGGTCAAGGCCAAGGGCTTCGTCCAGTGCGCGGTCAACACCGGGCTGGCCGGCTTCTCGATGGCCGACAGCCAGAGCAAGTGGACCGGCCTCGACGTCGACCTGTGCAAGGCGATCGCCGCCGCGATGTTCGGCGACGCCGAGAAGGTCAAGTTCACGCCGACCACCGCGCAGCAGCGCTTCGTCGCCCTGCAGTCGGGCGAGGTCGACGTCATCACCCGCAACGCCACCCAGACGCTGCTGCGCGACACCTCGCTCGGCTTCAACATCGCCGGCGTGAACTTCTACGACGGCCAGGGCTTCATCGTGCCGGCCAAGAGCGGCATCAAGAGCGCCAAGGAGCTGAACGGTGCGACGGTCTGCGTGCAGCCCGGCACCACCACCGAGCTCAACCTCGCGGACTACTTCCGCAAGCAGAAGATGAGCTTCAAGCCGGTGCTGATCGAGAAGCTCGACGAGCTGCTGCAGGCCTATGCCGCCGGCCGCTGCGACGCCTACACGACCGACGCCTCGGGCCTCGCCGCGGTGCGCGTCGGCCAGCTCGCCGGCAAGGGCGAGCACACCATCCTGCCCGAGCGCATTTCCAAGGAGCCGCTGGGCCCGATCGTGCGCCACGGCGACGACCAGTGGTTCGACCTCGTGAAGTGGACCCTGATGGGCATGATCGAGGCCGAGGAGATGGGCATCACGTCGAAGAACGTCGACGAGATGCTGAAGAGCGAGGACCCGTCGATCAAGCGCTTCCTCGGCGTCTCGCCCGGCTTCGGCAAGGCGGTCGGCGTCGACGAGAAGTGGATGTACAACGTGATCAAGCAGGTCGGGAACTACGGCGAGAGCTACGAGCGCAACGTCGGCACCGCGACCCCGCTGAAGCTCGAGCGCGGCCAGAACGCGCTGTGGACCAACGGCGGCCTGATGTACGCCATCCCGTTCCGTTGATCGGTGAAAGGTCCCTCGCTCACGCTCGGGATGACAAGGAAAGCCTGTCATCCCGAGCGAAGCGAGGGACCTTTCAGTCAACTCGATCGAACCGCATCTTCTTGATGCGGCCGGTCGACACCTCGATCGCGACGATCCTGCCGGCGCGGTCGCGGACGAGGTGGGCGAGCTGGGTGCCCTTGATCCAGCCGCCGGCCATCTCGGTCTCCACCGTGTCGGCGTCGAGGCCGCGCACCGTCCACGGCGCGCCGCCCGAGACCAGCGGGCCGCTCACCGCCACCGTCCAGTCGTCGCCCGTCCGGGCGAACTCCCACGCCGCGCCGCTGTCGGCCGAGACGTAGCGGCCGGCGAGGCCCGCCGGCACCGCCTTGCGCTTGCCGAGCTTCGCGAACGGCAGCACGCGGCCGGCGCCGAGGTCGACGCGCAGCCCGCCCTTGCCGGGCTTCAGCCTGAACTCGAACGAGCCGCGCTCGGCGCCCAGCCAGCCGTCGGCGCGGCGGCCCAGCACGAACGGCATCCCGTTCTGCGTCACCACCGCCTCGCCGTCGCGCCACGCCAGGTCGAACAGCGACGGCTCGTCGGCGTTGAACCAGGTGCCGGCGTGCGGCCGGATCTCGTCGGCGGTGATCGGCGCCGGCGCCGGCCTGGCCCGCCGGTCGCCTTCCAGCGCCAGGCTGGCGATGGCATGGGCCTGCCGCCACGGGTCGATGCTGGCGAGGTTGGCGATCACGATCACCGTCAGGTCGGCCGCCGGCACGCGCAGGAACTCGGTGCGGAAGCCCGGCCACAGGCCGCCATGGCCGACCGTCTCGAGACCGCGCACCGCGCCGACCTGGACACCGCGGCGATAGGCGTTGGCATGCCCGCCGGCGAGCGGCTTCACGGCGGTCAGCTGCGCCGGCAGCGTCTTGCCCAGCACCGGCTTGTCGTAGTGGCGGCTCCAGATCAGCAGGTCCTCGACCGTCGAAGTCAGGCCGCCCTCGCCGCCCTGCGGGTAGGCATGGGCGGCGCGGCGGAAGCCCGCCTTGGCGTCGCCGAGGTAGCCGGTCGCGAGGTGCGGGATCACCGCGTCGATGTCCGGTTCCAGTTGCGTCGCGGTCATGCCCAGCGGTCCGAACACGCGCTCGGCCAGGAAGGCGCCCAGCGGCTTCCCCGCCAGCTTCTCGACGATCAGGCCGAGCAGCAGGAAGTTGGTGTTGCTGTAGAGGAAGCGGCTGCCCGGCGCGAAATTGAGGTGGCCGTTGCGCGCCGCCGCGGCGAGGAAATCCTCGGCGCGCGCCGGCTTGTCGAGCCCGTGGCCGCCCAGCCGCAGCAGTTCGAGGAAGTCGGGCAGGCCGCTCGAATTGCGCATCATCTGGTCGATCGTGACCGGCAGCGGCTTCAGCGCGCGCAGGTAGCGGTGCGGCGGCGCGGCGAGGTCGAGCTTGCCCTCGGCCGCCAGCATCAGCGCCGCGGTGACGGTGAACTGCTTGCTGACCGAGGCGATGCGGAAGCGGGTGTGCGGCGCGATCGGCACCTCGTGCTCGAGGCTGGCGAGCCCGTAGCCCTTGCACAGCGCGATCTCGCCGCCCTGCGCCACGGCGACGACGGCGCCCGGCGAGCCGGGCTGGGTGTAGCGGGAAAACAGCGCGTCGACGCGCTGTTCGAGCGACAGGAAAGACAGGGATTTCGACATGCAGGGCAGTCAAGCCAACGGGCTCGCGGATGTAAAGCGGGCTCGCTACGCTTGGCCAAAGGGAGATGCCGCATGGGTCACGAGAGCGATCGCAGGTTCGTCAAGGTCGAGAAGGGGTTGGGGCCGCAGGGCCGCATCGCCATCGTGCGCTTCGACCGCGGCGACAACGTCAACGCGTTCAGCCAGCAGGCGATGCGCGAGCTGCGCGACGTCACGCGCGACTTCGAGGACGACCTCGAGACCTCGGTGGTGATCCTGACCGGGTCGGCCCGCGCCTTCTCGGCCGGCTTCGACCTCAAGGACCCCGAGGGCCAGGCGCGGCAGGCCGCGTCGATCGGCGAGCGGGTCCATCGCCAGCGGCTGGGGCCGAAGATGTCGCGCGCCTGGGAGGAGATGGAGCCGGTGACGATCGCGGCGATCGAGGGTCACTGCATCGGCGGCGGCGCGGCGCTCGCGGTGTCGCTCGACTTCCGCTTCTGCGGCCGCAGCGCCCACTTCCGCATCCCCGAGGTCGAGCTCGGCATGAACATGAGCTGGGGCTCGCTGCCGCGCATGATCGCCCTGATGGGGCCGGCGCGCACCAAGCAGGCGGTGATCCTCGCCTCCGACCGCATCTCGTCGGCCGACGCGCTGGACTGGGGCCTGGTCGAGAAGGTGGTCGAGGACGGCCAGGCGCTGGCCGCCGCGATGGCCTTCGCCGAGCGCATCGCCGCCCAGCCGCCGCTGCCGGTGCGCATGACCAAGACCACGATCAACCGCTTCACCACGGCGCTGCACGCGCTGGGGTCGCACATGGATGCCGAGCAGAACGTGCTGACCGGACTGACCGAGGATTACCGGGAAGGAACGACGGCGTTCCGCGAGAAGCGCAAGCCGGTGTTCCGCGGCCGCTGAAGCCGGATCAGCGGCCCGGCAGCTGGTCGATGACGCGTTGCCGCGCCGCGTCGTCCATCGCCATCCAGCGCGCGATCTCGTCGACCGTGCGCTTGCAGCCGAGGCAATGGCCGCTCTTGGGATCGAGCGTGCAGATGCCGATGCAGGGCGACAGGACCCGTCGCGCGGGCGGGGCGTCGGCCATCGTCCGGCTCAGGGCTTCTTGCTGAGTTCGGCGAGCTGGTTCTGCAGTTCGTCCAGCTTGCGCTTGAGGTCGTCGATGCGGCCCTCGCCGACACCGCCGGCCGGGTCGGTCGCGGCGGCGGGCGCGTCGGAGCCGCCGGCGTGGGCGGGGCCGCCGGGCATCGGCCCGCCCGGCATGGGCATCCCCGGCATCGGCACACCGGGACCGCCCGGCGTGCGCTGGAACGGGTTGAACATGCGCATGGCCTGCTCGAACATCGCCATGTTCTGCTTGCCCATCGATTCGAACTGCTGGAACGGGTTGAACCCGAACGCGTTCTGCAGGTAGCTGCGCATCTGTTCCTGGTTGCGCGCGAACTGCGTCATCGACATCTCGAGGTACTGCGGCACCACGCCCTGCAGGCTGTCGCCGTAGAACGAGATCAGCTGGCGCAGGAACGGGATCGGCAGCAGCGTCTGCCCGCCCTTGCTCTCTTCCTCGAAGATGATCTGGGTCAGCACCGGGCGCGTGATGTCGTCGCCGGTCTTGGCGTCGTAGACCACGAAATCGGTCTTGTCCTTCACCATCTGCGACAGGTGATCGAGAGTCACGTAGGCCGAGGTCGCCGTGTTGTAGAGCCGCCGGTTCGCGTACTTCTTGATCACCACCGGGGCCGGCTTGGGGCCGCCCTCGGTACCTGCCTGATCGGCCATTACGCAGCGCTCCTTGCCGGACGCGAGTGAACGTCCGTTCATGGCGGACGGGAAACCTTACCGCCGATGCCGCAGTGCGACAAGGTTGGGTTTGCGCCTGCGAAAGCAGCGTTCCTGCGACGATCGGGTATAGTGCGCCCATGGCCTCGGAAACCGACGACAAGGGCACCGACGAGAGCGGCGATCTCGATCGCCTCGCCCGGCGTTATCTCGACCTCTGGCAGAGCCAGCTGTCCGGGCTGGCCGCCGACCCGGCCGTCACCGAGCAGATCGCCCGGCTGTTCGCGGCCGCCAACAGCCAGATGGCGAACGCGATGCAGGCCGCGCAGGGAGCCCCCAATGCCTCCTTCTTCTCCGCCCCGCCGGCTGGGACCACGGCCGCTGCCGCTGCACCTGGGAACCGCCCTGATGACGTGGGCGAGCTGCGAAAGCGCGTGGAAGCTCTCGAAGCCCGGGTCGCCGAACTCGAATCCCGGCTCGCCGGCCGCGCCTGAGTCCGTCTCGGCGCTGCTGCCCGAGATCGCCACCGCCGAGGCCGCCGCCGGCGCCGGGTCGTTCGACCGCGCGCTGCAGCGCGAGATCCGCCGCCGCATGGCGCGGCTGGCCGACGGCGTTCTGGCCTATCGGCGGCACCCGGTCGCGCGCACGCTGGAGAACCCGGCGGTCGCGTGGAGCGAGGGCAACACGCGGCTGCTCGATTACGGCCTGACGCATCGCGCGGCGCGCAAGCGCGGCGCGCGCGCCGTGCTGGTCGTGCCGTCGCTGATCAATCGCTGGGAAGTGCTCGACCTCACCGCCGAGAAGAGCCTGCTGCGCGCGATGGCGGCGGCCGGGCTGCGGCCCTACCTCGTCGACTGGGGCACGCCCGACGACAGCGAGCGGAAGTTCGGCACGACCGAGTACGTGGCGCGGCTCGAGCGCGCGCTCGACTTCGTGCGCAAGCGGGCGCGGCGCGCGCCGGCGGTGATGGGCTACTGCATGGGCGGCACGCTGTCGGTGGCGCTGGCGGCCCGCCGGCCGCGCCGCGTCGCCGGCCTCGCGCTGCTCGCCTCGCCGTGGGACTTCCACGCCGACCGCACCGGCCAGGCCTTCCTGCTGTCGGCCGGGCCGATGCTGGCCGAGATGGCGGACCGGCTGGGCGAGCTGCCGGTCGACATCCTGCAGACGCTGTTCTGGTCGCTCGACCCGTGGCTGGCCGTGAAGAAGTTCGGCCGCTTCCTCGGCCTCGATCAGCAGGGCGACAACGCGCGCGAGTTCGTGCTGCTGGAGGACTGGCTGAACGAGGGCGCGCCGCTCGCCGGGCCGACGGCGCGCGAGTGCCTGGTCGGCTGGTACGGCGACAACCAGCCGGGCGCGGGACGCTGGGAGGTCGGCGGCAAGCGCGTCGTGCCGGCGAAGATCACCGTGCCGTCGCTGGTCATGATCCCGTCCGGCGACCGCATCGTGCCGCCGCTGTCGGCCGCCGCGCTGGCCGACCCGAAGCGCGGCCTCAGGAACGCCACGCGCATCGACCTGCCGCTCGGCCATATCGGCATGGTGGTGAGCGGGCGCGCCCGCGCGCTGTGCTGGACGCCGCTGATCGACTGGCTGACCGCCATCCCGCCGCGTCGCCGCCGGAAATGAGCCGCGCCGCGCGCATCGATTGGCGACAGGTCGCCGCGTGGGCGGTGCTGCTCGCCTTCTCGGTGGTCGTGCACGCCTACGTCGAGGTCGCCACCGCGGCGCGCGGCGGCCCGCCGTTGACCCTCGGGCGGGCGCTGGCGATCGAGACCTCGAGCCACCTCGTCGTCGCGGCCCTGCTGCCCGTCCTCTACGGAATGCACGCGCGCTGGCCGATCGGCGGGCCGCGCCGCAACCTCGCGATCCACGTCGCCGCCGTGGTGCCGTTCAGCCTCGTCCACACGCTCGGCCTGTGGGGGCTGCGCCAGCTGTGGTTCGTGGGCGTGCTGGGCGAGGACTACAGCCTGCCGCTGACGCCCGACCGGTTCGGCTTCGAGTTCGCCAAGGACATCTTCAACTACGGCCTGCTGAGCGCCGGCGTGCTGGCGATGCGCCACCTCTTCGCCCGTCCCCTGCCGGTGCCCCTGCCAATACCCGGGCCGCCGCCTGCCGCCGAGCCCGAGGTCGCGCCGCCGGCGCCACGGCCGGAGCGCTTCGCGGTGCGCAAGGCCGGCCGCGAGATCCTGGTCGCGGTGGCCGACATCGACTGGGTCGAGGCCGCCGGCAACTACGCCGTCCTGCATGTCGGCGGCGACACGCTGGAGATCCGGTCCTCGCTCAGCCGGCTGGAAGGCGAACTCGACCCGCAGCGCTTCGTGCGGGTCCACAAGTCGGCGATGGTCAACGTCGCGCGGATCGCCGAGGTCACGCCGTGGATGAGCGGCGACTGGCGGATCCGGCTGCAGGACGGCGCCGAGGTCAACCTGAGCCGCCGCTACCGCCCGCGCTTCGAGGCGCTGGTGCCGGTCAAGACGTGAGGCCGTCCGCCGGACGTCCCGTGCCCCGCGCCGGTCATCCCACCGGGCGCGCCGGTCGTCACAATTCGCCCTCGAATCAACGGCTTGCGCGGTAGGAGCGGGTGTCCCTCCCGGAGGTGCCCTTGTCGTCCCCCGTGTCGTCTTCCCGCCGCGCCGATCTCGACTGGCTGCGCGTTCTCGCCTTCGCCCTGCTGATCGCCTACCACGCCGGCATGGCGTGGTCGGGCTGGACCTGGCACCTCGAGGCCGAGACCAGCCTTGCCCCGCTGCGCGAGGCCATGCGCTTCGTGAACCGCTGGCGGATGCCGCTGCTGTTCCTGGTGTCGGGCGGCGCGATCCTGCTGGCGCTGGGGGCGCGCTCGGGCCGCGCCTTCGCCCGCGACCGGCTGCGGCGGCTCGGCATCCCGCTGCTGTTCGGCATGGCGGTGATCGTGCCGCCGCAGGTCTGGCTCGAGCGCCGCTTTCGCGGCCAGACCACCGACGGCTTCCTCGCCTGGCTGCCCCAAGCCTTCGACGGCGGCGCCTATCCCGCCGGCAACCTCAGCTGGCACCACCTGTGGTTCCTGGCCTACGTGCTGGTGCTGACCTTCGTCCTGCTGCCGGTCTTCCTGTGGGCGCGCGGCGCGCGCGGCCGGGCTGTCCTGCGTACCGCCGCGGACGTCGCGGCGCGCCGCGGCCTGCAGTGGCTGGCGGTGTTGCCGATCGCTGCCTCGATCCTCTGGCTGGCGCCGCTGTCGCGCAACATCAACGGGCTGGTCGGCGACTGGCACGGGCTGATGCAGGGCGGCGTGCTGCTGCTGTTCGGCGCGTTCCTGTACGGCGCGCCGGTCCTGCTGGCGGCGGTCGAGCGCCAGCGCTTCCTGTCGCTCGGACTCGGCATCGCGGCCTATGCCGCGCTCTGCGTGTTCTTCTTCCGCGGCGAGGTCCGGCCCGCGATCGCCGCCGAGGTGCGCCTGGCCTACGCGCTGCTGTCGGCGGTCAACATGGTGGCATGGCTGCTGGCCATCGTCGGCTTCGCGCACCGCCACCTCGCGGCGCGGCCGGCCTTCCTCGCGACGGCGACCGAGGCGGTCTACCCGTTCTACATCCTGCACCAGACGGTGACGGTGATCGTCGTGTATTGGCTGCTGCGCTGGGGCGTGGCGCCCTGGTGGGGCTTCGCGCTGGCGGTGATCGGTACCTTCGCCGGGACGTCGGCGATTTACTTCGGGCTGGTCCGGCCGGTGCCGTTCGTGCGGCCGCTGTTCGGATTGAAGACCGCGTACAGCAGCAGCGTGCGCCCCTCGACCTCGAAGCGGCGCTCGAACACCATGCCGAACTTCTCGAGCGAGCGCTGACCGGCCATGTTGTCGGCCAGCGTCACGCCGATCACCCGGTCGATCCCGACGACGTCGAAGGCGAAGGCGACGGCGGCGCGACCCAGCTCCGGGCCGTAGCCCATCCCCTGCTTCTCCGGCACGAAGGCGCCGCGCACCGTGACGCCGAGGTTGCCGGAGTGGACCCTGAGCCCGCCGACGCCGATCAGCTGGCCGCTCGCGCGCTCGACCACGGTCCAGCTGCCGAAGCCCAGCGCCGGCCATTCCGCCTCGTACTGCGCCACCAGGGCGTCGCTCTCGGCCCGGTCCAGCACCCCGTGCTGCAGGAACCGCATGACCCTGTCGTCGGCATGGAAAGGCGCCAGCCGGTCTGCATCGGCCATGCTGATTGGCCGCAATTCCAGTCGGTCCGTGAAGAGGTGGTTGCGGGGCAGGGTCACGGGAGGGAGGGGGTCCTTGCCGGTAGCGGTGACGGGCCTATAAAATCGGGTGAATGGCGGCACGCCAAGGAGGAAGTCACATGACCACCGAAATCGTTATCGCGAGCGCGGCGCGCACGCCCATCGGCTCTTTCAACGGGGCCTTCACCAGCGTCCCGGCGCACGACCTCGGCAAGATCGCCATCAAGGGCGCGCTCGAGCGCGCCAAGGTGAAGCCGGAAGAGGTCGACGAAGTCATCATGGGCCAGATCCTGACCGCGGCCCAGGGTCAGAACCCGGCCCGCCAGGCCGCCGTCAACGCCGGCATCCCGGTCGACAAGACGGCGCTCGGCATCAACCAGCTGTGCGGCTCGGGCCTGCGAGCCGTCGCCTTCGGCTGGCAGGCGATCCGCAACGGCGACGCCTCGATCATGGTGGTCGGCGGCCAGGAGAGCATGAGCCAGGCGCCGCACGCCGCGCACATGCGCGACGGCACCAAGATGGGCGAGTTCAAGATGGTCGACACCATGTTGAAGGACGGCCTGTGGGATGCCTTCCACGGCTACCACATGGGCAACACCGCCGAGAACGTCGCGCAGAAGTACCAGGTCACCCGGGCCGAGCAGGACGCCTTCGCGGTGTCGTCGCAGAACAAGGCCGAGGCGGCGCAGAAGTCGGGTCGCTTCAAGGACGAGATCGTCCCGGTGACCGTGAAGACCCGCAAGGGCGAGGTCGTGGTCGACACCGACGAGTTCCCCCGCCACGGCACGACCATGGAGACGCTGGGCAAGCTGCGCCCGGCCTTCGCCAAGGAAGGCTCGGTGACCGCCGGCAACGCGTCGGGCATCAACGACGGCGCCGCGGCGCTGGTGCTGATGTCGGCCGACGAGGCCAAGAAGCGCGGCGTCAAGCCGCTCGCCCGCATCGTGTCGTGGGCGACCACCGGCGTCGACCCGTCGATCATGGGCATCGGCCCGGTCACCGCCTCGCAGGCGGCGCTGAAGAAGGCCGGCTGGACGGTCAAGGACCTCGACCTCGTCGAGGCCAACGAGGCCTTCGCGGCGCAGGCCGTCGCGGTCGGCAAGGAACTCGGCCTCGACCCGGCGAAGCTGAACGTCAACGGCGGCGCGATCGCGCTCGGCCACCCGATCGGCGCCTCGGGCGCGCGCGTGCTGACGACGCTGCTCTATGAAATGCAGAAGCGCGACGCCAAGAAGGGCCTCGCCACGCTGTGCATCGGCGGCGGCATGGGCATCGCGATGTGCGTCCAGCGCGACTGATTTCAGTCGGCACCAAAAATCAAAACGCCCGAAGGAGAAATCCTTCGGGCGTTCTGGTTTTCAGGGATTGTAGTAGCTGCCGACCTGCGTTCCCTTGCGGACCAGTTCGCGTCCGTCTTCCTGTGACAGCCACATGAGCTGGGCGTCGTTGGTGCCCTTGGGCTCCGCCAACAGGAAGCGGGTCTCGCCGGCAACGAGCGTGATGATCAGCTCGGTGCTCTCGCTGCTGCCGAAGGCGCGCAGATCGTAGGGATTGGGCGGCAGGTCGAGGCGCATCCAGGTCGAGCCCGCAAGTCCCCCGACGGGATTGCGGCTCATGGAAATGGGAATGCTCGCCGCGTCCGGCGGGGCGGCGTCGCGCACGATGTAGAGCGCGGCCATGCCGTCCTTCGCGACGGGGAAGCTCGTCGTGCCATAGGCCTGGTACCAGGGCGAAGGCGAGTTCTGGCAAGCGGACAGGGAAAGCGCCAGCAACGCGGCGCCCAGAAACTTCATCATGCAACGACCTCCGCCGGCAAATTCCGACGGACGGGCGTGCGGGTCAAGCCCGCGCCGGATTCTGCACCGGCGCCGGCATGGCGCGCAGCCGCGCCAGCGGCGACAGGACGATGACGAGGGTCGACAGCGCGAACGAGACGGCAATCAGCAGCAGGGCGGCGTGCAGGCCCGCGTGCGCGGCCACCAGCCCGCCCGCCAGCGCCCCCAGCGGCCGCACGCCGTAGATCGCGGTCTGGACCGTGGCGTTGACCCGGCCCATCAGAGGCGAAGGTGTCACGAGCTGGCGCACCGTCGTCTGGCAGATCAGCCACAGCATCGGCCCGAAGCCCACGAGGAAGTAACCGGCGGCCGCAAGGGCGAGGCCATGGCCCGAGGGAGCCGCCAGGAACAGCAGCGCCGCGACGATCGACACGGCCGGCCCGAAGATCAGCGTCACGAGCGGCGGCAGGCGGCGCGCCATGACTGGCGCCAACAGGGCGCCGAGGATCAGGCCGGCGCCATAGGTCGACTGGGCGAGGCCCATCTGCGCCGGATCGAGGCCGAGCGGTCCCAGCGCCAGCGGTGCCCAGATGGCGAGCAGCGCGAAGAAGGCGAAGTTCCAGAAGATCGCGCACAGGCTGATGCCGCGCAGCAGGTCATTGCGGACCACGAACGAGGTGCCGAGGCGGATGGCGCCGGCGAGCGACGGGCGCTCGGTGCCGGTCGCGGGTGCTGTGCCTTTCGGCAGGGCGAGCACGCAGGCCAGCGCGAGGCAGGCGCCGAGGGCCGCCAGCGCATAGCCCCAGGTCGGTGACAGATGCTGTGCGAGGAGGCCCGCCACGAACGGCGCGGCGAGGCTCACGACGGCGCGCGCGAGTTCGAGACGAGCATTTGAGCGCGGCAGGTCGTCGGCCGCCACGAGGCTCGGCAGCAGGGACACCGAGGTCAGCACATAGACGACGGTACCCGATGCGCCGGCGATGGCGGCGAGACCCAGCAGGAAGACGGTGCCGGTGGCCGCCGCCGCGACGGCGACGATCGAGGCGGTGAGGCCGAGCGCCAGCGCCAGGATCAGCATGCGGCGGCGCGGCATTCGGTCGATCCAGGCGCCGGCCGGCAGCGAGACCAGCAGCCAGGATGCACTCTGCGCGGCGACCAGCAGGCCGAGCAGGTCCGGACCGGCGCCCAGGACGAGAGTCGCCGTCAGCGGCAGGGTTGCGAGCGCCATCTGGTCGGCGGCGTGGGTCCCGGCGGCGGCGCCGAGCAGGGCGGTGAAAGGTTTCATGCCGCCGTTCTAGGCGCGCGCCGCCGGTCGCCTCTATCCGGCGGCGTCGATCAATTCGGTCATCGTGCCGACACGCATCTGACGCTTGCCGGGGACGGGGGATAACCGGCTAGAGTGTGTGGGCGTTATCATCAGGGAGGAAAAAATGGCCGGACGGGTAGCAGTCGTGACGGGCGGAACGCGTGGCATCGGTGCCGCCATCTCCCGGATGTTGAAGGACGCGGGTTACAAGGTTGCTGCGACCTATGCCGGCAACGACGAGGCCGCGCAGAAGTTCAAGGCCGATACCGGCATCAATGTCTACAAGTTCGACGTCGGCAATTTCGATGCCTGCCAGAAAGGCGTCGCCGAGATCGAGAAGGATCTCGGACCCATCGAGATCCTCGTGAACAATGCCGGCATCACCCGCGATTCCACGATGCGTCGCCTCACGCGCGACATGTGGGAGGCGGTCATCGAGACCAATCTCGGCTCCTGCTTCAACATGAGCAAGGCGGTTTGGGAGGGCATGAACACGCGCGGCTTCGGACGCATCGTCAACATCGGCTCGATCAACGGCCAGGGCGGCCAGTACGGTCAGGTGAACTACGCCGCCGCCAAGTCGGGTATCCACGGCTTCACCAAGGCGCTGGCCCAGGAAGGCGCGTCGAAGGGCATCACCGTGAACGCCATCGCCCCGGGCTACACCGAGACCGACATGGTGGCAGCGGTGCCCGCCAACGTGCTGGAGAAGATCGTCGCCAAGATCCCGGTCGGACGGCTGGGCAAGGCCGAGGAGATCGGTCGCGGCGTGATGTTCCTGATCGCCGACGATGCCGGCTTCATCACCGGCTCGACCCTGTCGATCAACGGCGGCCAGCATATGTACTGACCAAACGGCGCAGAAACGCCAAGATGGGGCCGGCACATTGCCGGCCCTTTTCATTCCTGGAGCAAACCACGCATGGCCAAGCTGACCGAGTACAAGGACATGAACCCGCGGGCTAGGGCGGTGGTCGAAGGCATCGCCAAGGCGCGCGGCAGCGATCCGGCGAACATCAACAACGTCTGGAAGGCGCTCGCGCGCCATCCCGACACGATGGAGCGCTTCGCCGCGGAGATGAAGGCGGTGATGGCCCCCGGCGCGCTCGACGGACTCACCAAGGAGCTGATCTATCTCGCCGTATCGGTCGCCAACCAGTGCGACTACTGCATCGCCTCGCACGGCACCATGGCGCGCGGGAAGGGCATGACCGAGGAGATGTTCGGGGAGTTCATGGCGGTCGTGCTGGCGGCGCAGAAGGGCAACAAGATCGCGACGGCCTATCGCGTGCCGGTCGACGCGGCGTTCGAGGAGAAGTGACGTGAGCGACGGGAAGTCCACGACGTGGGATGCCAATCTCTACCTGAAGTTCGCAGACCATCGCATGCGGCCGGCGCTCGACCTGATAGGTCGGCTCGATCCCGCCAACGGCGCGCGGCCGGGCCATGCGATCTACGATTTGGGCTGCGGCGCCGGTAACATCTCGCGCATCCTCGCGGAGCGCTTCCCGGAAGCGCCGGTCGTCGGTATCGATTCGTCGGAAGAGATGCTGGCCAAGGCGCGCAGCCAGACGGTCGATGCCCGCGTCACCTTCGACAAGGGCGATCTCGCGCATTTCAAGCCCGGCCTGCCGCCCGGCATCCTCTACAGCAACGCCGCCTATCAGTGGCTCGACGGGCATATCGACATGTTTCCGGGCCTGCTGAAGCTGCTGCCGTCGGGCGGTCAGCTCGCCATCCAGATGCCGCGCAATCACGAGGCGCCCTCGCATGCCTCGATGCATGAGGCGGCCATTGCCGGCCCGTGGCGCGACAAGCTCACCAAGGTGCGCCCGATCGTGCGGGTCGAGGAGCCGGAGCGCTATTACGACGTGCTGAAGCCGCTCTGTTCGGACCTGGAAGTCTGGGAAACGATCTACCAGCAGCCGCTCACCGGCAAGGATCCGGTGGCGCAGTACACCTCGTCGACCGGCCTGCGGCCCTATCTCGAACTGCTGCAGGAGCCGGAGCGCACGGACTTCTACAACGCCTATGCGGCGCTGCTGGCCAAGGCCTATCCGACGCGCGCCGACGGCATCACGCTGTTTCCCTTCCGCCGCCTGTTCATCGTGGCGCGCCGCGCATGATCCTGCGTCGCCTGCTCGGTATCTCGCTGCTGTTGTTTGCAGTCGCGCGCGTGACGGCCGTGCAGGCGGCGCCGCCGTCGATGGTGGCCGCGGCCCATCCGCTGGCCGTCGAGGCGGGAGTCGAAGTGTTGCGGCGCGGCGGCACCGCCGTCGATGCCGCGATCGCCGTGCAGATGGTGCTGGGTGTCGTCGAGCCGCACGCCTCGGGAATCGGCGGCGGCGGGTTCCTGCTGCATTACGATGGCACGAGCCGCGCCATCACCGTCTATGACGGTCGCGAGACGGCGCCGGCCGGCGCCACGCCCGGCATGTTCCTCGCGCCCGACGGCAGGCCGCTCGGCTATCGCGAGGCCGTCGCCTCCGGTATTTCGGTCGGCGTGCCCGGCCTGATGGCCATGCTGGAACTCGCGCACCGTGAAAAGGGCAAGCTCGCGTGGAGCGAATTGTTTCAGCCGGCAATCGCCGCTGCCCGCAATGGCTTTCCCGTGTCGCC
>JAIUOX010000033.1 GCA_020160955.1 Pseudomonadota bacterium
CAGGGAGCTGAACGCCGGCCTCAAGGACCCGAAGATCCGCGGCCGCATCGTCGAGCTGGGCGGCACGCCGCTCGGCGGCACGCCCGCCGAGTTCGGCAAGATCCTGGCCGACGCGACCGAGAAGTGGGCGCGCGTCATCAAGTCGGCCGGCATCAAGGCCGACTAGGCAACGTTCAGTTCTGCAGGCAGTAGTCGCCGCTCACGTGGTAGCCGTTGGGGCAGGCGCCGCGCCGGATCACCGCGTTCTTCGAGCGGTCACTGCTGGCGAGGCAGTAGTCGCCGCTGACCTGGTAGCCGCTGGGGCAGGCGCCGACCCGGGGCAGCGCCGGCCGCGCCGACGCCGAGCTGGGCGCGCAGTAGTCGCCGCTCACCTGGTAGCCGCTCGGACAGGCGCCGCGACGCGGCAGCGGCTCCTGCGCCACGGCCGCGCCCGCGGTGAGCGCGAGGGCAGCCAGCAGAAAGAGCCCGATCGATCTCGTCATGCTCGTCTCCCGCGCGTCAAACGACGTCGTCACATGCCGGTGATCCCCCGGATCGGACATGGACCGCACCCGGCACCCTGCCTACGGTTCGGCATCGCCGCCAGAGGATCGTCATGAAGCTTCCCACCACTCTTGTCGCCCTGCTCTTCGCGCTCGCCGCCCACGCGCCGCTCCACGCCCAGGTCCCGGTGGTCGGCAATCCCGACCACGAGTCGATGCTGGTGTCGAAGGACCCGGCGCTCGCGGCCAACAAGCGGCTAGTCTACGACTTCTGGCGCGAGGTCTTCGAGGCGGCGCAGATGGACAAGGTCGAGAAGTACATGGCCGCCGACTATATCCAGCACAACCCGATGGTGCCGACCGGCCGCCAGGCGTTCGTCGACTTCTTCAGCAAGATCCGCAAGCCCAGCCCGGTCGAGGCGAAGATCAAGGCGCCGCTGGTCGCCATCATGGCCGACGGCGACCTCGTGATGCTGGCCTTCGCGCGCGAGTATCCCGACCCGAAGGACCCGTCGGCCAAGTACACCACGACCTGGTTCGACATGTTCCGGATCAAGGACGGCAAGATCGTCGAGCACTGGGACCCGGCGATGAAGCGGCCGTAGCGACAGTGGGCAGCCCCTTTCCTGTCATCCCGAGCGCAGCGAGGGACCTTTCGCCGTTCTAGAGGTCGATCCGATCCAGCCCCCAGGTCACGCCGGCGACGTCGGGCAGTTCGCGGCCGTCGTCCTTGCCGATCTCCTTCTTGATCGCCGCCTCCAGCTTCCTGTTCATGGCGGCCAGGACCTTCTCGTTCTTCTTGCGATCGAGTGCGAGGTTGGTCGTCTCGCCGGGATCCTTGTCGAGGTCGTAGAGCTCGACGTCGTTCCACTTGAACAGCTGGTCCAGCGTCTGCGGGCTGTTGTGGTCGAGCGGCGAGAAGTAGCGCGTGAAGCGGTAGCGGCCGTCGAACGCCGAGCGGACGTGGCCGCGCTTGCGCAGGTCGGGCTTGAAGCCCTCCTTCTTGGCCTCTTCCTTGGGGTCCTTGCCGGCGGCTGCCGCCTTCGCCGCGAAGTCGAAGACGTTGGCGTCGTTGCTCGCCAGCCCGCTGTAGGTGAACAGCGTGGCGTCGCGCACCGCGTCGATCGCCTTGCTCTCGGGGTTGCCGAGCAGGCCCGACAGGTCCTCGCCCGGCAGCGCCCGGCCGGCAAACTCGGCGGCCTGCGCCGGCGTCGCGCCGGCGAAGGCCAGCAGGGTCGGGGCGAAGTCGATGTGGCCGCTCAGCGCCTTGCACGACCGGCCGCCGGTGGCGTCGGGATGGACGATGGTCATCGGCAGGTGCGTCGTCTCGCGGTAGGCGAACGGGCCCTTGCCGCGCAAGCCATGCGCGCCCGCCATCTCTCCGTGGTCCGAGGTGTAGACGACGATGGTGTTCTGCGCGAGGCCGAGCGCGTCGAGCTCGGCCAGCAGCGCCTCGAGCGACTGGTCGACGTTGCGGATGCAGTTCAGGTAGTAGTCGTTGAAGCGCTTCCAGCGCGCATCCTCGGGCGGCACGTGGCCGAGGATGTGGTCCCAGATGCGGTCGAACTCGCCGTGCGCCCGGGGGCGGCCCGGCGCGTCGAACGGCTCGCGCAGGCTCTTCGGCAGCGGCTGGTCCCAGGTCGCCTTGTACAGCGCGTGGTTGGGCGCGCGCGCCGCCTGCAGGCGCAGCTTGCCGGTGTCCTGCACGTTCTCGCCCGGTGCGTCGGTGTTGAAGTACATGACGTCGTGCGGGTTCACGAAGCTCACGAACATGCACCACGGCTTGTTGTCGTCGGCCATTGGCCGGCCCTTGCTGCGCAGCCAGTTGATCGCGCTGGCGGCGGTCACCTGGTCGTAGCTGTAGCCGCCCAGCGTGTGGCCGATCAGGTCGCCCGGCGAGAAGTTGTCGGCGAAGCCGTACTTCTCCATGTGCGGGGTCATGAAGCGGCCGATCTCGGTGGTATCGAACTCGCGGGAGAGGTGCCACTTGCCCTTGTAGGCGGTGTAGTAGCCGGCCTTGCGCAGCATGTGGCCGATCGTCGGCGTGTCGGTCGGCAGGTCGCGCATCCACGGCACGTCGAGGTTCTCGTACATGCCGTTGTCGGGCGTCTGCAGGCCGGTGACGATCACCGAGCGCGACGAGGTGCACATCGTCGCCGGGCACTGGTGGTTGGTGAAGGTGACGCCGGTCTTCTGCAGGCGTTCGTGGCCGGGCAGGGTCAGCCCCTTGGGCCAGCGTGCGTGCGAGCGCTCCTGGTCGGAGAACACGAACAGGATGTTGAGCCCGGTGCGCTTGCTGGGCGCGCCCGGCGGCGGCACGTAGGGCGCGGCCGGCGCGGCGGGCGGCGTCGCCTGCGCCAGCGCCTCGCCGGCCAGGGTGGAGGCCAGCAGGGGCGCGGCGGCGAGGGTGCCGAGGAGGTGCCGGCGGCTATGGACGACGGTCTGTTCGGTGTCTTTTTTCATCGGGGCGACATAGATACCAACGATATGGCGACTCTGCGGCAGCGCGCCCTCACGACCGGACCAACAGGCCGCCGGGCGAGGTCGTCATGCCGGTGAAGCCGCGCTCGTTGGACCGCAGGCGCCACGACAGCAGGCGCTGGGCATAGTCGAGCAGGCGGGCCGCGCAGGCCGGGTCGGCGGCCCGGTCGTGCAGGCAGTGGGGATCGCTGGCGAGGTCGAAGAACAGCGGCGGCAGGGCGGCGAAGTGGACGTACTTGCCGGTCTCGTCGCGGATCACCGCCAGCGAGCAGGCATCCATCGGCAGGCCAAGGGCGCGCTCGGAATCCGACGTGCCCAGCCCGCGGAAGTCGAACTCCCAGTGGACCTCGCGGCGCCAGTCGGCCGGGGCCTCGCCGCGCAGGAAGGGCAGCAGCGAGCGGCCGTCGCACTGCCGCGGCGCCGCCCGGCCCAGCCAGTCGAGGATGGTCGGCATGACGTCGACCGCCTCGGTGAAGCGCGTGACGGTGCGGCCGCGGCCGGCATCGGCGGCGCGCCCCGGGTCGCGCACGATCAGCGGCACGTGGAAGGCCTCGTCGAAGTAGCCCTGCTTGCCCAGCAGCCAGTGGTCGCCCAGCATTTCGCCGTGGTCGGCCGTCACCACGATCAGCGTGTCGTCGTAAAGTCCCCAATCCTTCAGCCGGTCGAGCAGGCGGCCGACCTGGTCGTCGACCTCGCGCACCATGCCGTAGTAGGTGGCGCGCAATTGCGCGATGGCGTCGTCGTCCAGCGCCGACACCAGGCCGTCGCCGGTGACGAAGAAGCCCGACTGGGCCTGGCTGCGCAGGTAGGTGGCGAGCAGCGGGTGCTGGCTGGCTTCCGTCTCGACCGTCGGCGCGCGCACCGGGCGCGGCATGTCCTCGGCCCGGTACAGCGCGTGGTAGGGCCGCGGCGCGACGAACGGCGGATGCGGCCGGATGTAGGCGGCGTGCGCGAACCACGGCCGGTCGCGGTGCAGGGCGATGTAGTCGAGCAGCCGGTCGGTCAGGAAGGCGGTGATGCTGTCCTCGGCGGCGAAGCGGGCCGGCGCGAAGGTCGGGCCCCTGCCGCCGGTCTCGCCGCCTGTTTCGTTGTCTGCCGGCCGGTAGATCTCGGTCACGTTGCCGGCGAACGGGTAGCCGCGGCGGGCGAGGTGGGCCATCCAGGGCAGCGGCCGCTCCGGCAGGTGCAGCTCCGCCGTGAAGCCCGGCATCACGCCCTCGTAGCTGCGCAGCGCCGGGTCGGCGGGATCGAGGCCGGTCGGGTCGGGCGCGGTGTCGGTGTAGCCGAACAGCGCCGGGTCGTAGCCGGCCTTGCGGGCTTCCAGCGCGAGGTTGGTGAAGCGTCGCGACAGCGGCGCGCCGTTGCGCACGACGCCGTTGGTGTGCTGGTAGGTGCCGGTCAGCAGCGCCGCGCGCGACGGGCCGCACGGCGAGGCCTGCACGAAGTGGCGCCGGAACAGCACGCCGTCGGCGGCGAGGCGATCGAGGTTCGGCGTCTCGATCCGGGCGTTGCCGGCGCAGCCCAGCGCATCGGCCCGCCACTGGTCGATGACGATGAACAGGACGTTGCGGGGCGCGCTCACTCGATCAGCTCGTCGGCCTGGGCCTGCAGCAGCGGCGGCACCTTGAGGCCGAGCGCCGCGGCGGTGCGCAGGTTGATCGCGAATTCGAAGCGGGTTGGCTGCAGCACCGGCAGGTCGGCCGGCTTCGCGCCCTTCAGGATGCGGCCGCTGTAGACGCCGAGCAGGCGGAACGCGTCGGGCAGGTCGGTGCCGTAGCTCATCAGGCCGCCGGCCACCACCGGCTCGCGCCACTCGTAGATCGCGGGCAGGCGATGGCGCGCCGCCAGCGCGATCACCTGGTCGGCGCGGTTGTTGAAGAACGGATCGGCGCCGACCACCACCGCGTCGACATTCTCCTTCGCGAGGCTCGCGAAGGCGGCGTCGAGGCCGGCCGGGTCGCCGGCCTGCGCCTCGGCGATCGCGAGGCCGATCGCCCGCGCCGCCTCGCGCGCCCCGGCCAGCTGGGTCGGCGCGGTCGGGTTGTTCGGGTTGGCGAGGAAACCGACGCGCCGCGCCGCGGGCAGCAGCTCGTGCAGCAGCTGCAGGCGCTTGGGGATCAGTCCGCTGGAGAACAGGCGGACGCCGGTGGCAGTGCCGCCCGGCCGGTTGAAGCTCTCGACCAGCCCGTCGGCGACCGGGTCGCCGGCCGTCAGGAAGACCAGCGGCGTCGCGCCGATGACCGGGCGGGCGGCCAGCGCGCTGCTGATGTTGCCGGCGCAGATCACCGCGGCCTTGCGCGCCACCAGCTCGGCGGCCAGCGGCGCCAGCCGGTCGCGCCGGCCATCGGCCCAGCGGTACTCGATCCTGACGGTCTGGCCGTCGATGAAGCCGCTCTCCTTCAGCCCGTCGCGGAACGCCCCGGCCCGGAAGCTGGCGGCGGCCTCGCTTTCGCTGAACAGGAAGCCGGCGACGGGAAGGGGAGCCTGTGCCCGCAACCGGGAAGGACCCATCGCGGCCGCTCCGCCAAGCGCCGCGAGGCCCGTCGAAAAGACGCGTCGCCTCATGGGACGCGATCCTTCCAGATCGCGTCCCGCTTGGCGAGGGCCGCCGTCTCAGCCGGCGACCGGCGTCTTCACCTTGTAGGCGTTGTCGATGATCGCTTCCGGCAGCGGCTGGCTCTCGGTCTCCGGGATCATCACCTCGATGTAGGCCGCGCCGTCGTGCGCCTCGATCCGGGCGAGCGCCGCCTCGAGCTCGGCCACCGTGCCGACCTTCAGGCTGAGCCAGCCCTCGCAGCCGAACGCCTGCGGCAGCAGGTGGTAGTTCAGGCGGGCGAGGTCGTCGTAGGGATGGCCGCGCTCGCTGATCACGTCCTCGACGCCGTACAGGCCGTTGTTCAGCACGAAGATGATCGGCCTGGTCTTGTAGCGGCCCATCGGGCCCAGCTCGTTGAGCGTCAGCTGGTGCGAGCCGTCGCCGGTCACCAGGATGGTGCGACCCGATGTCTTGGCCATCTCGACGCCGAGGCAGGCGGGCGTCGCCCAGCCGATCGATCCCCACAGGCCCTGGCCCTCGGCCGACACGCCGGCCGGCAGCAGCATCTTGTTGAGGCGGGTCATGCAGCTGCCGGTCTCGATCACCAGCGTGTCGTCCTTGCGCAGCGCCCGCTGCAGGCGCGGGTAGAAGGCGTCGGCCGACAGCCGGTCGTCGCCCTTGCCGACCATCGGCAGTTGCGCGGTCTTCACCGGGTTGGCGGCCTTGCGCGCCGTCACCTTGGCCACCAGCGCCGCCAGCACGTCGTCGATCGCCACGTTCAGGAACACCTTGTCGCCGGCCCGCACCCAGTTGTCCTGGATCGACACCAGGCGCTCGGCCTTCGGCACGGCGGTCCACATGCCGGTGTTGAGTTCGTGGGTCGAGAGGCCGCCGATATCGAGGATCAGGTCGGCCGCGTCGACCGCCTTGCAGACGTCGGGCGAGCTCGACCACAGCGCGCCGCAGTACATGCCCATGTATTGCGGCAGCGACTCGTCCAGCGTGCCCTTGTCGTTGGCCATCAGGGCGAACGGCAGGTTGGACTTCTCCACGAAGGCGGTCGCCTTGTCGGCGACGCCGTAGCGGGCGACGAGGTGCGTGACGATCGCGATCGGGTACTTCGCCGCGGCCAGCCGGGCGAGGATCGTGGCCACCGCGGCGTCGAGTTCCTTCGGCACGCTGGCCTGGCGCTTCATTGCCGACAGCGTCTTGCCGGTCACCGGCTTGCCGAGCACCGGCAGGGTGCCATTGACCTCGGAGATCACGATGTAGGCCGGCTGGCTCTGGCGCAGCGCCTCGCGGATCACCCGCTCCATCTCGTCGACGCAGTTGTCGGGGGTCAGGTTGGCGGTGACGCAGCAGGCCGCGCCCGACAGCGCCTGGAAGCGGTCGTACACCGTGTCGCCGAGATTGTGGTGGGTCAGCAGGCCGAGGTGCTGGATGCGCTGGCTCGGCATGCCGACCAGGTGGAACACCGGCAGGCGGTGGGCGCGGCTGCCCATCACGCCGTTCAGCGCCGACAGCTCGCCGACGCCGTAGGTGGTCGACAGGATGGCGGCGCCGCGCACGCGGGCATAGCCGTCGGCGGCGTAGGCCGCGTTCAGCTCGTTGGCGCAGGCGACCCACGACAGGCCCGGCACCTTCTCCGCGGCATCGTCGATCGCGAAGGCGTAATCGCCCGGCACGCCGAAGACGCGATCGATTCCAAGCTGCGCGAGGCGCGACAGCGCGTACTGGGCAACGGTGAGTTCCATTTCTTTCGACCCCTTCACGGTGATGGCTGCACCTAGGGCGCACGGGGGCCGGGCGCAATGACGCAGCCCCGGCGGGGGGCGACTATCGACACCGATCTGGATGCATCCGCGACATGGTCGCCCACCGGCGACCGGCGCCGCCTGTTCGATCGCGTCCTATTCGATCACGTCGTCGGCGCGCGCCAGCAGGGTCGGCGGGACGGTCACGCCGAAGCGTGCCGCGGTGCCGAGGTTGATCGCGAGGTTGTAGATCGATGGCTGCTCGACCGGCAGCGTCGCGGGCGACTGGCCGGACAGGATGCGGCCGGCCATGACGCCCGCCTGCCGGGTGGCGCCCAGCACGCTCGGCCCGTAGGCCATCAGGCCGCCGTTACGCGCGAACTCGGCGAACATGGTGATGGTCGGCAGCCGGTGCTTCAGCGACAGCGCCGCGAGGTCGCGAATGGCGGCGAACACCATCGGCGTCGACAGCAGGATCGCCGCGCCGACGCCCGCCTCGGCGGCCTTCGCGAAGGCCGCGTCGTAGTCGGGGCGCGCGCGGACCTCGAGGATGTCGGTCGCGATGCCGAGGTCGCGCGCGATGCGGGTCAGCGCCTCGACCTGCAGGCGGCCGCTGGCGGGGTCCCAGACCAGCGCGACGCGCGACAGCGACGGCAGGCACTCGCGCAGGAATTCCAGCCACTTGCCGACGAAGCCCTGCACGTCGAGGAAGATGCCGGTGAGGGTGCCGCCGGGCCGCGCCACGCTCTGCACGAAGCCGTCGGCGACCGGGTCGCTCTCGAAGTCGTAGGCGACGATCGGCGTGCCGTTCGCGGCCTGCCGCGCGGTGCGCAGCGCCGCCGGTCCGGCGGCGATGAAGACCGAAACCTTCTGGGCGAAGATGTCCGCGACGACCGGCGGCAGCCGCGCCGGGTCACCGCCGGTCGAGCGCAGGATCGTCTCGACCTCGCCCTGGTACCCGGAGGCGCGCAGTCCCTCGAGGATCAGCGCGGAGCGCGCGTCGGCCAACTCGGGCGGACCGACATAGGCGTACCCGATGCGGGCCGGGCGACGGCCCTGTGCCGTCGCGACCCGGGATGCCAGCGCCGCCGCGATCGCCGCTGCCGCCAATGCCCGGCGCTTCAGTCCGCCCCTGTCGTCCACTCTCTCTCCTGTCCACGCTCAGGACAGGTCGAAGCGATCGAGGTTCATCACCCGGGTCCATGCCGCGACGAAGTCCGCGACGAACTTAGCCTGCGCGCCGGCGCTGGCATAGACCTCGGCCAGCGCGCGCAGCTGGGCGTGCGAGCCGAACACCAGGTCGACGCGGGTCGCCGTCCAGCGCACCTCGCCGCTCTTGCGGTCACGGCCCTCGAACAGCCCGTCCGATCCGGCGACCGGCGTCCACGCGGTCGCCATGTCGAGCAGGTGGACGAAGAAGTCGGTGCTGAGCGTGCCGACGCGGCGCGTGAAGACGCCGTGCCTGGTGCCGCCATGGTTGGCGCCCAGCACGCGCAGGCCGCCCAGCAGCACGCACATCTCGGGCGCGCTGAGCGTCAGCAGCTGGGCGCGGTCGACCAGCATCTCCTCGGGCGACAGCCGCGCCGCGCCGGCCCGCCGCCAGTTGCGGAAGCCGTCGGCCTGCGGCTCCATCACCGCGAAGGACGCGACGTCGGTGTGGTCCTGCGTGGCATCGGTGCGGCCCGGCGCGAACGGCACCGTGACGGCCTGGCCGCCGTCGCGCGCCGCCTTCTCGATCGCCGCGCCGCCGGCCAGCACGACCAGGTCGGCCAGCGAGATCTTCTTGCCGCCGGGCGCGGCGGCGTTCCACGCCGCGCGGATGCCCTGCAGGCCGGCCAGCACGCGCGCCGTCACGGCCGGCTGGTTGACCTCCCAGTCCTTCTGCGGCGCCAGCGCGAGGCGCGCGCCGTTGGCGCCGCCACGCTTGTCGGAGCCGCGGAAGGTCGAGGCCGACGCCCAGGCGGTGGCGACCAGGTCGCCGACCGACAGGCCCGAGGCCAGCACCTTGTCCTTCAGCGCCGCGATCTCGGCCGCGCCGACCAGCGGGTGATCGACCGCCGGCAGCGGGTCCTGCCACGGCAGGATCTCCTTCGGCACCAGCGGTCCGAGGTAGCGCGCGACCGGACCCATGTCGCGATGGGTGAGCTTGAACCACGCCCGCGCGAAGGCGTCGGCGAACTGCTCGGGATGGGCGTGGAAGCGGCGCGAGATCTTCTCGTAGGCGGGATCGAAGCGCAGCGCGAGGTCGGTCGTCAGCATCGACGGCGCGTGGCGCTTCTTCGCGTCGTAGGCGTCGGGCACGGTGCCGGCGCCGGCGCCGCCCTTCGGCGTCCACTGGTGCGCGCCGGCCGGGCTGGTCGTCAGCTCCCACTCGAAGCCGAACAGGTTGTCGAAGAAGTTGTTGCTCCAGCGCGTCGGCGTCGTGGTCCAGGTGACCTCCAGCCCGCTCGTGATCGCGTCGGCGCCCTTGCCGCTGCGGAACGTGCTGTGCCAGCCGAGGCCCTGCGCTTCGACCGGCGCGGCTTCCGGCTCCGGCCCGACCAGCGCGGCGTCGCCCGCGCCGTGGGTCTTGCCGAAGGTGTGGCCACCGGCGATCAGCGCCACCGTCTCCTCGTCGTCCATCGCCATGCGCGCGAAGGTCTCGCGGATGTCGTGCGCCGCGGCGACCGGGTCGGGCTTGCCGTTGGGACCCTCGGGATTGACGTAGATCAGGCCCATCTGCACGGCGCCCAGCGGGTTCTCGAGGGTGCGCTCGCCGCTATAGCGCTCGTCGGCCAGCCACTTGCCCTCGGGGCCCCAGTAGATGTCCTGGTCGGGCTCCCACGCGTCGACGCGGCCGCCGGCGAAGCCGAACGTCCGGAAGCCCATCGATTCGAGCGCGACGTTGCCGGTCAGGATCAGCAGGTCGGCCCACGACAGCGCCGCGCCGTACTTCTGCTTGATCGGCCACAACAGCCGGCGCGCCTTGTCGAGGTTGGCGTTGTCCGGCCAGCTGTTGAGCGGCGCGAAGCGCTGCTGGCCCGAGCCGGCGCCGCCGCGGCCGTCGCCGACCCGGTAGGTGCCGGCGCTGTGCCACGCCATGCGGATGAAGAACGGACCGTAGTGGCCGAAGTCGGCCGGCCACCAGTCCTGCGAGTCGGTCATCAGGGCGTGCAGGTCCTTGATCACCGCCTGCAGGTCGAGAGCCGCGAACGCCGTCGCGTAGTCGAACCCGGCGTCCATCGGGTTGGCGCGCGGCGAGTGCTGGTGCAGGACCTGGAGGTTCAGCTGGTTCGGCCACCAGTCGCGGTTGGCCTTCGGCTGGCCGCCGCCCGAGAACGGGCACTTGCTGTCGTCGGTCATCGCTCTCTCCGGATAGGGTTACGGCGAGTCTTGCAACAGGCGCGGGGGCCTCTCAACGCATCGCCCGCCTCGATCTACACAGCGTCGTGCTGAATTCCGACGGCGGCCGGCGACGCCGATCAACCGGCAGTTGTGCGCCGGCCGGGCGGCTCGGAAGGCCGCGCCGCCGGTGACGGCGCGACCGGAAGCGCGGGCCGCTCGATCGCCCCGACCATCGCCGCGATCTCGCCGAAGCGCTGGCGATAGGCGGCGACCGTCGTCGTGAACTTCGGCGTCACGCGGGCGAAGCGGTTGCGCATGTCGTCGCCGTTGACCTCGATCTCGACAAGGCCGCGATCGACGAAGGCGCGCAGGCAGGCGCGAAGGGTCGGCTCGGAAAACCGGCTCGACCGGTAGAGATCCTTGAGCGGCCGCGGCGCGGCCTGGCACTTCAGCAGCCAGACCAGCACGTCGTTGCCCTGCGGCGAGCCGCACTCGGGCAGGTTCTCCCGCTGCCAGCGGTGCAGTTGATCGAGCGCCTTCCAGACCATTGGGTCCCCACACAACCCCGAGGTGCTGGTCAACTTATAGAACAAATCGCAGTCGATTCAATTTTGAAGTTCACCAGTACTGCAATGCGGCTCGTGCGCGGCGGCACGCGCTGGGCTAGTCTCGCCGCGATGTTCGACCTCCTGTACGACCGGACGCACAACGTGCTGCTCACCCGGTTGTCCGGCTCCTACTGCCTCGACGACATCGTCGTGCGCGACCGCCAGGTCACGCGCTTCTTCGAGCGCGCCGGTCCCGCCCATCGCATCGCCGACCTGACCGGCATCACCTCGGTCGACGTGCCGCTCGAGACCATCGTCGGCCGGTTCGGCTCGGCTCTCAAGCTGCCCGACCTGTCGACCCACCTGGTCGCCAGCGGCGAGCCGGGCTTCAGCCTCGCGCGCGTCATCACTGCCCACCAGTACTTCAGCCGCCGCCGCGAGATGCCGATCGTGCCCGACATGGACGCCGCCTGCCGGGCGTTGGGCGTGTCGTCGCTCGACCTCCAGCCGGTCGAGATCGCGCCCGCCCTGGCGCGCGAATCCGACGCGCTGCGCTTCGTGGCGCGGGTCGAGGAGGCGAACCGGCGCGAGGACCTCAAGCTCGACGAACTGGCGCGCAGCGTGCTGCGCGGCAAGTTCGACACCGCGTTCGGCGAGGAAGAGGGCGGCCGGTCGACCGGGGCGATCACCGTCGCCGACCTGCTGAACGGCGAACTGCCGATGCGGATCGACGACGGCGACCTCGCGGTCGGTTGCCCGGGCTGCGGCGTCGGCACGACGCTGGCGCACTGCCGTACCACCGTCCATCGCGACACCACCTACGACTGCCCGTCCTGCGGCGAGACCCTGGTCCGGGTGCGGCCGCTGCCCGACATCGGCGCGGCAACCGGCTACCCGGTCGGCGGCTTCGACATCGACAACGCGGTCGACATCGCCTGCCTCGGCGTCATCCTGGCCGCGCGCCGATAGCGGCGCGCACGCTCTGCCACAACACGAAGGTCTCGGCATTGCGCCGGTCGCGCGAATCGCTGCGCACCGCCGTGTTGACCATGACCAGCCGGCGCACCGGGTCGATGAAGATGTACTGGCCGCGCACGCCGAACAGCGCGAAGGTCGGCTCGCGCGCCGGCACGATCCAGGTCTGGTACCCGTAGCCGTTGCCGTTGCCGGTCTGGCTGGCGCTGAAGGCGGGCGTGCTCATGGCCTCGACCCACGAGCGCGGCACCAGCTGGCGGTCGCCCGACCGTCCGCCGGCGGCCAGCAGCCGGCCGAGCCGGGCGTAGTCGCGCAGCACGGCATTGAAGCCCATGTAGCCGATCTCGAGGTTCGACCGGTCGGTCAGCCAGCTCGCGTCGGCCTCCGCTCCCATCGGCTGCCACACCCGCTCCTGCAGCACGGCGCTCAGCGAGCGGCCGAACGCGGCCCGGCAGATCATCGCCAGCACGTAGGTCTCGGACGACGCGTAGTACCAGCGGGTGCCCGGCGGGGCGACGCGCGTGTTGAAGTCGCGCAGCGCGGCCGCGCCGCCTTCGCTGCCGCGGCCGAAGGTGGCGATCGACAGCTTGGTGACGTCGTCGTTGCCGTCGTACTCCTCGCGGAACTTCACGCCCGACGACATGGTGAGCAGGTCGCGCACCGGCGTGCGGCCGTACTCGGTGCCGGCCAGGGTCGTGGCGTAGCGCTCGGCCGGGTCGTCGAGCGAGCGGATGCGGCCGTCGGCGACGGCAAGGCCGACCAGCAGTGCCACGATGGTCTTGGCCATCGAGAAGGAGGTCAGCCGCATCGCGTCCGTGCGGGCGAACTGGTAGCGCTCGACCAGGATCTCGTCGTCGCGGGCGATCAGCAGCCCGGTCACCGGGTTGCGGTCGAGGTAGCCGTCGATGTCGAACCGGCCGCCGCCCAGCCCGGACGGGTTGGTGTAGCGGATGTCCGGCTCGCGACCGGCGCGGCGCCACGGCGACGGGCTGGCGGCGGCGCGCGCGGTCGAGGCGGGGAAAATCGCGTCGAGCCGCGAGAATCCGTCGACGCTGCCTGCCGGGGTCCACCACGTCCGGCGGTCGGCGCGCGGGAAGTCGGGCTGGCCACCCTTCAGGGCGTGCAGGTCGGGACCGTCGGCGCGCCGGCCGATGCCGTCGGCGAACACGAACGGCGAGGGCGCGGCGCGCACGGTGGCAGGAGCGGCCAGCAGCGGCAGGGCGGCGGACGCGGTGGCGAGCAGGCTACGGCGGGTGAGGCGGGTCAGGCGCAGGGCGCCCTCCTTCCGGTCGATCAGGCGACCACGGGGTAGTAGGGCTGGCCCCAGTCGTGGCCGGGGTTGTCCATCATGATGTCGATGAAGATCGGCAGCATCCAGGCCAGCACCGCGGCGCCGTCGCGGACCTGCGCGCGGTTGACCGAGCCCTTCCAGGTCGCGCCGCCATGGACCAGCTGGTTGCGCAGTACGTAGAGACGGTCGAACACCACGCGCAGCAGGCGGGCGGTGTCGAAGCGCGCCATCGCCGCCTGGGTGTCGCGCTGGCTGGCGGCCAGCCGGTCTTCCCAGTTGCCGTAGCCGGGCACGCCGTTCTGGTGATGCCAGAACGGCTGGAAGACGTACTTGTTGGCGAGCAGGGTGCGGACCTCCTGCGAGAAGCGATCCCACACCGCGTCGTAGATGCGGTGGCTGGAATCGAGCTTGAGCAGGGTCTCGAAGAACTGGCGAAAGCCGTCGCGTTCCTTGTCGCTCTCGCTCTCGATGTGGCCGGCATAGGCGGCGTTGAAGCCGATCCACAGCAGGATGAAGCGGACGTCGGGATCGCCGTCCTCGGCCATGGCGCGGCCGAACCAGCTGATGGCGCGGTGGACGCGCAGGCCCAGCGGTTCGGGGAAGCCGGGCCGCAGCTTGCGCTGCCTGGCCTTCAGGTCGTCGAAGCCGAGGGGCCGGGGTTTCGGCCGGGCGGGGGACTTGTCGGGAGACTTGGCGGAAGGCTTGGCGGGCATGGTCAGATCCAGCGTCGCACGCGGCGGCGCCACGCATCGTACTCTGCGCCGAAGCGGGCCGACAGCAGGCGCTCCTCCGGGACGATCTGGAAGCGGGTGATCCAGGCGACGAACAGGACCGGGCCGACGAGGGCAGACGGCGTGGCGAGGAACGCCGCCCAGCCGAGCAGCTGCAACGCCAGCCCGAGATACATCGGGTTGCGCGACAGGCCGAACACGCCGCCGGTCACCAGCCGCGCGGCGTTCTCGATACGGTGCGGGTTGATCGTCGTGCGCGCGGCGCGGAAGGAAAGCACCGCGGGCACCGAGAAGGCGAAGCCGGCGACGACCAGCCCGGCGGCGATGCCGATGCGCCACGACCGGTCGATCGGCAGGGCGGCGTCGAACCAGCGCGTGGCCAGCATGGCGAGCGCCACCAGCGCGGCGACGAGCGGCGGCGGCACGCGGGTCTCGAGCGCGGCGAGGCCCGACCGGCGCGCCGGGCTCATCGCGCGCACCGGAAGCCGATGTAGACGACGGCGGTGTCGGCCGGCTTGGTCGCCACCGGCTCGCGCCGCATCTGGGCCGCGCCGTACCACCACGAGCCGCCGCGCGTGATGCGCTCGCCGCCGCGCGTGCCGTCGACCCATTCCCAGGCATTGGCGCCCATGTCGTACAGGCCGTTGACGCCGGCCGCCGTGGTGCCGGCGCGGGCCGGGCCGATGCCGCGGGTCAGCCGCGCCGAGCGGTCGAGCGCCGGCGCGGGGCCGCACTCCTGCAGGCAGTTGGCGCCGGCCGGGCTGTCGCCGGTCGGGTAGGGATAGGACTGGCCGGAACGGCGCCGGCGGGTCGGCGCGCCGCTCGGTGTAGGCGGCCTCGACCCACTCCGCGTCGGTCGGCAGGCGCTTGCCGGCCCAGCGGCAGTAGGCATCGGCCTCGCCCCACGTGACATGGACGGCCGGCTCGCGCGGGTCACCCGGCACGCCGAACGGCGTGCGCCACGTCCAGCCGGGCTTTTTCACCCAGCCCGCCTCGTAGACCGACCCGCCGCCCTCTCGTTCGGCGCGGGTCACCAGGCCGGTGGCGGCGACGAAGGCCGCGAAATCCGCGACCGTCACCTCGGTGCGGTCGATCGAGAAGCCGCCGACGCGTTGCATGTCGGCGGCCTCGACCGCGACGGCGCCCTGCGCCAGCAGGCCGGCGAGCAGCGCGCGGGCCAGGCGTGTCATCGCGGCGTGATCCCGGGACCGCGCGCCGGCTCGGCGAGCGGCGGCGGGCAGGCCGACGGGTCGTTGGGCGGCGGCTTGCGGCCGGGCGGCGGCGCGGGATCGCGCGACAGCCGCCAGCAGGCCGCGTTCTCGGCATCCAGCCAGCGCACCGAGCCGGGCGGCGTCAGTTCCATCAGGGTGAAGGTCGAGATGAAGGGCACGCCGTACTTCTGCGCGGCGTTGGCGATCAGCTCGTTGCAGTTGGTCGAGCGGCCGCCGCGCGCCTTGTCGTAGCAGGTGTGGATGCCTAGCCGCCCACCCGGCTCGACCACCCGGTCGAGGCCCGCGGCGAACACGATCACGGCGCAGGCCGAGGCGCAGCTCTTGCCGGCCCGCACCCGCGTCGTGACCTTCTCGGCGTCCATCACCTCGACCATCGCGAAGGCCTCGCCGACGTTGCCGCCCAGGCTCTCGAGCACCAGCTGGCGGTTGCCCCACTCGTCGCGCTCGGCGCCCTGCAGCGCCTCGCGCAGGCGCCGCGCGTCGCCGCTCTCGATGGTGCCGCGCCCGACCACGACCATGCGGCCCTGCGTGCCGCGCTCCAGCGCGAACGACATCGCCTGCGCGGCCGTGACGCCGGTCGCCGCCAACCCGAGCCCGAGGCCGAGGCCGAGGCCGAGCAGGGCGGCGCCGAGGTGCCGGCCTGCGTCAGCGATCCGGGAAATGCTGGTGATCCCCGCCGGCATTGGGGAAGTGCTTCTTGTAGGACGCCGCGCACATGGCGCCGGTGCCGCCGCGCTTGGTCAACTCGTCGATGATCTCCTCGAAGACGCTCACGAGGTCGCCGGCGGTCTTGCTGGTCATGGTCTGCCCCACGGCGGCGGCCAGGGTGGCCGCGACCATGACGTCGTTGTCGCTCAATCTCACGGTGGATGTCCCCAATTTGTCCGAACGGCGCGATGGTGGCAGGGTGTTCGGCATCCGTCGAGTGGGGCAGGGACAGCGGTGAGCCAGGACACGGCAGACGATCCCGAGGCGTTGCGCCGGCAGGCCGACGCCCTGCAGGCGCGGGCCGAGGCGGCGGCGCTTTCCTACCAGCGCGCGACGTGGGTGCGCTTCGTCGGCGTGTTCTTCCCGATCCCTTTTGTCGTCGTGCTGTTGCGCCTCGATGTCGACGCCTGGACCTACTACGTGTGGGGCGCGCTGATCCTCGGCATCGGCGGCGTGCTCTACGTCGTCGACACCAAGGCGTCGGGCCGCGTCGACCGGCTCGAGAAGGAGGCGGCGCACGCCCGCGCGGCGTGGCAGGCGGCCGAGGCCCGGGAAGGTTAGGCCGGGGCTAGGAAGCGGGCGGCGCCGGCAGCGGCGCCCACGCCGTCGGATGCAGTTCCTTGTACTCGATCCACGGCCCGGTCTCGGAGAAGCCGGTGTCGAGCGCGCCGACATCGCTCACCCAGAAGCCGAAGCTGCGCCGGTTGGCGTCGAAGCGCCAGACGCCGACCACGACGTCGCGCGCCGCGTTGCCCTTGAGGCCCGGGCAGAAGAGCAGGACCGGCACGGCATCCTTCGGCGCGGTCTCGATCGGTTGCCAGCCGCTGCCGAAGGCGCGCAGCCGCTCGATCTCGCGCGCCGCCCGCCAGCGGATGTCGTGCTCGATGCGCCGCTCGGCCTGCCCGGCGGTGCTCTCGAGGCACTCCGCCCGCAGTTCCTCGGCGATGTCCGTTCCCGTCTTGCTCATCGATCTGCGTCCCGCTCTTCCACCCGTCGCTCCAGCAACACGTCGCGCGCCTCGTAGACCCGCTCGACCAGCCAGGCCGAGCCGCCGCGATCGGGATGGACCAGGTGGACCAGCCGGCGATGCGCCGCGAGGATCGCGCCGTCCTCGGCGCCGGGCTCGAGGCCGAGCACTTCCAATGCCTCGCCCGGTGTCATGACGCCAGCGTCATCGTCGTCCGGCGGGGCATTGCCGCGTCGCCGCTCGTCGCGCAACGCCAGCACCGAGCTGCGGCTGACATAGGCCTCGAGGATCGCGGCGGCGCGCTGCACGGTGCGCGGATCGTCGGGCGGATCCTGCCAGATCTCCATGTCGAACGGCCGTGGCCGCGGCCGCAGCGCGGCGACGACGGCCCGCAGCGGCGCCAGCAGCGCACGCCACCGCAGGAACAGGGACAGAACCAGCGCTCCGGCGCCCAGCAGCATCGCCATCGACCAGTTTTGCTGGGCGACGCTGTAGACGGCCAGCGAAACGAGCACGAGCAGCAGCAGGAACAGCATCCAGCGCGAGGTGCGCACCATGGTGCGCGGGTCGCTGTGCACGAACCAGTCGAGGAACTTGGCCAGCGTCGCGAGCACGGAAAGCCCGAGCACGACGGCGCTGATGATGACCATGTAATCCACGGGGCGCTCCGGCAGTCGCGGCCAGTTTGCTTCAAGAGAAGTTTATCGCAAAGCGGCAGTTGTGCCTTGGCGCCGATTGCACGGCGCGGGCCCATGAATAAACTTTCCGCGTGCTTCTAGGGGGAGTGTGCGATGGCCAAGCGCAACAGGACAACGACCCGGGATGGCAAGCGCGGCGGGCCCGGCGCGAAGATCGCGCCGGAGGGCGGCAAGGTTCCGGCCCGGGTTTCGCCCGACGACTACGTGCGGCGGCGCACCGAGGTCGAGAAGAAGGACCACGAGGACTTCCAGGGCTACCTCGCCGACAAGAAGGCGGCCGAGGCGCGCAAGGCGCCGCCGCCGGTCAAGACAAAGGGCGTGTCGCGGCGCACCATGTTCAATGTCGCGGTCGGCACCGCGGTCGCGGCCGAAGCGGCGGTGCTGGGCTACAACGCGCTGAACAACGGTGGCGGCTCGGTGTCGGATCACGGCGTGCGCCATGCCGGCGCCAACTACACCGAGGCGCAGCGCCACAACATCGTGCGCGAGGTCGTCGACACGCGGGCCGACTTCCGCGGCCAGGGGCTGGGCAACTGGGTGGCGTTGCTGCCGACCAAGCTGGGCGGCGGCACCTACGCGATCGATCTCAACTCGAACCGCGTGCTGGCGTCGATCTGGTACTGGAACTACGGCGACTACAACCCGATCAGCCACCATCTCTGCGCCTTCCCGAGTTCCGACCCGATGCACGGCTTCGAGTTCGTGAACTCGACGCAGGGCGGCCAGAACTCGCTGATCTACGGCATCCCGGGCAGGGTCACCGCGGAGACCGCGCCGCCGGGCACCAACATCTACCGCGTGCGCTTCGACGGCACCCAGATGCAGCTGGTCGAGAACGTGTCGGAGACGACCGGGCTCGGCCTCGGCGTGCACGTCACGGTCAACCCGAAGGACGCGCAGTCGTACTTCGTGACCGACGGGCAGAAGGACATCGCCGCCTGCTTCGACCGCACGACCTCGCGGGTCAAGGCGGCGCTGCGCTACGACTGGACGCCGAACGTGCCGGAACTGCGCGACGCCTGGATCAAGGGCGGCACGCTGACCATCAAGCGCATCCATCCCGATCCGCGTACCGGCCTCTACGACTACAAGGGCACCAAGGGCAACAAGATCGACTGGGAAATGGTGCCGATGGGCGAGCTGTTCGTCGAGGAAGGCTCGCTGCCCGGCGACGCGCCGCTGACCCTGACCGGCGCCGACGGCACGATCTGGCATCCCGAGGGACGCTGGGCGGCGACGGTGGTGCGGCTGTGCGGCGGCATCGCCATCCTCGATCCGGAGAAGAACTTCGAGCCGGTGGCCTTCCTGCAGTTCAACAAGGACTCGCGCGACCAGTACCCGGTGGAGCGGATCGACAAGGACACCTGGCGCGTGGTGTTCGACAAGATCCACTCGCCGGGCCACGAGATCGGCTTCTCGCCGGACGGCCGCTTCCTGGTGATGATGAACAACCTGCGCGAAAACAACGCCTCGGTGTTCAGCTGCTCCGATCCCGATCCGACGAAGTGGCGCAAGATCGCCCATGTCGAGGACCCGCTGTGGCGCGGCAAGTATCCCAACCCGTTCCACATGGTGTTCTCGCTCGACAGCTCGAAGCTCTACCTGTCGATCCTCCACCCGTCGCCGGCCTACAGCGGCATCATGGTGGTCGACACCAGGACCTGGACGATCATCAAGGAGGTCCAGGGCATCGGTCCCGACCTGCAGACGCCGGCCCTGACCTACGACGGCAAGTACGTGCTGACGCCGTTCAGCGGCTTCCAGCGGCAGTCGAGCGGTATCGCCGTGATCGACACCTCGACCGACACGCTGATCGGCATCCTGCCGAGCAACGGCGGGCACCATGACTGCGTCATCATCCCGACCGAGCTCTGGCACATGAAGCACACGCGGTCCTGCACGCTCTGATGCGGGGCCCGCCCTGATCCGCGGCCTCTCGCTCGGCCTAGCGCTGCAGAACCTGGGGCGGCGCAAGGCGCGCAGCCTGCTGCTGGTCGCCGCGGTGGCGCTCGGCTGCGGCGTGGTGTTCGCCGGCACCGTCCTGATGCGCAGCATCGACCGCAGCATGGCGGTCGGCTTCACCCGGCTGGGCGCCGACCTGATGGTCGTGCCGGAAGGCGCGCTGACCAACATCACCGCCGCCCTGCTGGTCGTCGAACCGACCGACCTCGTGCTCGATGCCGGCCTGCTCGACCGCGCCGCGATCGCCAGCCTCGGCCGGGTCGCGGCGCAGAAGGTGGTGCGGGTCGCCGGCTCCGGGGTCGGCGGCCAGTTCGAGGCGGTCGACCTCGTGGGCTTCCAGCCGGACCGCGACTTCACCGTGCAGCCGTGGCTGGTCGAGCGGATCAACCGCCCGCTGCAGCCGGGCGATGTCATTTTGGGCGCCGGCCGCGACGGCGCGCTGGGGGCGCAGCTGCTGATCTTCGGCCGGCCGCACACGATCTACGGCCGGCTCGGCCGCACCGGCGTTGGCCCGCACGAGCGCGGCCTGTTCCTGCCGTTCGCGTCGCTCGAGGCGCTGGCGCCGGCGATCGCCGCGGCGGCCGGCGGCCGGAGCCCGCCCGCCCTGGCGCCGGGCAAGGCGAGCGGCTTCCTGGCCGAGCTCGCGCCGGGCGCCTCGCCGCTGGAGGCGCGCTTCGCGCTGCTGTCGAGCGTCAAGGGCATCAAGGTCGTGTCGGGCGACAGCACGCTGTCGGGCATCCGCCAGGGACTGTCGGCGCTGCTCGGTGGCCTGCTCGTACTGATGGCGCTGATGGTCGCCGGGCTCGCCCTGCTGGTCGGCGTGCTGTTCTCCGCCATCGTCACCGAGCGGCGCGGCGAGCTCGGCCTGCTCAAGGCGATCGGGGCGCGGCGCGACCAGGTGCTGGGCATGATGGTCACCGAGGCGATGCTGGCGACCGGCGCCGGCGGCGTGCTCGGCGTCGGCGTGGGCGTGCTGGCATTGCGGCTGTTCGAGCGCGCCCTGGTCCGTCAGCTCGACGCGGTCGGCCTGCCGTTCGCCTGGATCGGCCCGCTCGACACGGCGTTGCTCGGGCTGGCGGCGATCGCGCTGGCCGCCGCGGTCGGCGCGCTGGGCGTCTTCGTGCCGGCGTGGCGGGCCAGCCGCCGCGACGTCTACGACCTGGTGCGGGGAGAGGGCTGATGCTGTCCTGCCGCGGCCTGCACAAGCGCTACCGCACCGAGCGCGGCGAGATCGAGGCGCTGGCGGGCGTCGATCTCGACGTCGCGCCCGGCACGTTCGCCGCGGTGATCGGCCGGTCGGGCTCGGGCAAGTCGTCGCTGATGGCGATGATCGGCGGCCTCAGCCGGCCGTCCGACGGCACGGTCGGCATCGACGGCACCGACCTGTGGGGGCTGTCCGACGACGGGCTGGCCGAGTTCCGCAATCGCCGGATCGGTTTCGTCTTCCAGTTCACCAGTCTGCTGCCGACGCTGCGGCTGGTCGACAACGTCGCGCTGCCGGCGCTGCTCGGCCGCCGGCTGGGCCAGCGCGCGGCCTACGAGCGGGCGGCCGTGCTGCTCGACCGGGTGGGCCTCGCCGACTACCGCGCCGCCTACCCGGCCGAGGTCTCCGCCGGCGAGCAGCGCCGCGCCGTGATCGCCCGCGCGCTGGTCAACGAGCCGGCGCTGCTGCTGGCCGACGAGCCGACCGCCGATCTCGACGAGCAGACCGAGATCGAGATCATGGACGAGCTGCTGGCGGTCAACTGCGAGCTCGGCACGACGCTGCTGCTGGTGACCCACAACCTCGCGCTGGCCGAGGCGGCCGAGCAGGTCGTGCACATCGCCGGCGGACGGATCGTGCCGTGAGGCGGCGGCCATGACCGAGCGGCCCGACCTCGCCGCGCTGTCGGACGCCGAGAAGGACGCGCTGATCCGCGCCTTGTGGCGCGCGCAGGCCGCCGACCGGGCCGAACTGCGCCGGCTGCGGCGGCGGCTGGACGCGCCGGGCGACGGCGCCGCCGCGGCGGCGGCCAGCCCGCTGCTCGACCGGCTGCGCGAGGCCGACCCGCGGCCGCGCCGCCCGTCTCCCGTCGAGGTCGAGGACGGGCTCGGGCGCGGCTTCCGGCCGTGGCGGTCGACGCTGCTGATGGGCGCGATCGGCCTGCTGTGCGCCGGCTTCGCGATCGACGGCGCGGTCGGCATCTGGCAGTCGCGCGACCTGCAGCGCCAGCGCCAGGCGCGGCTGCTGCTCGAGCACGAGGCGCGCAGCGCGCTCTACGTCGAGCTGAAGCGCATCGTGGCCGAGCCGGACGGCAAGTCGTTCCGGATGACGCTGTCGCTGCAGAACACCAACCCGGCGGCGCCGCTGTTCGTGATGCTGAACGCGGTCGGCGTCTTCGTGCAGGTCGGCACGGCGTGGCAGCAGGTGCCGTCGCGCGCGCTGGGCGTGGCCGGCAGCGGCGTGGTGCGGCTGGTCGACGGCTACACCTGGGAGGTCGCGTTCACGCCCGACGTGACGGGCTGGGCCGAGCTGATCCCGGGCTACATGCATGTCCGCGTGCAGGCCGACCTGCTGATCGGCCGCCAGGCCCAGCCGGGCCGCGACATCGTCGAGCGCCGCACGCCGTTCTACGTCTACCTCAAGCCGCACGGCGCCGACGACGCGGCGATCCGGGCCCGCACCAACATGTCGGGCCCGCCGCCGCTGTTCATCCCGATGCCACCGCACTGACCGCCGACTCGCTCGCCGGGTCGCCGGCGATGCGGCTGTGCCACATGATGCGGCGCTGGGTCATGTCCCACGGGGTGGCCTGGTGCATCAGGCAGCGATTGTCCCACAGCACCGTGTCGCCCGGCGTCCAGTCGTGGTGGTAGGTGCGCGGCGGCTGGCAGGCGAAGTCGATCAGCCCCTCGATGAAGCGCTCGGACTCGTCCGGCGCGAGGCCGGGGATGTTGTGCGCGTGGCGGCCGATCAGCAGCGACTTGCGGCCGGTCTCGGGATGGACCTTGACCAGCGGGCGCAGCGGCACCGGGCCGTCGTGGAAGCCGTAGCCATGGTACTCGCCGTCGGCCTTCCGCGCGCTGTGGCCGAGCTTGGACTGGCTGTAGTGCAGCGAGTGGTGCGCCGACATGCCCTCGAGCCGCGCCCTGGTCGCTGCGTCGAGCGCGTCGTAGGCCGCGCGCATGTCGGCGAAGCCGGTCTGGCCGCCGCTGCCCGGCACTTCCTCGGCGCTGAACACCGCGCCCTTGGCCTGCACCGGCATGTAGGTGCTGTCGTGGTGCCAGCCCATGTTGCCCTTGAGGATCTTGATGACGTCGTCGTTGTCCTGCTCGGGCCGCACGGTGCCGTCGGAACGGACGTTGCTGATCGGCAGGATCTCGAACTCGAGGGCGCCGAAGCGGCGGGCGAAGGCGACCTGCTCGTCGCGCCGCAGGTGTTGCCCGGGGAACACCAGCAACGCGTACTCCAGCCACGCGTCGTGCAGCTGGCGGAACGCCGCCGCGTCGATGTCGGCGAGGCGGATGCCGCGGACCACGGCGCCGAAGGTGGCGTCGATCGGTTCGATCTCGAAGGCGCGAGCCATGCCTGATCCTCCCGGTCGGTGTTTGTCTTGCCCGGGATCATGCGGCGTGACCGCCGCCCCGACAAGCCGGTCAGGCGATCATCAGGGAGCGCAAGCGGGTCATGCCGGGGTCGCCGGGCTGGGCCCCGCGCAGGAGCCCAGCCTCGTCCCGGCTGACCGTCAGGCCACCACCCAGCAGCGGACTGGCGAGCGCGCGCCTCCCGGCACCGGGCTCGAACCCGTCGAGCAGCCGCGCGTTCAGCCGGTCGGTGGCGCCGCGCGCCGCCTCGGCCTCCCGGTCGGACTGCGCCGCGCCGACAAGGTCCTGGCCCAGCAGCAGCTCGGCGACGTCGGCGATATCCGCCAGGCTGGCCTGGCCACCGAGCGACGCGGCGATCTCGGCCAGCGAGCGGGCCCTGCGGTCGGACAGGAGATCGAGCACCGCCGAGACCGTGGCGTCCGGCGGTCCCTTGCCGCGTAGCAGGAGGGGCGCACGCACCTCGAAGGGCAGGGCGGGCTTGTCCGCGACCAGCACGATCCGCTCGTCGCGCAGGCCGTCGCCGGCATCGCGCTCGACCGGCGCCTTGATCCAGTAGTCGTAGCGGAAGCCGCGGTTGAGCAGGAAGTCCCGGACGGTCTCGCGCAGCACCGGGTCGTCGATGCCGTCGAGCATGGCCTGTTGCGCGGGCTCGATCAGCAGGGATTCGACGGCGCCGCTGTATCCGGCCGGACCGGCGAACACGAGGCCGGCGGCCGCCAGGTGCGCCGCGACCTCGGCGAAGTGCATCGGGCGCCAGTCGCGGTTGAAGTACTCGTGCGCGAGGTAGCGGCGGTCGGCATCCTTCAGGGTGTCGAACGACCTGGCGAGGCCCGGCGTGTCCTGCAGGTAGGCGGGGTTGGTGGCGAGCAGGCGCGCGGCGAAGTCGATGGCGCGGTCGATGCGCGGCACGATGCCTTCGCCCTTGTCGGCCTGCCGGGCATGCTGGACGACGAGGTGGCGCAGCGGTTCCATCGCGGCCTTGCCGGGCAGCGCGTTGTAGCTGACATGGAGCACGCCGCCGGGCCGCAGGCGCTGGCCGACGAAGTCGACGATCGCGGCCCGGTTGCCGTCGGACACCCAGCTCCAGATCCCGTGCAGCACGATGAAGTCGAACGACGGCAGGTCGGTGCGGGCGGCGAAGTCGACGAAGCTCTCGGCGTGGAGGTCGGCCGCGACGCCGGCGGCCTCGACGAGGCCGCGCGCGTGGCGCACGTGGTCGGGATTGATGTCGTTGCCGACCCAGCGCGCGCTGCCGGCGGCGGCGTGGATCGCGAGGCTGACGCCCTGGCCGAAGCCGAGTTCGCAGGCTTGGGCGACGCTCGGCGGCTCGAGGCCGGCGCGGCGCAGGGCGAGGCGCATGTAGAGCGGGTTGGTTCGCGGATGGTAGTCGAAGGTGTAGCCGATCTCGGTCACGTACCCCTCGGCGCGGTCTTTCGCCGAGGGCACCGCATCAGCCGGCATCGATCTGCTGCACTCGCGCCATCGCGTCCTCCCCGGCCGATCATACGAAAAACGGCCGGGACGCGCCCGGCCGTTTCGCGCCGTCGGGGAAGACCGTTACTGGACCACGATCTCGACCCTGCAGCGAGTGGCTCCTGGCCTACTGCATGAACCAGCCGTGGCTGACAACCATCGACTGGCCGGTCAGTGCGGTGCTGGAGGCGCCGGCGAAGTACAGCACGGCGTCGGCGACCTCGTCGGTCGTGGTGAACTGGCCGTCGACCGTGTCCTTCAGCATCACCTTCTTGATGATGTCCTCCTCGCTCATCTTGAGCTCGGCGGCCTGCTCGGGGATCTGCTTGTCGACCAGCGGGGTGCGCACGAAGCCCGGGCACACGACGTTGGCCGACACGTTGAACTCCGCGCCTTCCTTGGCCAGCACCTTGGCGAGGCCGATCAGGCCGTGCTTGGCGGTGACGTAGGGCGCCTTCAGCTTCGACGCTTCCTTGGAATGCACCGAGCCCATGTAGACGACGCGGCCGTACTTGGCGGCGTACATGTGCTTGAGGCAGGCCCTGGTCGTCAGGAACGCGCCGTCGAGGTGGATCGACAGCAGCTTCTTCCAGTCGGCGAACGGGAAGTCGACCAGCGGCTTCACGATCTGGATGCCGGCGTTGCTGACCAGGATGTCGACCTTGCCGTACTTGGCGACGGTGTCGGCGACGCCCTTCTCGACCTGCGCCTCGTCGACGACGTTCATCGCCACCGCGAACGCCTCGCCGCCCTTGGCCTTGATCTCCTTCGCGGTCGCGTTGGCGGCGTCGAGGTTGAGGTCGGCGATGACCGGGATGCCGCCCTCGGCGGCGATGCGCAGGGCGATTTCCTTGCCGATGCCGCTCGCGGCGCCGGTGACGATGGCAACTCTTCCCTTGAAACGCGACATGGTGTCGATCCTCTCTCTGTGATTCGGGGTCAGGGCGCTAGGCGAGGTAGTCGTGGACGACCGTACCGAGGCCGAGCGTCAGGTCGGTGACGTAGTGGCTGGCCGACACGACCTCGCGCACCGGCAGCCGGTTGACGTCGCACATGGCGTGGTCGAAGAACTGCAGCGCGGCCGGGCCGGCCCAGGCGCCCTTCAGCGTCACGTCCTCGCAGTAGTACCGCACCAGCTCGCAGATGCGCGGCGTGCAATCGACGTGCGGGATGATCTTGATCATGAAGGCCGGCTTGGCCAGCGCCTTCAAGAGCGGCGCGTGATCGATCTCGCGGTGCTTGTAGCCCATGGTGGCGCTGACGCACAGCACGCTGCCGTAGTGCAGGGTGCAGACCAGCGTCTCGCTCTCGTGGCTGATCTTCGGCGTCGCCAGCTTCTTGGGGAAGCCCCAGATCTCGCGGCCGCCGGCGATCGGCGAGTTGTCGTCGAGGTACATGGCGTGCACGTAGCCGCCTTCCTGCACCGTGCCGTCCTTGTCCTTGAAGCGCACCGGGATGACCTGTCCGGTCTCGGTGTAGTCGCCGAAGCCCGTCGAATCGGGCATGCGGATGAACTCGTAGTTCACGGTGTCGCCGATCACCTCGAGCGGCTCGGGCACGACGGCGCGCAGCAGTTCGGGATCGGTGCGGTAGCTGATCACCACGAACTCGCGATTGTAGAACTTGTAGGGACCCCGCGGGTAGGCGGGGTTGTTCAACGGCATCGCGAAGGCCGTCTTGCGCACGTCGGCGATCTTCATGGCACTCTCCTGCTACTTGCGGCCCGGCCTACTTGCGGCCCTGCATCTTGAGATCGAAGGTGAACACGCCGTCGGGGCTCTGCGGACGCTGCAGCACCTCGGGATGGGCGAGGGTGTGGATCATGTCGTCGTACCCGGTCGCCCAGTGCTCTTCCATGGTGCGCCGCGAGAACTCGAAGTCCTTGGACGAGCCCTCGTACTTCCGCGCGTGGTAGATCAGGTGGATGATGTTGTAGACCTTCTCGTCGGCTTCGTTGGCGAGCAACTGGGCCTCGGCGCTCTGCCGCATTTCCGGCGGCAGGCAGTCGAGCAGCCGGGCCACCGCGCGGCGCATCGACTGGGTGTGGCGGAACTGGTCGGTACTGGCGCGGGTCCGGCTGGAGTAGCGGATGTCCTTCTGGCGGACGTCGACCTCGACCATGTCGCGCGGCAGCTCGCCGCGCGCGCTCCACAGGTCGACCTGGAAGGCCAGCGTGTCGAGCCGCGGGCGGTTGTCGAGCACCCACTGCAGCGGCGTGTTGGAGACGACGCCGCCGTCCCAGTAGTACTCGCCGTCGACCTCGGTCGCCGGGAAGCCGGGCGGCAGCGAGCCGCTGGCGATCACGTGCTGCGGCCCGATGACGTGCGTCAGGTTGTCGAAGTAGATGAAGTTGCCGGTCCGGATGTTGGTCGCGCCGACCGCGAAGTGCAGGTCCTTGGCATTGATCCGGTCGAAGTCGACCAGCTGCTCGAGCAGCGTCTTGAGCGGCCGCGTGTCGTAGTAGGCCAGCTTGTCGGGCGTCGTGGTCGGCACGAACAGCGGCGGCGGGAAGCGCGGCTGGAAGAAGCTCGGCGCGCCGCCCATCAGCGTGCCGAAGGCGCGGACCTGGTTGACGAACTGGCGCTGGAAATCGTTGCCGAACTTGACCGACGCGACGTCGGGCACGCCGAACGGCGGCGTCGTGATGGTCTCCCAGAAGGTGCGCAGCTTCTCGACCCGCGTCTCGGGCGGGTTGCCGGCGATCAGCGCGCTGTTGATCGCGCCGATCGAGATGCCGGCGACGCAGTCGGGATGGATCTTCGCCTCGGCCAGCGCCTGATAGACGCCCGCCTGGTAGGCGCCGAGCGCGCCGCCGCCCTGCAACAGGAGCGCGATTCGCTCGAAGTTCGGTCGTGGCTGGACAGCCGTCTCGGTCATGAAGCCTTCCCCTGATGCGCTTCCTGACCGTCCTTTAGCACGATGCGGGCCGGGCCGGGCCTGCCAAGACGCCGCTCGGCCGGCAAGACATGCCCAATCCGGGACCAATCAGCAGCGACGTATCGTCCGGGCGGCGAGGCGGAAGGGACGGGTCAGCCAGTACAGCGGCCACAGGGGCCGCGGCAGCGGCAGCGCGGCGTGGTCGCCGGCGGTCGGCCGGAGCGCGGTGCGGACCCGGGCCCACAACCGGTCGGCGAGCCGGTCGCACAGCAGGATGTCGTGGAGATGCTCGCGCGGTCCCTCGGCGGCACCCTGTCGCAGGGCCTCGGCCAGCCGGTCGGCCTGCGCGCCGACCCGCCGGCTCGCCGCCAGCGGCGCGGCGAGCCCGCGCGGCGGTTCGACGCCCAGCAGGCGCTGCGCCATCGCGGCGGCCAGCAGGACGGCGTCGCCGCAACGGCGGCGGCGCGCCCTCTGCAGCAGGTCGGCCCAGTCGAGCTCGGGGTGACGGTCGACCAGCCGCGCGAAGTCGGCCACCCAGGCGAGGTTGTGCCAGGCTTCCTTGGTGCCATGGCCGGCCAGCAGGAGCGCGAGGTCGTCGGGCGCCAGCGTCGGCACCGGCCGGCCGCCGATCGACAGCGGGACGAGCCGCGGCCAGATCTCCGCGCTGTCGAGCGGGAAGGGCAGCGGCGCCGCGCTGAACGCCCAGTGCAGGTCGATCGCCGCCGCGAGGCCCGGCCGGTCGAGCGCGACCTGGCGCTGGGCGCCGAGGAAGGTCCGCACGAAGGCGGCGTCGCCCTGGATGTTGCGGTAGCCCAGCGTGGCCAGCAGCGCCTGCGCGGCGTCGGCCCGGTCGGGCGGCACCAGCAGGTCGATGTCGGCGTACTCGCGCTGCGCCAGCCCGTCGTAGAGCTGCAGGGCGAGCACCGGTCCCTTGAAGGCGACGACGGGGATCGCGGCGGCGGCCAGGGCGGCGGTGACCCGCACCAGTTCGTCGACCATGGCGAGCGATCGCGCGACGTGGTCGCGCTCGAACGTGGCGAGCGCGGCGCGCAGCGAACGCTCGGCCGCCGGGTCGAGACCGAGCGGCAACAGCACCGACAGGCGCGGCCGCACGCCGTGCCGCGCGGCCAAAGAAAAAAGGACGTCGATATCGACGCCCTCTTTCAGAATCTCGCGAGCCTTGTCGAGGTCGGGCCGGGGCCGGACGATCGAGCAGAGCAGGTCGAACGCGACGCTATCCCATCGCATGCATCAGGCTGCCCCCGAGGCTGTCCTCAGCCGGCGCAACCGTCGGCGCCGAAGCGGCCACCGCGGCCGGTCCGGTTCGGGAAGGTCTTGCCGCCATCCTTGGTGCCGCTGAAGCCGCCCGAGAGCGTCAGGTCGCGGATTGACCCGAGCTGGACCACCACCGGCCGACGATACGGCGCGCGAGCCGGCGCCTCGTCGGCGCGGACCTCATCGACCTTCTCACTGTTCGGCTTGTCGCTCATGGCTCCACACACTCCGTTTCCCCGGAGAAATACTACATCAAGACAGATTTAAAAGAACGCCTTTGTCGCCCCCCGCCCGCAGCGTTGGCCCCCGGGAGTGCAAATATATCGGCCTTCAGGGGGCGATTTCGACCAGTCCCTGCGACTGCAATTGGTCGAGCAGGGCCACGATGTCGGCCTGGCATGTGTCCGGCGTCACATCGAACCGGGCGACGATGCCGTCGCGCAACTCTGCGACCGAGCAGGGCTGGTCGAGCGCCTCCCAGACATCGACCGCGATGCCCTCGAGCCGGAAGTAGAGCGACTTCTCCATGTCGAGGATCGCGATCTCGTCGTTGATCTGGCACGAGACTTGGCGAGGGGTCTTCCGGAAGCGGGTGGCCGCGTCGATCATCGACCGACCTTAGGAGTCGGCCCCGACCTTGTAAATTGGCCGACGCCTATGTCGCAGGCCGCGTCGCCAGCCAGTGATCGACGGCGTAGACGGCGAGCGATTGCAGCAGGTCGCCTTCCGGCCCGTCGGCCGGCGGCAACCGGGCACGGTCGACGTAGCCCGCGAGCCGCGTCGGCGCCATCACGGCCGGCAGGCCATGCCGCGCCAGGGCGACGGCGACCGGCGCGACCGGCACGCCGGTCTTCGGACGGCGCAGCACCGGCTCGGGCAGCCAGCCCTTCATCGCCTCTCGCAGCAGGCTCTTCTTCCACGCCCAGGGAATCGGGGGAACGCTCAACAGGAACGTCATCACCCGCAGGTCGAAGTAGGGGTGATGCCACTGCACCGGCGACAGTGCTTCCTCGAAGCCGTAGCCCGCGAAGTGACGTTGCCAGGCCGGGCCGGTGAGCGAGCGGAACGCCTCGGGGTGCCACGGATGGGAGCCGTCGCCGCCCGCGCCGAGGTCGTCGATGCGCTGCCGCAGGTGCAGGCGCTGCACCAGGCCCGGATCGATCCAGCGCGGCAGCGACTCGTCGGCCGCGCCACCTGCCACGCCACCCGCCACGCCATCGGCCGGCGGCCGGGCGTGGCGCCGCAGCGACTCGAGCCAGCCGCGCGCGCCCTTCACCCTCGCGTAGGAGGCGAGGCTGCCCGCGAGGCGCGACCAGTCGCGACGCCGCCACAGCCACGACAGGTAGGGATCGCGGTCGAAGGCCAGCGCGTTGTCGGGTCCCTCGCCCTCGAACCACACGGCATGGCGCGCGGCCAGCGACTCGCCCAGCCCGCGCAGGTGGTGGGCATTGACGATGCCGAACAGCGGCTCGGCCGGGCGGATGCCGCGCGACTGCCAGTCCGGGTCGTAGCTCAACGCATCGAACGGCACGATGCGCAGGTCGATGCCGAGATGGTCGGCGGCCATCGTGGCGAAGGCGTCCTCGCGCGCGCCGGCGGACGCCTCGATGTGGATGCACATCGCGCCGACCTGCTTCGCGTCGCCGGCACGGCGCACCGACAGCGCGGCCAGCGCGGTCGAGTCGAGCCCGCCGCTCATCGAGATCCCGACATCGCCGGCGGGCGGCAGGCGGTCGGCGATCGCCTGCTGGACGAGGTCGCGAAAGCGCTGGAGGTAATCGTCGCGGCGCGCCAGGACCAGCGGCTCGGCCACGTCGAGGCGCCAGTAGGGGCGGCACCCGGCCTCGCCCGCGTGCCATCGCAGCCGGTGGGCCGGCGGCACGCGCGCGACGTCGCGGTAGGCCGTCCGGTGCGCCTCGCGGCTGGCGCCCAGCGTCAGGAAATCGGCGATCCAGTAATCGTCGGCCTCGCGCCCCGGCGCGGCGATCGCTGCGACCGCGTCGAGCGCGTTGCCGACGACGCGCATCGAGCCGGCCCGGCCGTGGAACAGCGGGCGCTTGCCCCACTGGTCGGTCATCGCCAGCAGGACCTGCCGCGGCTCGTCCCAGATCACGAACGCGAAGTCGCCGGCGATCCGGTCGAGACCCGGCTCGCCCCAGCGCGCGTAGGCGAGCAGGCAGAGACGCGCCGGCCCGGCCGTCGCCGCTTCCACCGTGCCGGCGGCGGCCAGGTGTCGGCGCAGCTCGTCCGCGCCGTCGAGGCGGACTTCGCCGACCAGCCACAACCGGTCGTCGAGGCTCTCGACGCACGCCCGGTCGACCAGGCCGGCATCGGACGGCGCGGTCGATCGCACGAGCGCCACCCGTTGCGCGCGGCCGATCCTCTCGATCGTGGTCGCCTTGCCCGGCAGCGGCGGCAGGCGAAGCGGTCCGCCATCGACCTCGTACAGTGCGGCGAACAGGGTCAGGCCTGCTCGCGGGAAGCGGCCGGCGTCGTGGTCCAGCCCGTCAGCCGCGTGTAGCGCGCGCGATCGTCCTCGCCGATCAGGATGCGGCCCTCGCGCTCGAGCCAGGCGTGGGCGGCGAAGACGCCGTCGTCGCCGGCGACGCCGATGTGCAGTTCCGAGTCGTGTCCGTGGGCGGCGAGCAGGCGCTGCAACGCGAGCGCCGACGACAGGCAGGTGGCGAACGGCGTGCGCCGCGCCGCGGCGCGCCCGGCCCACACGATGCGCTCGACATCGCGCGTGGCGGTGCCGGGGCGGGTAGCCCAGGCGCGCAGCCGGTCGATCGACAGGACGTGCAGCGCCAGCCGCGCCTCGACGTTGGTCGCCAGCGCGCGGCCGAGCAGCCGGCGGTCTTCGGCCGGCAGGGACAGGAGCTTGGCGAGGCTTTTCACGGCGAGGCGGTCCGGAAGATCTCCGCGGCGACGTCGTCCATAAGATCGAAGCGGCGGGGGTAGCGCAAGGCGCGGATCGGCACCGCGGCCGACAGCAGGCCGGCGAAGCGCAGCTGTCGCGCCAGCCTGGCCGGCGTGGTGTTGCGGTCGTCCATGGCCGAGGACAGCAGCACCCGCATCACCTCGTGACCCGACAGCGGCACCGCCCGGGCGGCGGTCGGTGCCGGGTGGCCGGGCAGGTCGCCGAGGTAGAACAGCGCCGCCAGCGGCAGGCCCGTCGCGGGCGCGCCGGCCGGCCGCGCGCCCCGGGTCGACGGCGGCGTGACCATCATCTTGCCGCTCAGCGGGTTGAAGTAGCCCTCGGCGAGGGCGCCGGGCAGCAGGCGGCGCGCCGCTTCCTCGAACAGCTTCAGCCGGTACGGCCCGGCATGCACGCGCGCCTGCCCGTCGGCGAAGGTGACGCGCAGCAGGTCGTCGGTGACGAGGCGCGCGCCCCGTCCGAGCAGGAAGGCGGCCAGCGTCGACTTGCCGGCGCCGCTGTGCCCGAGCAGGCCGATCGCGCGGCCCGCGACCTCGACCGCGGTGGCGTGCAGCGGTTCCTCGCCGGCCAGCGTGAGCGCGGTGCCGAGCACGATGTTCAGGAGGTTGGCTTCGACGGCGCGCGGGTCGGCCGCCTCGCCGCGGGCGCACAGCGCGTGCCGTCCGTCGGCCGACAGCACGGCCTCGACCACGCCCGGCGCGTCGAGGTAGGCGCCGCCGTCCGGCAGCACGGCATGCGAGATCCAGTCGTCGGCCGGCCGCACGATCCGCTCGGGCGGGACGGCATCGCGGATCCGCGCGGCCTCGACGAACGAGATCGTCAGCGCGGGCCCGGCGACCGGTTCGGCGACAGGCTCGGCGGGATCGAGCGACTGCAGCGGCCGGTCGATCGCCAGCACGAGGCCGTAAACGCGGTAGTAGTGAAGCGGCTTCAAGGCATCGACCGGTGCGCCGGGTCCCCTTGCGCCGCGTCGCCCGGGTCCGCTATCGATGTCCCGGGCACCGGGGACGCGGCAATCATGACCAGGTTCGACTGCAACGGCATATCCGCCGATCCCCTCGGATCCTCCGGGCAGCTCGCGGCCGCCGCCGACTTCTTTATACGGGAAGGCTACGTCGTCCTCGACCACGTTTTGCCGCGCGACACGGTGGAGGCGCTGCACCGCGCCTTCCTGTCCGACTACGCCGCGTTCGTGCGCGACGCGGCCACCGCCGGTCCGGCGCTGACGGTCAGCGGCAAGCGTCACATGATCTCGCTGCGCTTCGCCGGCGTCTTCGCCGACCCGCTTGTCTTTGCCAATCCCGCTGTCGTCGCCGTGGTCCACCAGGTGCTCGAGGCGACCGCGATCCTCGAGGCCTATGGCTGCATCCTGTCGATGCCCGGCGCGCCGGCGCAGCACGAGCACCACGACGGGCCGCACCTGTTCGGCAGCGCGCTGTCGGCGATGCTGCCGCCCTACGCCCTCACCTTCGCCCTGCCGCTGGTCGAGATGAACGAGACGCAGGGCAGCACCATGCTGGTGCCCGGCAGCCATCGCTGGCAGGCGCGGCGCGACGATGCGGCGACGCTGCTGCCGGTGGTGCCGCCGGGATCGTGCGTGCTGTGGGACTACCGGCTGCGGCACTACGGCACCGAGAACCGCTCGCCGGCGCCGCGGCCGCTGCTCTACGGCACCTACGCGCGGCCGTGGTACCGGGACCCGGTCAACTTCCGCGAGACGCCCGAGCTCGAGCGTCTCGACCTGCCGCCGGGTTTCGTGGAGTCGCTGCCGGAACCGGCGCGCCGCCTGCTCGGCCACGCGACGGCCACCGGGGCCACCGGGGCGCCCGGCCGGCGTGCTTGATTCCGCCTTTTTCGGGGGACATATGGGCAGCATGCGCTTTTCCCTCGCCGTCCTGACCGCCGCCGTCCTGTCGCTGTTCGCCGCCCTGCCGGCCGGTGCCCAGCAGGTCGGTGTTCCCCAGATCGAGCAGTATTTCAACGGCATCCGCACGCTGAAGGCGCGCTTCGTGCAGTCCAATCCCAATGGCGCGATCCTGCAGGGCACGCTCTACGTCCGCCGTCCCGGCCGCATGCGCTTCGAGTACGACGCGCCGTCGCAGCTCAAGATCGTGGCCGATGGCAGCCAGGTGACGATGTGGGACCCGTCGACCCGCGACTTCGGCCAGTGGCCGATCGGCTGGACGGCCGCGTCCTTCCTGGTCAAGGACCCGCTGACCCTGAGCGGCGACCTTCAGGTCGAGAAGATCGACAAGGTGAGCGGCCTGCTCGAGGTGACGCTCAGCCAGGCGCGCAAACCGCAGGAAGGCAAGGTGATCGTTCGCCTGAACGAGAGCCCGCTGCAGCTCAACGGCTGGACCATCGTCGACAACCGCGGCAACCGGGTCACCGTCACCCTGGCCGACCTGCAGACCGGTATCCAGCTGGCCGATTCGCTGTTCAAGAACGACAGCCCCGACCCGGCCTCGATTCGCCGCCAGAACAACTGACGCGCTATAACCTGCACGCGTTGAAGTGCAGGAAAGATTCCCGTGACTGACCTGATCGTGCGGGCCTCGACCGAGGCCGACATGGCGCGCTGCGCCGAGATCTATGCCCACCACGTGCTGCATGGCACGGCATCGTTCGAGATCGACCCACCCGACCTCGCCGAGATGAAGCGCCGCCGTGCCGGCGTGCTGGACCTCGGCCTGCCGCACCTCGTGGCCGAGCGCGCCGGCCGCGTCATGGGCTACGCCTACGCCGGCAACTGGCGGCCGCGGCCGGCCTACCGCTTCTCGGTCGAGGACTCGATCTACATCGACAAGGACGCGGTCGGGCAGGGCGTCGGCAAGGCGCTGCTGCCGGTGCTGATCGAGCACTGCACCGCGCTCGGCAAGCGCCAGATGGTGGCGGTGATCGGCGACTCGGCGCAGGCGCCGTCGATCCGGCTCCACGCCGCCTGCGGCTTCGAGATGGTCGGCACGCTGAAGAACATCGGCTTCAAGTTCGGCCGCTGGCTCGACAGCGTGCTGATGCAGCGGCCGCTGGGACCGGGCGCCACGACCCCGCCGCCCGGCTGAGGCTCAGCGGGCGCCGCCGGCGATCAGGCGGCGCAGCGGAGTCTCGACGGTCCGCAGCACGACCAGCGAGCCGATCGTGGCGAAGGCGAAGTAGAACAGGAACATCCCGGCCTCCGGCAGCTGCAGGCCGACGATCAGCATGGCGGCGTCCCACCACAGACGCAGCGGCAGGTGCAGGATGTAGAGCCCGTAGCTCGCCTCGCCCAGCCGCTGCAGCACGGGATGGGCGAGCAGGCTGCGTCCCGGCGACGGCGTCGCGCCGCCCAGGATCGCCAGCGCGAACAGCGGCATCAGCGCGGCGTCGCTGCGCGTCCACCACGGCAGCCATGACGCCGCCGCGAACAGGCCGACGAGCGCCAGCGACGCGACGGTCAGCCAGTGGCGCGACACGCGGCCGGAAGCGCCGCGCAGGTACCAGCGGCCGAGCGCCATGCCGAACAGGAAGTGCGGCAGGTAGAGCGGCGGGAAGTAGGCCTGCCACAGGTGGTCGCCGCGCGGCTCGGGGAACAGCCCGTCTGGCGACAGGAAGTCCCGGCGCAGCCAGGTGGTGAACAGGATGCCGGCGGCCGACACGATCAGCAGCGCGACCGGCGAGACCCGCGCGGTGACCCGCGCCAGCCACGGGAACAGCGCGTAGAACAGCACCTCGACCGACAGCGACCACGCCGGCATGTTCCACAGGATGGCGAGCGGCGGCCACCATGCCTGCACGAAGGCCAGCACCATCAGCGGGCCGGCGATCCGCTGCCACGTCGGCAACGACCAGCCGGGCAGCGCGCCGTCCTGCAACTCCATCGCCAGGATCGGCAGCGACAGCACGAGCCCGACCCAGTAGGCCGGCGCGAGGCGGGCGAAGCGCAGCCGCCAGAAGCGCCGGGCCGGCACGTCGACCGGCGAGGTATTGTCGGGACCAGTGTGGACGTAGGTCAGGATGAATCCCGACAGCACGAAGAAGAAGGCGACCGCGGCGAAGCCGCCGCTCGCCAGCCCGGCGACGATGCCCGAGGACGGTTCGGGGCCGCCGGGCCGCGTCGTGACGAAGTGAAAGGCCACCACCTCGGCCGCCGCGAAGAAGCGCAGCGAGGTCAGGAGGGGAAGCGGCGGCCGCCGCACGGTCTCTGCCGGCACGCTTCGTTGATACTGGACGAAGCGGCCAGCGGCAATTCGATGGCGATTCACGGCGCCGCCGGGCCGTGGCACGATGGCGCGATGAAAATGCAGGGAAACGCCTGACGCCATGCGGCTGATCGATTTCTTCGACCGCGGCGCCGACCGCTATCCGGACCGCGACTGCCTGCACGACGGCACGCGCGGCTGGACCTACCGCGAGGTCCGCGACCAGACCCACCGCGTCGCCAACGGCCTGCTGGCGGCGGGGCTGGGGCGCGGCGCCAAGGCGGCGGTCTACAGTCCCAACCACGCGGCGGCCTATGCCTGCCTGCTCGGCATCGTGCGCGCCGGCGTCACCTGGGCGCCGGTCAACGCGCGCAACGCGCTCGAGGAGAACCTCTACATCCTCGACAACACCGACGTGGAGTTCCTGTTCTACCATTCGAGCTTCGAGTCCTCGCTGCCGCGTATCCGTGAGGCCTGCCCGAAGATCCGCGACGTCGTCTGCATCGACGCGCCGTCGTTCGACGCCTGGCTGGCGGCGCTGGCGCCGCAGGCACCCGACCTGCCCGACGATCCCGACGCGGTGGCCTTCCTCGCCAGCTCGGGCGGCACCACCGGCCGGCCCAAGGGCGTGCAGATCACCAACCGCAACATCGAGACGATGAACGCCATCTTCTGGGCGTGCATGCCGGTGCGCTCGCCGCCGGTCCACCTCATGGTGGCGCCGATGACCCACGCCGCCGGCGTCTGCTCGTTCCCGCTGCTGGCCTACGGCGGCACCAACATCTTCATGGGCACGGCCGATCCCGGCGCCATCCTGGCGGCGATCGAGAAGCACAAGGTCACGCACATCTACATGCCGCCGACCCTGATCTACATGCTGCTCGCCCATCCCGACATCGGGCGCCACGACTACTCGTCGCTGCAGCACCTGGTCTATGCCTCGGCGCCGATGTCGGTCGACAAGCTGGTCGAGGCGATCCGCGTGTTCGGGCCGGTGCTGACCCAGACCTACGGCCAGGCCGAGGCCTGCATGATCTGCACCTTCTTCTCGCCGGAGGAGCATGTCGCGGCGCTCGAGGGCAACCTGCGCCACCGGCTGGCCAGCTGCGGCCGCGCCACGCCGCTGATGCGGCTCGAGGTGATGGACGAGGAGGGCCGGCTGCTGCCGCGCGGCGAGCGCGGCGAGATCGTGGTGCGCGGCGGGCTGGTGATGGCCGGCTACTACCGCAACGAGGCGGCGACGCGCGAGGCCTCGACGCACGGCTGGCACCACACCGGCGACATCGGCGTGATCGACGAGGACGGCTTCGTCTACATCGTCGATCGCAAGAAGGACATGATCATCTCCGGCGGCTTCAACGTCTTCCCGAGCGAGGTCGAGCAGGTGCTGTGGGGTCATCCCGCGGTACAGGACTGCGCGGTGATCGGCGTGCCCGACGACAAGTGGGGCGAGGCGGTCAAGGCGGTGGTCGAGCTGAAGCCCGGGGCGAAGGTCACCGCCGACGAGCTGGTGGCGTTGGCCAGGGACAAGCTGGGCGGCGTCAAGGCGCCGAAGTCGGTCGACTTCGTCGCCGCGCTGCCGCGCAGCCCGGTCGGCAAGGTGCTGAAGAAGACGCTGCGCGAGCCCTACTGGGCCGGCCGCGACCGCAAGATCTAGGCCGGAGCGTGCACGACTGGCTCCGACGCCTCCCGCCCAACGTGCAGGGCGCCCTGTGGCTGGTCGCCGGCGGCTTCATCTTCACCTCGACCAGCGCCATGATCCGCCTGCTCTCGACCCAGATCGAGAGCGTGCAGACGGCCTTCTTCCGCGCCGTCATCTCGGTGATCCTGCTGTTGCCGATGATGCTGACCGGCCGGGTCAGGCCATGGCACTCCAAGCGCATCGCCGGGCATTTCTGGCGCACCCTGATGGGCACCACCTCGATGGTGCTGGGCTTCTACGCGGTGTCGCTGCTGCCGCTGGCCGACGCCACGGCGATCTCGTTCTCGCAGCCGCTGTTCTCGGTGCTGGTCGCCGCGCTGATCGCCGGCGAGAAGGTGCGCTGGCGGCGCTGGAGCGCCACCGTCGTCGGCTTCGTCGGCGTGCTGATCATGGTGCGGCCGGGCGAGGGCAGCCTGCAGTTCGGCGCGCTGATCGCGCTGGCCAATGCCGCGACGGTCTCGCTCTCCATCCTGCTGGTCAAGCGGCTGTCCGATTCGGAAACGCCGCTGATGATCCTGACCCAGTTCGCGATCTTCTCGACGCTCCTGCTGGCGCCGCCAGCGATCTGGGTGTGGCGCTGGCCCGACCTGTGGGGCTGGGTGCTGGCGGTCGGCATCGCGCTGTCGGCGACGGTCGGTCAGTACTTCTGGGTCCAGGCCTTCAAGGCCGGCGAGATGTCGGCGGTGGCGCCGTTCGAGTACCTGCGGCTGCCGTTCGCGGTGTTCGTCGGCTGGCTGATCTGGGGCGAGACGCCTGTGGTCTGGACCTATGTCGGCGCGGCGATCGTGATCGCCTCGGCGCTCTACATCGCCCACCGCGAGGCCGAGCTGGCGCGGCAGCGACGCCGCGCCGCGGCCTCCCCTCCGCCGACTAGTCCCCCGCCGGGGAAGCCGCCGGCGGGTTGACAGGCGGGCGCTTCAGCCACGCCCGGGCGCGGGCGCGGTGGTCCTCGGTGATGTGCAGGCGGGCGGCGGTATAGGCGGCCAGCAGCACGGCGGCATCGTCGGTGAAGCCGAGCCCGAGCAGGAAGTCGGGAATGGCGTCGAATGGCATGACGAAATAGGCCAGCGCGCCGAACAGGACGGTGCGCGCCGCCAGCGGCGTGGCGCTGTCGGTGGCGCAATGGAAGGCCGCGACGGCGTCCTCGGTGAAGGGGACCTTGCCGAGGGTCGACCGGGCCTTCTGCCAGAAGCCGGCGCGGACGCGGGCCTCGTCGCCCGCCATGGTCGTGCTCATGCCCCCAAGGTTGGCAGCGGCGGGCCGCTTGGCAAGGGGGCGGGACCTGCTAAAAAAGCCGCCGTATCGAGGAGGATCCGGAATGAACGTCAAGGGCCAGGCAGTGATCGTCACCGGCGGGGCATCGGGGCTGGGCGGCGCGACCGCGTCGGCGCTGGCCGCGGCCGGCGCCAAGGTCGCGATCTTCGACCTGCAGGACGAGCTCGGCGAGAAGAAGGCCAAGGAGCTGGGCGGCCTCTACATCAAGACCAACGTCGCCGACGCCGCCAACACCGAGGCCTCGGTCAAGACGGTGGTCGAGAAGCTGGGCGCGCCGCGCGTCGCGGTGAACTGCGCCGGCATCGGCCGCGCCGCCCGCACGATCTCCAAGAACGGCCCGCACGACCTCGGCATGTTCTCCCAGGTCATCCAGGTCAACCTGATCGGCACCTTCAACGTGATCCGCCTGGCCTCGTGGGCGATGAGCCAGGCCGAGCCGATGGAAGACGGCGAGCGCGGCGTCATCATCAACACCGCCTCGGTGGCGGCGTTCGACGGCCAGATCGGCCAGGCCGCCTACTCGGCGTCGAAGGGCGGCGTGGTCGGCATGACCCTGCCGATCGCCCGCGACCTCGCCAGCGTCGGCGTGCGCGTCTGCACGATCGCGCCGGGCCTGTTCCTGACGCCGATGATGATGGGCCTGTCGGCCGAGGCGCAGAAGAGCCTGGGCGCGCAGGTACCGTTCCCCTCGCGGCTGGGCGACCCGAAGGAGTACGCGCAGCTCGCGATGCAGATCGTCGAGAACCGCATGCTCAACGGCGAAGTGATCCGCCTCGACGGCGCGATCCGCATGGCGCCGAAGTAGCCATGCGGGCGGGCGCGACCTTCGCGACGGCAGCGCTCTTGGCGCTGCTGTCCGGCCCCGCGGTGGCGGAGCCGCGCTGGCTCGGCTGCAAGTACAACGACACCGCCGGCAAGTCGCAGGCCTTCGTCATGGTGTTCGACGACCTGCGCGGCACGGCGGCGCTGCTCGACGGCAGCGCGCTGGTCGACGGCACGCAGACCAGCATCAACTTCCAGTCGCTGCGGACGCAGTTCCCGCAGTTCACCGTCACCTACAGCCGCAACGACGGCACGCTGTCGATTTCCCGCAGCGGGATCGGCGGCATCCTGACCGGCGAGTGCCGCCGGGTCGCCGCGCCGCCGGGTGCGCCGCAGCCGCGCTAGGCGGCCGGCGCTGTCGCCAACCCGGCGCGGCCTCGGCGGCTAGAAGCCGAGGTCGACGTTGCGCTCGCAGCGCAGGTCGGCGACGCCGTTCTCCATCGACTGCTGGCCGGGCGTGGTCTGGCCGTTGCAGGTGAAGCGGATGCGCAGCATCTTCTGCACGCCGCGATCCTGGTTGCCGAAGATGTAGGCCATCGCCGGGACCTGGCAGCGGGTCGAGTCCTCGCCGCAGATGTCGCGCACCTGCTGCGTCACGTCGACCGTCGTGCTGGCGTTGCCGGCGCCCCAGGTCGCCTCGAGGATCGAGATGGTGCGCGGCACGACCTGCTGGCCACCGACGCAGTCCATGCGGACCTTGAGGCTCGAGATCACGACCTCCGACAGCACGAAACGCTGCGGCTGGCAGGTCCAGATCACGGTCAGGCGCTTGTTGTTGAGGTCGGTGCGGTTGTCGCCGAAGTTGGCGGCGTTGGCGAAGACGTCGCACGGGAAACCGTTCGGGCAGGTCACCCGGCTGGTCACGTCGGCGCTCGGACCGTCCTGCGGCAGGCCCCAGTAGGCGCGCTTCAGCGCGGCCTGCGAGTTGATCCGCTTGGTGGCGGGGCTGTCGCAACTGGTCACGGCGACCGCGCACAGGACGGCAAAAAGAATGCGAACGAACGTCGACATCGCTCCCCCAAGGATTCGGCGACCGTAGAGCCCTATTGTCGCGGCGGCAATGCAATTAGTATGTCAAACGCTTCAGCAGGGCAACTGACCTCGGCGACCTGTATATACGCCGCATGCCCGAAGCGACATGCCCACCGCGCCTGCCGGGACCAGCGGCGGTCGCCCGGGCGGTGCTTGACAGTCGTTCGTGGCGCGGGCTTCCTTTTGGCATGGGGATCGCGATCTCCCCACGAGGCGACATGCCCAAGCATCGCGTCCACTGACCACTTGGAGGACGCCGGCATGCCTGCGCCGCAGTACATCTCTGTCGAAAAACTGTCCCGCCTGGTCGGCCGTCCTGACGCGCCGAGCATCATCGACGTCTGCACCGAGGAGGACTTCGCGGCCATGCCGCGGCTCATCCCGGGCGCGGTCCGCAGGCCATGGGCCGAGGCCTCGACCTGGGCCGGGACGTTGGCCGCGACCGACCGGCCGATCGTCGTCGTGTGCCAGAAGGGGCTGAAACTGAGCCAGGGCGTCGCCGCCTGGCTCCGGCATGCCCGGTTCTCGGCAGACGTGCTGGAAGGCGGGGTACAGGCCTGGGCCGCCGCCGGTCTGTCGATGGTCCCGGCGGCGAAGATCCCGCCGCGCGATGCCCAGGGACGCACCGTCTGGGTCACCCGCCAGCGGCCCAAGATCGACCGCGTGGCCTGCCCGTGGCTGATCCGGCGCTTCGTCGATCCCGCGGCGGTCTTCCTGTTCGTCGCGCCGTCGGAAGTGCGGGCTGTCGCCGAGCGCTTCGGCGCCACGCCGTTCGATATCGAGGGCGACGATGTCTTCTGGGGACATCGCGGCGATCGCTGCACCTTCGACACGATGGTAGAGGAGTTCGGCTTGCAGGGGGACGCCATGAACCGCCTGGCCGAGATCGTGCGCGGCGCCGACACGGGCCGGCTGGACCTAGCGCCGGAATCGGCCGGGCTGCTGGCCGCGTCGCTCGGGCTGTCGCGCATGCATGCCGACGACCTCGAGCAGCTCGACGCCGGCATGGCCCTGTACGACGCGTTCTGGCGCTGGTGTCGCGACGCGCGCGACGAGACGCATGACTGGCCGCCGACCCGCGCTGGCAAGCGATCGACCTCCCCGCGCAAGACGGCGGCGGCCTAGATGGGTACCCAAGGCGAGGAACACCGGTCGCTTCGCCGGCCGGAAGCGGGAGCGTACGAGCCTCCGCACGGGGTCCCCTTTGCGGAGGCGATGCGGGTCTGGTTGCGGGTGGCGGCGCTGTCGTTCGGCGGCCCGGCCGGCCAGATCGCGGTGATGCATCGCATCGTGGTCGAGGAAAAGAAGTGGATCGGCGAGCAGCGCTTCCTGCAGGCGCTGAACTTCTGCACCCTGCTGCCGGGCCCGGAGGCGCAGCAGCTGGCGACCTACATCGGCTGGCTGATGCACCGCACGGCCGGCGGCCTGCTGGCCGGGACGCTGTTCGTGCTGCCCGGCCTCGTGGCCATCATGGCGCTCAGCTGGGTCTACGTCCTGCTCGGCCGGGTCACCCTGGTGCAGGGCCTGTTCTTCGGCCTCAAGGCGGCGGTGCTGGTGATCGTCGTCGAGGCGGTCCTGCGGGTCGGCAAGCGGGCACTGCGCAACAACGCGATGCGCGGCCTCGCGCTGGCGGCCTTCGTCGCCATCTTCGCCTACGGCGTGCCGTTCCCGCTGATCATCGTGTTGGCCGGCTTGCTCGGCTGGGTCGGCGGCCGGCTCGACTGGCCGGCGTTCCGGGCGGGCGGCGGGCACGGCACGGCGGCCGGCGCGGCGCTGGCCGAGGCGGACTCGCGGCTGGGCGAGGAGACACCCGAGCATGCCCGCGCCAACCTGCGCTGGGCGCTGTCGATCGCGGCGGTCTTCCTCGCCCTGTGGCTGGTGCCGGTGGCGCTGCTCTATGTCGGGCTGGGACCGCGCAACGTCTTCACCGACATCGCGGTGTTCTTCAGCAAGATGGCGGTGGTGACCTTCGGCGGCGCCTACGCGGTGCTGGCCTACGTCGCCCAGCAGGCGGTCGAGAACTACCAGTGGGTCACCGCGGGCGAGATGCTCGACGGGCTGGGCATGGCCGAGTCGACGCCCGGCCCGCTGATCATGGTGACGCAGTTCGTCGGCTTCCTCGCGGCGTGGCGCGCGCCGGGCGGGTTGCCGCCGCTGGTCGCGGCGACGCTCGGCGGGCTGCTCACCACCTGGGTGACCTTCATGCCCTGCTTCCTGTGGATCTTCGTCGGCGCGCCCTACGTCGAGGCGCTGCGCCGCAACCGCGCGCTGGCCGCCGCGCTCGGCGCCATCACCGCGGCGGTGGTCGGCGTGATCCTGAACCTCGCTGTCTGGTTCGGCCTGCAGGTCCTGTTCGCCGAGCTGCGCCCGGTGACGGTGCTGGGGGCGACGCTCGACGTGCCGGTGCTGGCCTCGGCCAACCTGCCGGCGATGACGCTGGCCTTCGCCTGCGCCGTCGCGATCTTCCGGTTCCGCTTCGGCATGGTGCCGGTGCTGCTGGCCGCCGCGATGGCGGGCATTGTCTACG
>JAIUOX010000034.1 GCA_020160955.1 Pseudomonadota bacterium
CCAGCTGTATGCGGAGCGGATGTATGAGCGGACGTGATCGGCCATGGAGCGCTTGCCGCGATCGTAGATCGGGCGGAGCAATTCGATAACCTCATCGGGCTCGATCTCGCGCGCCTGCCGATGACGGCCAAGCGTGTCAGCGATCTTGTTGAGGCCCTTCTCCGCGTCTTCCCACGAGGGCTTCCCCGCTTCCTTGAGTGCCCTCACATAAGCCTCGAATAGGTCGCCCACGCTGCCGGGCCGGGTGTCTCCAGCGATCTTGATGCTGCGCCCCTTCTGGATGACGTTGGCGTAGTCCCGCTGGAAAATTTCGCGTGCCTGGGCGAGCGAAATGGATGGGTATGAGCCGAGCTTCTTCTTGGTCCGTTTGCCATCGCGCCACTGCTGCGCCATCCAGTCGGCCGTCACGCGCGTCGGCATGGGTTTCAACACCAGCACAAGCCGGCCGGTGCCGCGGCCCTCGCCATCAACGAGGCTCTCCTGAGTGCTGTCCAACTCGACCCGCTTCATGGCCTGCCGGATCGCTGCATCGGTAAGACTTGCCATCCTTCTCACCACCCTCACCAAACTGGGAGCGGCAACGAGGGTGCAGGGGTCGGCTACTGGGGGCGGTAGGCCCTCGCATCCCGCGAAAAACCGCTCCCATTTATGCCTCTAACCGACCCCAGTCGACAAGCGATAAGTTCCGTGTTTAAGCGGTTTCTAGCGTGATTGAGCGTGATCAGTCGGGTCGAGTAGGGTGGTTGTGGACGAGGATCAGCGCCGCGGCGTTGTGCGCCAGCGCCCGCTTCACGACCTCGCGCGGGTAGACCGGGGTGTGGTCGATCGTGCCGCGCTGCTGCAGCTCGTCGGCGATCAGCACGTTCTTGCGGTCGAGGAACAGGATGCGGAACTGCTCGGTCTTCTCGTGCGCCAGCGCGGTGTGGCAGTAGTCGATCAGCTGCTGCCAGTTGGTCAGCACCGGCATGTCCTTGACCTTGCGCTCGGCCAGCCGCCGCCCGGTCTCGCGGATCGCCCGGAACAGGACCAGCGCGGCGGCGTCGACCTCGAACTCGCCGAGTTGCGCGGGGTCGGCAGCCAGGATGTCGCCCAGCGTGCCGAAGCGGTCGAGCAGGCGACCGGCCAGCGCCGCGGTGTCGAGCCGGTCGACCGCGTGGAACAGCACGAGTTCCAGCAGCTCCTCGTCGCCCAGCAGTTCGAGCCCGCCACGCAGCGCGCGGTCACGCCGGTGCTGGCGGTAGATCCAGTCGCGGCAGCCGGCCAGCGGCGCCGCCGCTTCGGCAAGGCAGGAGGGCATGTCGGGCGACCGTCTCACCTTTCGGAGACGGCGGTCCGGGGCGCCGCGTTACAGGCCCCCTGCCATGCCTTAGGCGGCGTAGGGCGGCTTGGTCAGGTTCTTCGGCGACAGCGTGAAGATCTCGACGCCGGTCTCGGTGATGCCCAGCGAGTGCTCGAACTGGGCCGACAGCTGCTTGTCGCGGGTGATCGCGGTCCAGCCGTCGTCCAGCACCTTCACCTTCCAGGTGCCGGCATTCACCATCGGCTCGATGGTGAAGAACATGCCGGGCCGCAGCTCGGGCCCGGTGCCCGGGCGGCCGTAGTGCAGGATGTTCGGCGCGTCGTGGAAGATCTGGCCGAGCCCATGGCCCGAGAAGTCGCGCACCACCGAGAAGCGCTGCGCCTCGACGTAGCTCTGGATGGCATGGCCGATGTCGCCGACGTGGCCGCCGGGGCGGGCGGCGGCGATGCCGCGCATCAGCGCCTCGTAGGTCACGTCGCACAGCCGGCGGGCCTTCACCGAGACGTCGCCGGCGAAGTACATGCGGCTCGAATCGCCGTACCAGCCGTCGAGGATCACGGTGACGTCGATGTTGACGATGTCGCCGTTCTTCAGCTGCTCGCCCGACGGGATGCCGTGGCAGACGACGTGGTTGATCGAGGTGCAGATCGACTTCGGGAAGCCGCGGTAGCCGAGCGGCGCCGAGATCGCGCCGTGGGAGACCGTGTACTCGTGGCAGAGGTCGTTCAGCCGGTCGGTGGTGACGCCGGGGACGACGAAGGGCGTGATGTAGTCGAGCGTCTCGGCGGCCAGCCGGCCGGCCTTGCGCATGCCCTCGAATGCCTCGGGGCCGTGCAACTTGATCGTGCGCTCGTCGCGCCGCCAGTAGTCGTCGCTGTCGTCGATGGAATCGCGGGGGCCGTTCATGGGCGCCTATTTGGCACGCGATCCCGACGACAACAAGACGCGGTGCTTGGCCCGGCGGCGGCCCTCCGCTAGTCTCTTGAAAGACAAGGAAAAACGAGCGTCCAGCATGTCCGAGCCGGGAAAAGTCGTCACCGCCTGCATCGTGGTCATCGGCAACGAGATCCTGAGCGGCCGGACCAGGGATTCGAACATCCAGTTCCTCGCCACCGAGCTCGGCAAGCTCGGCGTCCAGGTGCGCGAATGCCGGGTCATCCCCGATATCGAGGCGACCATCGTGGCGACCATCAACGAGGTCCGGGCGAAGTTCGACTACGTCTTCACTACCGGCGGCATCGGCCCGACCCACGACGACATCACCGCGGACTGCATCGCCAAGGCGTTCGGCGTGGGCATTTCGGAGCACCCCGAGGCGGTCGAGCGCATGACCCGTCATTACGGCGACCCGGCCCTGTTCACCCCGGCCCGCCGCCGCATGGCGCGGGTGCCGCACGGCGGCGTGCTGGTCGACAACCCGGTGTCGGTGGCGCCCGGCTTCCAGGTCGAGAACGTGTTCACCTTCGCCGGCATCCCCAAGGTCGCCGAGGCGATGTTCCAGTCGATGAAGCACCGGCTGGTCGGTGGCGACCCGGTGCTTTCGCGCACCGTGCGCACCAACCTGCCCGAGGGCATCATCGCCGAGCCGCTGGGCGCCCTGCAGAAGCGCTTCGAGGATCTCGACATCGGCAGCTACCCCGCCTTCCGCGACGGCAAGCCCAGCGTCTCGCTGGTGCTGCGCGGCACGAATGATGCACGGCTGGCCGCGGCCGCGGTCGAGCTGATCGCGACCATTCGCGGCATGAAGGGCGAGGCGGAGGAGTTTGCCCAGTAGGTTAGCCAAGGCGAAGGCGGTCGGCGGGCCGTGGCTGGTCCTGGTCGCGCTGTCGGCCGGGCTCGCGGCCTTCCTGCTCTGGATCCATGCCCCGGCGGCGCTGATGCTGGGGCCGCTGGTCGCCGGCATCGTCGTCGCCTCGAACGGCGCCAAGGTGCGCTTTCCGCTGCCGCCGTTCGTGCTGGCGCAGGGCGTGGTCGGTTGCCTGGTCGCCAAGATGGTGCCGCTGTCGATCGTCGACGACGTGATGGCGCATGCCGGGCTGTTCTCGGCCGGCGTCGTGCTGGTGATCGCCGCGTCGTCGCTGATGGGCTGGCTGATGTGCCGGCTGGACGTGCTGCCGGGCACGACCGGCCTGTGGGGCTCGAGCGCCGGCGCCGCCTCGGTGATGACCATCATGGCCGAGCACTACGGCGCCGACCCGCGGCTGGTCGCCTTCATGCAGTACCTGCGGGTGGTGATGGTGGCGGTGATCGCCGCGCTGGTCGCCCGCCTGTTCGGTCTCGACCCGGCGCAGGCGACCCGCGACATCGCCTGGTTCCCGCCGGTTCACTGGGGGCCGCTCGTGCAGACGCTGGCGCTGGCCGCCGCCGGCCCGCTGATCGCCCGCCGTTTCAAGGTCCCGGCCGGCGCGTTCATGCTGCCGCTGGTCTCGGGCATCGTGCTCGTCCACTTCGGGCTGATGACCATCGAGCTGCCGCCGTGGCTGCTGGCGGCCAGCTACGCCTTCGTCGGCTGGAACATCGGCCTGCGCTTCTCGCGCCCCCTGCTGCTGCACGCGGCGCGCACCCTGCCGGTGGTCATGGCCGCGACGCTGGCGCTGATCGCGCTGTGCGGCGCGGTCGGCGCGCTGATGGTGTGGGGCGCCGGCGTCGACCCGCTGACCGCCTACCTCGCGACCAGCCCGGGCGGCTCGGACTCGATCGCCATCATCGCCGCCTCGACCAACGTCGACATCTCGTTCGTGATGGCGATGCAGACGGTGCGCATGCTGGCGGTCATCTTCATCGCGCCGTTGTTGACCAAGTTCCTTGCCGAGCGTCTAACCTAGGATCCCATGACAGCCCTTCATGACATGACCGCCGGCGAGCTGCTGGCCCACTACAAGTCGCGCAAGCTCTCGCCGGTCGAGGTCGTCGACGCCGTGATCGCCCAGGTCGAGCGCTGGGAGCCGACCATCAAGGCGCTCTACGCGCCCGACTTCGGCGGTGCCCGCAAGGCAGCGCAGGCCTCGGAGAAGCGCTGGCAGGCCGGCAAGCCGCAGGGTGCGCTCGACGGCGTGCCGATCACCATCAAGGAGAACATCGCGACCCGCGGCGTGCCGGTGCCGCTCGGCACCGCGGCGACCGACCTGGTGCCGGCGGCCGAGGACGCCCCGGCGGCGGCGCGGGTGCGCGAGGCCGGCGCGGTGATCCTCGCCAAGACCACCATGCCCGACTACGGCATGCTGTCGTCGGGCCGCAGCTCCTTCCACCCGCTGACCCGCAACCCGTGGAACCCGGCCTGGAACCCCGGCGGTTCGAGCGCCGGCGCGGGCGCCGCCGCGGCGGCGGGCTACGGCCCGCTGCACCTCGGCACCGACATCGGCGGCTCGGTCCGCCTGCCGGCCTGCTGGAACGGCATCTTCACCCTGAAGCCCAGCCTCGGCCGCGTGCCCGTCGACCCGCCGTACTTCGGCCGCGCCATCGGCCCGATGACGCGCAGCGTCGGCGACGCCTGCCTGCTGATGGCCGAGCTGTCGAAGCCCGATCCGCGCGACCACATGAGCCTGCCGCCGGCCGACATCGACTGGGCGGCCGGCGCGCGCGACCCCAGGGGCCTGCGCATCGGCCTGCACCTCGACGCCGGTTGCGGCCTGCCGCTCGACGCGGAGACGAAGGCGGCGGTCGAGAAGGCGGCGAAGCTGTTCGCCGACGCCGGCGCCGTCGTCGAGCCGGTGAAGCCGTTCCTGACGGCCGAGATGCTGAACCTGCAGGACCTGCTGTGGCGGGTGCGCAGCTGGGTCGACTTCTCGGCGCTGAGCCACGCCAAGCAGGCGAGCGTGCTGCCGTTCATCGCCGACTGGTGCCGCGCCGGCGCCGATGTGTCGGGTCCGAAGGTCATCAAGGGACTGGCCAACTACATGGCGATCCGTGCCGCCACGACGCGCGCGACGCAGCCCTACGACCTCGTGCTGTCGCCGGTCTCGCCGGTGCCGACCTTCCCGGCCGAGTGGGAGATGCCGAGCAACGACGTCGACCGTGCGATGGAGCACATCTCCTTCACCATGCCGTACAACATGAGCGAGCAGCCCGCGGCCTCGATCAACTGCGGCTACACCGCCGAGGGCAAGCCGATCGGCCTGCAGATCGCCGGCCGCCGGTTCGACGATCTCGGCGTGATGCGCGCCTGCCGCTGGTACGAGACGGCGCGCGGCCCGCAGAAGCCGTGGCCGACGCCGCCGCGCTGACGGGCCGGCCGTGAGCGGCCCGCTTGGCATCCTGATGCTCGACACGCGCTTCCCGCGCATCGTCGGCGACATCGGCAACGCGGCCTCGTTCGACTTCCCGGTGATCTTCCGCCGCATGGAAGGGATCGGTCCGGCCGACGCCGTGTCGGCCCATCCCGACCGGCCGCGCGTGCTGGCGGCGCTGGTCGCCAACGCCCGCGCGCTGGCCGAGGCCGGCGCGGTCGGCCTGTCGACCAGCTGCGGCTTCCTCGCGCTCTACCAGGACGAGCTGGCGGCGCAGTCGCCGGTGCCGGTCGCGACCTCGGCCCTGCTGCACATCCGCCGGCTGCCGGGCCGCACGGTCGGCGTGCTGACGGCCTCGGCGCGCAACCTCACGCCGGCCCACTTCGCGGCGGTCGGCGCGCCGGTCGACACGCCGGTCGCCGGGTTGCCCGAGGACTCGAGCTTTGCCCGGACCTTCATCGGCAATGGCCCGACGCTCGACCGTGATACCGTCGAGCGCGAGGTCGTGGCGGCGGCGCGCGGCCTGGTCGAGCGGCACCCGGCGATCGACACGCTGGTCTTCGAATGCACCAACCTGCCGCCCTACAAGCGCGCGGTCGAACAGGCGACCGGCCGGCCGGTGCACGACGTGCTCGACCTGCTGAACGACTTCTACGCCGGCCTCTCGGGCAGCAGCCGGCGGTAGACCGGCTGCAGCAGCGTCGGGATCATGTAGATCGGGAACTGCACCGCGGCGATGAACAGGAAGATGTCGGCATCGACCGACGCCGGCAGCACCGCCATCAGGAGCGCGTTGTGCCGTCCGCCCGAGCAGTAGCCGGCCGTCAGCGCGACCCGCCGGTCGAGGAAGGGCAGCGCGCCGCCGGCGACGATGACGTTGCACACGATCATGCCGACGAAGGCGCCGCCGACGAAGCCGGCGAGCTTGAGCGGCTGCGCCATCGCCTGGGCCACGACGCCGTCCATCAGCGGGATGGCGAAGATCATCAGCACGACCACCGAGAGACCATCGAGCGCCGGCGCCGCCTCGGCCATGCGCGGGCCGATCCGGCGGCGGATCAGGAAGGCGCCGGCCGCGGCGATGGCGACGATGGTGGCCAGCCGCAGGCTGAGGTCGAGGGCGCCGATGTGCAGGTCGAGGCCGAGCAGGCCGAGCGCCAGCGGCGGCAGGGTGAAGGGCACCAGGAAGTTGGTGAACAGCGTCAACAGGAGGGCGAGCGACGAGTCGAGGCGCAGGAAGGTCGCGGTGGTGGCGGCCGAGATGATGCCGGGCGCCATGGCGCTGAGGCACAGCGCGGCGACCAGGCCCGGCCACAGGCCGAGCGCCTGCCAGATCGGCCAGACCGCGAGCGGCACGGCCACCAGGTTGACGATTGCGAGGGCCAGCGCGAGGCCGGGCCGGCGCAGCAGCTCGAGGATGCGCGACCAGTCCATGCGGGCCAGCGCCAGCATCAGGAGCGCCACCGCCAGCGGCCACAGCAACACCCGGCTGGCGGCCGCGATGTCCTGGAAGGCCAGCCCGATGGCCAGCGACAGCGGCAGGAGCGTCGTGGCCTTGCGGCCCATGCGCTGCAGCACTCGGGTGACGAGATCCATTGCCGCGACGTTAGCACGCCGCGCCCCGCGTGCTAGCGTGCCGCGCATGACGACGAATTCCGGTGCGTGGCTCGAGGACCTGACCTGGCCCGAGGCCAACCAGCGCTTTTCCGACGGCGCGCTCGTGCTGTTGCCGGTCGGCGCGGCCAGCAAGGCGCACGGGCCGCACCTGCCGCTCAAGACCGACGCGCTGACGGCGCGGGCGCTCGCGCAGCGCCTGCTGGAGCGCCTGCCGCTGGTGGTGGCGCCCGTGGTCGATGTCGGCTTCTACCCGGCGTTCGCGCGGTTCGCGGGCAGCCAGACGCTCTCGGAGACGACGTTCCGCGGCATGCTGGGCGAACTGGTCGACGGGCTGCGGCGCCAGGGCGCGCGCCGCCTCGCGATCCTGAATGTCGGCGTGTCGACCGAGGCACCGATCGACGCCGTCTGCGGCGGCGCCGAGGACCTGCTGGTGCTGCACATGCGGGCGCTGGGCGGCGCGGCCGACGCACTGATCGAAGTGCCCGCGGGCGGCCATGCCGACGAGCGCGAGACGTCGGTCGTGCTGGCGCTCGAGCCGCGCAGCGTACGGCTCGACCGGCTGGCGCCCGAGGGCCCGTTCGAGGCGACCGCGGCGACCGGCGATGCAAGGCGCGCCACGGCGTTCAAGGGCGAGCGCATCCTCGCCGCGCGGGTCGACGACGCGGTCGCCGCGCTGCTCACCCGCTGGCCGGACCTCGCGTCCGGCTGAGCGCCGGCAAGGTCGCCCGCGGGTTGCCTCAGCCGGCCCGATGGTCGATCAGCCGCGCCAGCGCCGCGATCACCTCGTCGGTTTCGTACGGCTTGTCGAACAGCGGGCGCTCGCGGTGGGGGTAGGGCATCAGTGCGCTCGACAGGCCGCTGACGAAGACGAAGGGAACCGCGAGGACGGCCAGCACGTCGGCCAGCGGGAACGACGTCTCGTTGCGCAGCCGGATGTCGAGCAGGGCGCCGTCGATCCGCCGGTCCGCCATGGCGGCATGGGCCTGGCCGACGGTCGCGGCGGGACCGACGACGCGGCCGCCGGCGCGCTGGACCGCGGCCGCGAGGTTGAGCGCGATCGGCGCTTCGTCCTCGACGATCAGCACGCTCCGTCCCGCGAGGGGGCCGCTCGCAGCGGTCGACTCTTCGCTCGGCATCAGGAGGTGAAACGCGCGGGCCGGGGCTTCGGTTCCCGGCCGCGCAACAAGACCGCGCGATTTGCCGCCGGACGCCCGGGACGCGGTCGACTAGGATGCCGCTCCCACAACCGGAAAGCCGATACAACATGAAGCGTCTTGTTCTCGCCGTCCTGCTGGCCGGCGCCTCCGTCGCGACCGCGCAGGCCCAGACCGCCCTGCAGCCCGGGATGTGGGAGATCACCGACAAGACGACGCTGGAAGGCACGCAGCCGACGCCGCCGGCGTCGCGGCAGCTCTGCCTGAAGGGCGACGAGGCGACGATCGAGCGGGTGCTCTACCCGCCGCCGGAGCAGTTCGCCAAGCACGGCTGCACCTTCACGCCCGGCCCCAAGGCGCCCGGCCTGTTCAAGGCCAAGACGGTGTGCCCGGCCAACGACCAGCTGCCGGAAGTCACGGCCGAGGCCGAGGTGCGCTACAAGCCCGACAGCTACGAGGGCCTCGGCCAGCTGCTGCTGCGCGACAAGACCGGCGCCACGGTGAAGGGCAGCAGCATCCTGACCGGCAAGCGGCTCGGCGACTGCTAGGCGGTCAGCGCGCGAAGGCGGGCATCACCTGCTCGCCGAAGCGCCGCATCGAGGCGATGGTCTGCGCGTGGTCCATCGCGCCGAAGCCGGTCTGGCACAGCAGGTGGCGCACGCCGACGTCGCGCAGTTCGGCGACCTGCTCGCGGACCCGGCGCGGCGACCCGTACAGGGACCCGGTGCGCAGCGCGAAGGGAATGGCCTCGGAATCCGGCACGGCGGGATCGGTCCAGGCATTGAGAGTCGCCGGATCGGGCGCGAAGTCCGGCGGGTTGTAGGCCTCGCGGACGTGCATCATGTGGGCGCGCGTCTCGCCCAGCAGCGCCGCCAGTTCGTCCTCGGCCTGGGCCTCGGACTCGGCGACGTAGACGTTGCGCCATAGCGCGCTGGTCGCCAGCAGGCGGTCGCGGGTCGCGGCGTCGTGCCCGCCTTCCTCGATACCGGCGGCATAGGTCGCCCAGCGCTCGCGGATGCGCTCGACCGGCAGGCGCGCGGTGAGAATGGGCACGCCCAGCCGGCCGCATTCGCGGAACGACCCGGGCGAGATCACCGAACGCCACAGCGGCGGGCCGGGCTGCTGCACCGGCTTCGGCCGGATCGCCGGGATGCGCAGGGTGTGGAAGCGGCCATGGTAGTCGAGCGGCGCCTCGCGCCATGCCCGCCCGATGATGTCGACGGCCTCTTCCATGCGCTCGCGGCTGTCGCTGCTGCGCAGCCCGTGGCCGACGAACTCGTACTCGTTGTACACCGTGCCCTTGCCGATCCCGACGTCGATCCGGCCCTTGCTCAGGTTGTCGAGCAGCGCGAGCTGCGTGGCCAGCCGCACCGGGTGGTGGAACGGCATCTGCACCACCGCGAAGCCGATGCGCACCCGCTCGGTGCGCATCGCCAGGGCCGCCGCGAACATCAGCGAATCGCAGTAGACGCTCTCGCCGGTGAAGTAGTGCTCGGTCAGCCAGACGTCGGAGAAGCCCAGCCGCTCGGCCGTGCAGGCCTGCTCGATCAGGTTGTCGATGCGACCGGCGTCCTGTTCGGGCGCGGGCGACAGGGAAAGGGTGAGCCAACCGAACTGCATGGGCGCACTCCAGCGGCTTTGCCGGGGCGCGGCAAGCGGCGAAAAATGGCCTGACGATCTTTGTACGGGAATGGTGTACATCCCGGCGGTGACGAAGCGCTGGGGCAACATCCTCCTGATCGCGGTGACCGTCGTGCTTTGCACGCTGGCGGCCGAGTTCATGGTGCGCTGGCTGGACGACGCCAACGACGAAACGCCGGCCCGCCGCCACGTCGATTCCCTGCCGCTGGCGCCCGGCGTCGAGCGGGCCTGGTTCTTCACCGACCCGGCGCCGCTTCCCAACCGCCGCACGCCGACGGCGCAGGATGTCGAGCTGGTGCGCCTCGTCGAGCGCAGCGGCATCACCGAGGGCACGCGCCGGGCCGACATGTTCAAGGCGTGGAACGCCAAGTTCGTCGGCGATCCCTGCCGCCACGTCTACCTGTGCGGCGCACCGGGGCGCATCTACGTCTACGATCCGGCGAACGGCGAATCGCGTCCGCCCTACCGCTTTCTGCCCAACGCCAGCACGCCGATCGGGCTGGTGACCAACGAGTTCGGTTTCCGCGGCGCGCCGGTCCCGGCGGCCCGCCAGCCGCGCACCGTGCGGATCGCCTTCGTCGGCGCCTCGACCACGGTGGGCAACCACTTCTACCCGTGGTCCTACCCCGACTTCGTCGGCCATTGGCTCAACCAGTGGGCGGCGTTCCACAAGCTCGATGTCCGGTTCGAGGTGCTGAACGCCGGGCGCGAGAGCATCAACTCGTCGGACAACGTGGTGATCGTGCGCGACGAGATCATGCCGTTGCAGCCCGACCTGCTCGTCTATTACGAGGGCGCCAACCAGTTCAACCTGCGCACCCTGCAGGGCGAGCCGATGACCAACGCCCAGCGTCCGCCGCTGGCCAAGGGCGAGGCCTGCCCCGGGCGGCCGGTCGCGCCGGCCCCGGTCCAGGCGGCTCCCGCGCCAGCGTCGTCACCCGCCCCGGCGTCGTCACCCGCCCCGGCGTCGTCACCCGCTTCATCGCCCACCACCGCCGCCACGCCGGCTCCCGCTCCCGCAGCTGCTCCTGCGCCGGCCCCGGCTGCGGCCCCGGCACCCGCGCCGGCCGCGGCCGCGCAGAGCTCCTGGCTGGACGATCTCGCCTACGATTCGGCGCTGGTGCGGCGCGTCCAGGCGCTGCGCAAGGCGGGTCAGAAGCCCGAGGGCGGCGGCGAGCCCGCCAAGCCGGCCTACATGCTGAGCTGGCCGGCCGGCCTCGACGAGAAGGATCCCGACATCGGCCGCGGCGACCTGCCGATCAACCTCCCGATCATCCTGCGCGATCTCGACGCGATCGACGCGATGGCCCGGGCCGAGGGCGCCGAGCTGGTGATCGCGTCGTTCATCTGGCTGGTCAGGGACGGCATGGTGCTCGACCCGATCCGGCACCGCTCGATCCTCGACTACCTGAACCAGGGCTACGCGCCGTTTCGCTACGCCGATCTCGAGCGCATGGCGGCGTTCGAGAACCGCGTGTTCGCCAAGTACGCCCAGGCCCGCAAGCTGCCGTTCATCGATGTGGCCAGCGCCATGCCGTTCGACCCCGACCTGTTCATCGACGCCATCCACAACAGCGCCGCGGGCGAGCGCGTGCGCGCGTGGATCTTCTTCCAGGGCCTGGTGCCGATCGTCGAGCGCCACCTCAAGGCGGGCGACTGGCCGCGCACCCTGCCGCCCGCGACCCGGCCGCCGCCGACCTTCACGCCGCGCGTCCTGACCTTCGATTGTTCGGGGAAGTCCTGAGAAGGATGCCGGCGCAGCCACCCCGGATGCGCCGGCACTTCTCAACGCCGTTGGTTACCGTGGCCCGGTACACCCCAAGCACGCACCGGCCCGATGGATCACACAACGGAATCCATTCTGTATGATTGCATCAAGGGCGCAATCACTTTTTTTGGCAGGTCTTCAGGGGCAGGGCTGGCCCTTGACCGGCTCGCGCAGGCGCCAGCACAGGTTGTCGGCGTCGCCGGCCCGGCCCGAGTTGCAGAAGTAGACCTCGCGGTCCTTCTGGACCCACAGGCCGCCGACCACGGCGGCCTTGATGTCGAAACCGCGGGCGATCAGCGAGGCGGCCGAGGTGCCGGGCGCCTCGACGTGCTGCGACTGGCACGTCTGGGCCGGCTTGGCGGCGGGCGGCGCCGCGGGCGCCTGCTGCGCCTGGGCGACGGCGGGAAAGATGGCCAGGGACAGCCCGGCGGCAACGACGGCGAACGCTTTCATGACGGGTTCCTCCACCCGCAGCCTAACCAAATTGCATCAACTCGGCAAAGAGGCGGGGCGAGGGCCGGCCGTCACTGCAGCGAGAAGGTGAGGTTGTAGGCGGCGGGGGCCGGCGGCGCGGCCGGGTCGCGGGCCAGCAGCACGTAGTAGACGCCGTCGCGCGGCAGCGCGCCGATCCAGGCGGTCGCCCGGTCGGCCGGACCGGCGTCGGGCAGCGTGGCGCCGGTGACCAGCGGCTGGCCGTCGGCGGCGCGGGCCACTGCCGCGTCGCTGCGGAACACCTGGAAGGAGAGTCCGGTCGATACCGGCATCACCGACACCATCAGCGTCTGGCCGGCCTTGGCCTGCACCGTGTAGAGCGCCTTGCCCGAGGGCGGCAGTTCGCCGGCCAGCGTCGAGGCGCCCGAGCCGCCGAGGGTCACGGGCTTCATGGCGGGCAGGTTGACGACCGGCTGGGCCGGCGCGAGGGACGACAGGGACAGGGTGGCCAGCAGGGGCAGCACGAAGAGGGTGGAGCGTCGGTTCATGGCCGGACCATCGCACTCCGCCGGCTGGCCAGCAACGCCGCGCGTCAGCGCCTCTCCAGCGCCTCGAGGCGGGCGACCGTCTTCCCAAGTTCATCCACAGGCACTAGGATGCCTCGCTTTCCCGGCTTCTGGGCTCTTGGAAAGCACATGGCGCACATCAGACTGAATACGCATCCCGCGCAGGGCGGGAAGGCCGCTCCCCCGGTGATCTGGGGCGCGCGCGACCCGGCGATTCGCGGACCGGTGGTCGGTACGGTCGCCGACCCGGCGCGGCGCAACGCGATCGGCGTCCATTCCGGCTCCTACGGCATCTACCGCGCGCTGGCGATCGCCGCGCAGGAACTGAAGCCCGGCCATCGCCCCGACTTCACCAACACCTCGCCGGCCGAGCCGATCGGGCCGTTCGAGAGCTGGTTCGACCCGAAGAAGATCGTCTCGCTCGACCCGTGGGGCCACATGGTGGCCGAGGTCTTCGCCGACAAGCTGGCGGTCGGCTGGGATATCCGGCCAACCATCGCCATCACCAAGGCGCACGTGCAGATGCCGGAGATCCGCGACGCCATCGCCGCGGGCCGGCTGAAGCCGGACAACGACATCCTGACGCCGGCCGGCGACGTGCGCGTCACCAAGGCGGCGGTCGAGCCGGTGTGGTGGCTGCCCGGCATCGCCGAGCGCTTCGGCGTCAAGGAAGCCGAGCTGCGCCGCACGCTGTTCGAGCACACCGGCGGCATGTACACCGAGCTGGTGACGCGGCCCGACCTCGAGCTGTTCCTGCCGCCGATCGGCGGCGCCACGATCTATTTCTTCGGCGACGTGCAGAAGCTCGGCAAGCCCGAGACCAGGATCGCCTGCCGCCTCCACGACGAGTGCAACGGCTCGGACGTGTTCGGCTCCGACATCTGCACCTGCCGTCCCTACCTCGCGCACGGCATCGAGATCTGCATCGACATGGCGCAGAAGGGCGGCGTCGGCGTCGTGATCTACAATCGCAAGGAAGGCCGGGCGCTGGGCGAGGTCACCAAGTTCCTCGTCTACAACGCGCGCAAGCGCCAGCCCGGCGGCGATTCGGCGGCGCAGTACTTCAACCGCACCGAATGCGTAGCCGGCGTGCAGGACATGCGCTTCCAGGAACTGATGCCCGACCTGTTCCACTGGCTGGGCATCGCGCGCATCGACCGCTTCGCCTCGATGAGCAACATGAAGTCCGACGCGCTGCGCGAGCAGGGCATCGAGGTCGTCGAGCAGGTGCCGATCCCCGACGAGCTGATCCCGCCCGACGCGCAGGTCGAGATGGATGCCAAGAAGGCGGCCGGCTACTTCAGCCCGACCAAGCCCGGCGCCAACGAGCTGGCGCGCGCCAAGGGACGGGGCCTCGACGAGTGAACCCGGCCGAGCTCGCGTACCTGCGCACGCCCGCGGCGATCCGCGAGCGGGCGGAGAAGGTGCTCAAATTCGCCGAGGACGGCCGCTCGGCCTGGTTCGGCGTCGATGCCAACGGCCTCGAGGCCGCGGTGCAGGCGACGCTGGCGGTGACGCGGCAGCGCTTCGCCAACCCGGCAGCGATCCCGTTCCATTCGCGCTGGCGGCATTTCGAGGCCGGCGGCCGCGACCGCTGGGCGGCGCTGGCCGAACGGCTCGCCGGCCTGCCGCGCGAGGAGGTGGCCCGCCGGCGCATCGATCTCGCGGTGGTGTCGGTGCTGCTCGACGCGGGCGCCGGTCCCGACTGGTCGTTCCGCGAACCCGGCACGGGCGAGACCTACGCGCGCTCCGAGGGGCTGGGCGTGGCGAGCTTCCACATGTTCGCCAACGGCGCGTTCAGCCGAGATCCCAAGGGCGACCCGCTGCGCGTCGACGCCGAGCGCCTCGCGGCGCTGGCGCCGCTCGACATCGCCATGGGCTTCCAGGTCAAGGCGCACAACCCGCTGGTCGGGTTGGAAGGCCGCGCCGAGCTGCTGCGCAAGCTGGGCGGTGTCGGCCTCGCGCGGCCCGGCGACCTGTTCGACGCGGTGGCGGGCGGCGGCGAGGTGAAGGCCGCGGCGATCCTCGCCGCGGTGCTCGACAAGCTGTCGCCGATCTGGCCGTCGCCGCTGGGCGACGTGTGGCCCCACCCGGTGATCGGCCTGGTACCGTTCCACAAGCTGTCGCAGTGGCTCAGCTACTCGCTGGTCGAGCCGATCGAGGGCGCCGGCCTGCCGGTGGTCGCGCTCGACGAGCTGACCGGCCTGCCCGAGTACCGCAACGGCGGCCTTCTCGTGGATGCGGGGGCGCTGCGTCCCAAGCAGCGTCGCCTGCTCACCGATACGTTCGCCGCCGGCGACGAGCCGATCGTCGAGTGGCGCGCGCTGACCGTGGCGCTGCTCGACCGAGTCGCCGCCCACGTGCGCGGCCACCTCGGCCTCGACGCGGCGCGCCTGCCGCTGGTCAAGGTGCTGGAAGCCGGCACCTGGTTCGCCGGCCGCGCGCTGGCCGCCCAGCGCCGCCCGGGTGGTGGACCGCCCATCGCCGTCGCCAGCGACGGCACCATTTTCTGATCGAGAGAAGAGAGAGCCCGCGATGTCCTTGCCGCCGTCCATCCACGTCGTCCGCCACCCGCTGGTCCAGCACAAGCTGAGCAAGATGCGCGACAAGGAGACCTCCAGCACGAACTTCCGCCGCCTGCTGCGCGAGATGGGCCTGCTGCTGGGCTACGACGCGACGCGCGACCTGCCGCTGGTCGAGCGCGACATCGAGACCCCGATCGAGGCGATGAAGGCGCCGCTGCTCGAGGGCAAGAAGCTGGTGGTGGTGCCGATCCTGCGCGCCGGCCTCGGCCTGGCGGAGGGCATCATCGACCTCGTGCCGCTGGCCCGCGTCGGCCATGTCGGCCTGTACCGCGACCCGCGCACGCTGCAGGCGGTCGAGTACTACTTCAAGATGCCGCCCGACATCACCGATCGTGACGTCATCGTCTGCGACCCGATGCTGGCCACCGCCCACTCGGCGATCGCCGCGGTCGACCGGCTGAAGGAATCCGGCGCGCGGCGCATCCGCTTCATCTGCGTGCTGGCGGCCGAGCAGGGCGCGCGCGCCTTCGCCGAGGTCCATCCCGAGGTGCCGGTGTTCGCGGCAGCAGTCGATGCGAAACTCAACGATCACGGGTATATTGTCCCGGGCCTGGGCGACGCCGGAGATCGCCTGTTCGGCACCAAGTAGGAACACCACGTCGGGGGGACGCCCATGGCACCGGAACTCAAGTACCTGCTGTTCTCGGTCATCCTGTGCTTCGCGCAGGTCGTCGTGCAGGCGGTCCTCGCGACCGGGCGGATCGGGCTGGCGCCGCTGGCCGGCAACCGCGAGAACATGGGCGAGCTGCCGGGCATCGCCGGCCGCGCCAAGCGCGCCCACCTCAACATGATCGAGAACCTGGTGCTGTTCGCCGCGCTGGTCCTGATCGCCGTCGTGGCGCAGAAGACCAGCCCGCTGACGGCGCTGGGCGCCATGGTGTTCTTCTGGGCGCGCCTCGTCTTCGCGATCGTCTACCTGGCCGGCATCCCGTGGCTGCGCACCGCGGTGTGGGGCGTCTCGGTCGTCGGCATGGGCATGATCGCCGTCTCGCTGCTGGGATCGTTGTAGCGGGCGGCGCGCGTCGGAACGCGCGCCGCGCCCCGTCGTCAGAACCTTGCCTTCACGCCCGCGAAGATCGTGAAGGGCGTGCCCTGCAACGGCGGGTTGAGGCCGGAATTGTCGGCGATGTAGTACTGGTTGAACAGGTTCTGGACCTGCACGAAGGCCTCTGCCTTGTTCTCGAAGGTGTACGATCCCGAGAGATCGAACACGGTGAAGCTGTTGAGCGGCAGCGTGTTGTCGTTGTCGCCCCACGATTGACCGATCCAGCGGAAGCGCGCCATGGCGCGCCAGCCACGGGGATCGCTGTACCCCAGGGTGGCGGCCGCCTGTTGGGTCGGGATGCCCGCCTGCTGGCGCCCGATGCTCAACGCATCGTACTGGTTCTCGACGATCTTCGAGCTGACCGTGGTGTAGTTCACATCCGCCTTCCAGCCGGGCGCGATCTGCCAGCCCAGCTGGGCCTCGAGGCCTTGCACGATCGCCTTGCCCGCGTTGATGTTCTGGGTGCCGAAGAAATATCCGGCCGGCAGTTGTGCGCCCGTGAGATTGCGCGTCGTGATGAGATCGGTGACCTGCTGGTAGTAGCCGGTGAACTGGCCGGTCACCGGCCCCCACCTGAGATCGAAACCGGCCTCGAAGCCCCACAGCTTCTCCGGGGAGAGTTGCGCGTTCGGCAGGAAGATGCCGAACGGGACGCTGAACGACCGGTACAGGTTGTCGAGCGTGGGCGCGCGGAAAGCGGAGTAGCCGGCCGCCCGGAGGCCGACGTTCGGGGTCACCGTCCACTGTACCGACAGGCGCGGGTCGAAGCTGGTCGTGCTGGCGGCCGACACGTTGCCGGCGCCGCCGGGGGCGCCGTCGAAGCCGTCGTAGTTGAGGTAGGTCTGCAGGCGACCGCTCAGCAGGACCTCGAAGTTCTCGACCGGGAACATGTCGACCTGGGCGAAGGCGCCGACGAACTGCTGCTTGCCGCCGCCGAAGTAGTTCTGCGTCACCGCGCCGGCCTGGTTGTAGATCAGGGCTGAGTCCATGCCCGAAATCCACTGGAAGTCGGCTCCCACGCTGACCAGGCGGACCAGGTCGTTGACGCGGGTGGAAGCCTGGACCGAGCCGCCCGTAGAGAATACCGGCGTGGTGTGCTGGTTCTGCAGGAACGCCGCCTGGCCTGTCGCGAATCCCGCCGGCGTCGCGGCGTTGTTTGTCATGAAGCGGCTCTGCTCGTGGAAGGCGGTCATCGTCACGTCGACGACATCGAACTTCTTCGTCATCGTTCCACCGATGTCGTAGATCTGCTGGTTGTTGGCCTGGACGGGGATCATCAGCACCTGGTTGTTACTGTGCACGTTGGCACGAAAGTTGGCGCTGAACGTAGGGTCCGGGTTGAAGTAGAGCGTGGCCTGTCCGTTCAGGGCATTGAACGACGTCGGCGTGTAGATCGGTCCGTAGGCCGGCTGGATCTGGTTGAAGCCGGAAGTGCCCCAGGCGTCGAAGTTGGCCCTCATCTTGACGCTCTCGGACAACACGAGGTCGGCGAAGCCATCGCCACGGTAGGTGCCATAGCTGCCACCACCGCCCGATGCGCCGACCTGCTGCTTGCCGGGTGTGCGGGTGACGATGTTGATGACGCCGCCCATCGCGTAGTTGCCCCACATCGAGGCGCCCGCGCCACGAACGATCTCGACACGCTCGATGTTGTCCATCGGCACTCGGTTCCACTGGACGTAGCCGAAGAACGGATCGTTGATCGGGATCCCATCCAGCAGCACGAGGGCGCGCACGATGTGGTGGCCGCCGCCGAGGCCACGCATCGAAATGAAGTTGGCGGTGGGATGGACCTGGTAGCTGGCGGTCAGGGGAAGGTTGACGCCGGGAACCGTGCGGATCACGTCGTCGAGCGACTGTGCCGGCGTTTGTTCGATCTCCTTCTTGTCCACCACCGTCACGCTCATCGGCTGATCGACGAGGGTTCTTTCGGAGCGGGTCGCGGTGACGACGACAGGGTTGAGACGGAACTCGGTGGCGGCGCCCGATCCCGTCGTGGCTGGCGCGGAAGCAGCGCCACCGGCGGAATCGGACTGGGCGCGGGACGTGGCCGGCACGAGGGCAAGCCCGGCGAGGGCGATCGCGGTCGCCTTGAGAATGGACACCATGGTGAATTTCCTTCGAAAGGGTCGATGACGGCGCCCGCCGGAAGGCGGACGTTGCTTTCGATCTCAGGCGAAGGAAGGAGGTGCTCGCGGCTGTGCCGGACCGTCCCGGGAAGATGCCTTGAAGGGCGCCTCGCGCCGGGTAGACGGATGGATGTCGAGCGGCAGGTCTGCGCGAACGAAAACATCGGTGCCGGTGACGAGCCAAGGTTGCGGCAGCGCACTGCAGGCTTCATGGCGCCTGGCTTTCGTCGGAGCATCCGATCGGTCGTCCACGTCGTCGGCGGCGGTCAGGCAGAAGGAACGCCAGGCCGGCAGGCTGTCTCCGGCCACGCGCAACAGCAGCGCGTGCGCCAATGGCTGCAAGGCGCCCAGCGTCACGGCCAGCAGGACCGCTCCGAGCGCGACGGAGCGCAAGGCGGGCGTGGCTCCCGGGGGGCGCCGGGCACTCATGAAAGGAGCGACGTGAAACTCATTGTCGAGGCGAAAGCATCACGGCACGGTGCCCATCTCCAGCGCCGTCGACTTTGACGGTACGCCAAAGTTGTTTGAGCCCGCGACACGGCTGGCTATGGTGAAGCGTGACTGCTTCCTCTTCGAAAATGTCGATCGATCGGCGGGACATCCGACACAGGGACCTCGTCGCGATGTCGCACCTCGTCGGTTCGGGCTACCGGGCCCTCGGGAATGGACTGCATGAGGCCGAGATGGTCGCGCGGGGCCAGTTTTCGCTGAGCGAGGTACGACCAGGGTTGCTGCTGCATGCCTCCGATGCGCGTCATCAGCGCAGCGTGACGACCCGAATGGTGAAGGATCGCAGCATCAACTTCTCCGTGGTGCTGGCCGGCGGTTGGCGTGCAACGCTGGGGGGGCGTCCCTTGGCCTCCGGCGGGTCGAGCCCGCAGGCTTCGACTTTCGTCCTCGCCGAGCCGGATAGCTGGCAAAAGCATGTCGAGCGCGGGGACCGGGCGCGCATGGTCAACGTTCTGGTATCTCCCGAATGGCTGGAGGGAGAAGGGTTGCCCGCTGGGGACCTGTCGGGCCTGGCGGTCGGCGCGTTGGCGCGGCGCCATCTGTGGAGCGGATCGTGGCGCCCGTCGATGCGGTCCGTGGCCATGGCCCAGCAGGTCCTCTCCCGGCCCGTCTATTCCGGTGTCCTGCAGCGCCTGCACCTCGAAAGCCGGGCCATCGAAATCGTGCTCGAGGCGCTGGCGACGGTGACCGGGAGCGTTGGATCCGTGCTCCCGGTCGGTAGCGCCAGCGTCGACCTGCGCCGTCTCAACCGGGTGAGAGAGCGGTTGGATGATGAGACCGGGGCAATCCCTTCGCTTTCGGACCTCGCGCGCGACGTCGGCTTGAGCGTGCGGACCTTGCAGCGCCGTTTCGTCGAGGCCTTTGGCATGTCGGTCCTGGAATATGCCCGGCGCCGCCGGCTCGAACTGGCGAGGGGACTGCTCGAGCGTGATGGAGCCACGGTGGCCCAGGCGGCGCACGCCGCGGGGTACGCACATGCCGCGAACTTCGCCACGGCCTTTCGCCGGCACTTCGGATTGATGCCGCGGGAGGCGAGGTCCCGCGCCTGATGGCGAGGGACTGTCCTACCTGATCCGGATCGTCACAGTTGCCGAGAAGCGGCCGCCCGGCGGCGGTGGGAAGGTCGTGCGACCGCACGTGTCCCGCTTCGTCGATCTGGATGGTTCGTGAGGACCTGGGGAGGCAACCTCGACGTCGGCGCACCCTTCCATGTCGGGTGAAGGTTGCAGTCTACCGTCTGGGTCGGCCTGTCGTGCATGCCGACCGGCGGAGGCGGCCAATGCGACCACGCCACGCCATTGAAGAGGTGGCTGGCTCCACCGACAGGACCGGTCGGAAGGTGCCATGCAACTCGCTCAGGGGATTGGCCGCTTTGCCAGTTTGCGAGCCAACGTGCGCCGGTGGAGGCCCAGTCGGCGGGCCGCTTCGGACAGGTTGAAGTTGGTCTCGATCAGCATTTCGTGAATCCGCTCCCACTCAAGCGATTTCAGGGATGTCGGTCGCGACGGCAATGGCGTATCCACGTCGCCCGCTCCGCGTCCGAAGGCCCGATCAATGTCATCGGCGTTGGCGGGCTTGGTGAGGTAGTGGCAGGCTCCCAGCTTGATCGACTCGACAGCTGTCGTGATGCTGGCGAAGCCGGTGAGAACGACAACACGTACTCCGGGAAGCCGCCTGACAAGCAGTTGAACGCATGGAAGACCCGATGAATCGGCGAGCTTCAGGTCGACAATGGCGAAAGCAGGCTTGAACTGGTCAATTGCTTGCTCGATTTCCTCCATCTGCCCGCACGTGGCCACTTCGTAGCCGCGCCGCTCGAACGAGCGGCGCATGGCCCGCGCAAACGAGGCGTCGTCATCGATGATGAGCAGGCGCGGTCTAGCCGTCATGCGGCTGCTCGAGCGATAGGGACGCCAGGGGCAGGCGCAACTCGACGCTGGCTCCCCCCTCCGCCCGATTGCAGGCCACGACCGATCCACCGAGCTTCCGAACGGCACTTGCCAGCAGGAACAATCCGAGGCCGCCTCCTGGCTGCCCCTTTGTCGACTGGTAGGGCTGCCCGAACGCTGCAAGCGCTTCACCCGAGAACCCCGGGCCTCGATCTGAAATCGTGACGACGAGCAATTCGTCCTCTCGCCTGACTTTCAGTCCAATCCACGTCGGTGATACCTCGAACGCGTTGTCCAGCGCGTTGAGCAGCCCCTGTTGCAGCGCCATGTCCCCAACAATTGGCAAGTCGGGGAAGAAGGAGTTCTCGTACTCCAGGAAACTGCCGTCACGTCCGCCGAGCCAACTGGCAACGGCACGATCGAAGAAGGCCAGGACGGAACTGGCGGTTGCCCCTTCGCCACGGATCGCGCCGGCCGAAACCAGGACGCGCGACAGGATTTGCTTGCAGCGAAGAATCTGCTCCTGCATTTCGGCCAGGTCGACGGCGACCTCTCGATCCTTCCGGAGGATGTCGAGTTCCTGCCAATCGTGAAGGATTACGGCCATGGTCGACAGTGGCGTTCCCAGCTCGTGGGCAGCCCCCGATGCAAGAAGCCCCATGTGGACGATCAGTTCTTCCTCGGCAGATTGCTGGCGGGCGGCCGCCAGCCGGGCGTCGCGGGCTCGGAGATTTGCAGTGATCCGGGTCACGAAAACCACGATCAGCGCAGCGGCCAGAATGTAGGAAACGAGCATGCCGACCACCGCAAGGTGCAGGCCGGGGACCGTAGATGCCTCTGGAATGGCGAGCTTCCGGTAAAGGAACATGAGAGCGAGAAAGCAGGCGGAAGTCACTGCCATCAAGACCCACGCTGACCACATTTCCAGCAGGACCGCCCCAAGGATAACCTGGAGAAGGTACAGTGTGACGAACGGATTGGTCGCGCCACCGCTGAGATACAGTTGGGTGGTCAGGGCTGCGACATCGACTAGGAGCTCGAAAAGAAGCTCCTTGTTGGTGACCCGGGGATGCGTGCGATGGCGCAGCATGTCCACCACGTTCAGCACGGCCATGAGGCCCACGACCGCTACCATGCTGGTGACCGGGAGATCGATCCGCAATCCAATGTGGACGAATGCGATCGTCACGATCTGGCCAGCTACGGCAAGCCATCGCAACTGTACCAATAGGTAGAGATTGCTGCGATTCGTGGTGTCCTGAACAGGAATCGGCGTACTCCTGGGAGGGCTCAGCCAATCAGGGGTGGCGGCCTCGCCTCGGATTGTACCGGCTTTCTCTCGGCTTGACTCGCCCGTGCCTGCGACGACGTTCGCGTGCGCGCGGGCCCTTCGCGGGCAGATCGAAGGGCCAGCAATGGCCCTGGGCATCAGCTTCACGGGCTTCGTGGCGCCTCGGCCGGCAGGGAGGCCCGCGCCGCTTCTTCGGCGCGGCGAACGTAGTCCTCTGTCTTCTGGCGGACCAACTCTCGATGGGGGGCAATGGCAGCTTCGCGATGGAGGTGACGGCCGGCACCCATCAAGACCAGCACCGCGACCATGAGCGCGCAGACACTCGCGAAACTCTTGCCGATCCGCTCCGCAGCGCGGTTGGTCTCGACATAGAGTACCAGGCACATCCAGAGGGCGAGCAGGATCGATGCCCCGAAGACGCCGAGGATCGCCGGGTCCACCAGGGGGGTGGCCGGCAGCGTGAACAGCGCCAGCGGACCAACGACAAACTGTGCCATGGTTGGCCAGAGTGCCCAACGATATCCCGTGCGAAGCAGTTCGTCGCGGGTGAAGCCGGTACCGGCTAGCTGCGCCGTACTGCGCCGCCGGAACAGCCACACCAACAGCAGTCCCGTCATGGCGGGGCAGGCGATCACGAAATGTGCGTAGCGCGGCAGCACGTTGGGCAGCGTCAAGGCCGAGAAGAACCCGCGAACCTCGACCCACTGACGAGGCAGGAGCATGAGATTGACGTTGGTCAGGAATATCAAGGGAATGAAGAGGAAGATGAGGCAGGCGAGACCGATCAGGGAAAGGTGCAGCAGCTTGTGGCGTTCCAGTGAGTGCCACAGGTACTTGTGGGCGTAGGTCAGCAAGAAGGCGACCACGACCAGCGGCACGATGGAGATCCAGAAAGTGCCGGTCAGTGCATTCGCCGTGTAGAAGTAGACCGTGTACAGCGTGTTGATCGCCAGCAGCGGTCCGACGCCGAGAACCACGGCGATGCTCTTGTTGGCCGTGATTGTCGAGGCGATCTCGTGCGCCAGCCAGTCGTAGCGCCGCTCCCGTAGACCGCGCAGTTCATAGTAAAATGACAGCAAGGCGCCGCCGACCATGAAGTTCACGAACGCGATGTGCATCAGGAAGAAGATGACGAGCACCACGACAAGTAGCCCCTCGGGGGCCGGCATGGGGAGCGGGATATCGCGTGGAATCGGAACGCCGTTCATTGCCGGCCCTCCAGCGGACGCAACGCGGTACTGCGACCGGGCGGAGTGGCCAGGACACTGCCCGCCTGCTGGGCGCCAGCGACCGCGGTCGCGCTACGCTGCAGCAACTCCAGGTAGGTGGCGAGGTCGAACAATTCTTCCTGTGTTCCCGGAAATGGGGGCATGTAGGGCTGCGCGTTGTGCATGTTGGAGAGGTAGTCGAGCGTGAGCGAGGGAGACCATGGCCGGTCTCCGAACATGCGCTGCATATGCGTCGCGACGGCATTCACGCCATTCGTGGTATGGCACCGGGAACAAGCCGTCATGAAGACGTCCTTGCCGCGCTGCAGACGCTCGATGGCCCCTTGGTATCCTGTGCCCGTCGGCCTATCCGGCATTGCGGTGATTTCGGGAGGAGACAGGGGGATGGAATAGGTCGTGTAGGCGAGAAGGCCATCGCGCCTCAGCAACGGGTAGTCTTCGACCCGCAAGCCGTTGGCGTACATGTATCGGCCGATGACGTAGGGCTTGCGAATGAACTCTCTGACCCGCTCGAAGTGGCCGGTAAGCCAGAACACGGCGAGCAGCGGCAGCAGGTAGGCGAAGCGCGGAACTCCGCGCCGCGAGACAATCGTCAACTGCACGGTGATCAAGACGGCCAGAACGGTGAGCGCGACGATCCACAGAAAGTCGTTAAGCCAGCCCATGAACTGGAGAGTCATCGCTGAGACAGCGAGGTTCTCCATCATCGTCCCGGGAATGACGGAGTAGTACCACCAGCCGCCCAGCAGGACGAAGGGGGAGGCGATCAGGGTCCAAAGCGCGATCGCCCGCGACGCCTCAAGCCTGAAGGGATCATGTCGATCGACGAAGAATGGGACGAGGAACAGCGCGACGATGCCGGCCATCGCCGCGGCCAGCGGCGTGCGGAATGCAAGTTGCGGCAGGTAGATGGGATTCGTGAACCCGGCAAGCAGCGTGTTCTCCGAAAGCCAATTGCCTGGGTCCATCATGAAGCCGAGGATCGATACGATGATCGCCATCGTGATCCACGAGAAGGTGGCGAGAGCGAAGCCGAGCCGGACATGCCGGCGCTTTGCTTCTCCAGAGGCCCACTTCTTCCAGGTCAGCGTGTAGGCGAGGATCAGACAGACCTCGGTGATGAATACCAGCCATTCCACGAACCAGGCCCAGAAGAACACCCGGATCAGGCTGCCGATCGAGTAGGGGTTGACCAGCGACACCGAAAACCAGATGCCGACGCCGGTCAGCGCGCCAACCGTGGTCGTGATGATGAAGGCGACGAACAGGATCCGGTAGGCCAGGTTGTCCCAGCGCGGGTCGTTCTTCCTCACGCCGTGCCATTCCATAAGGGCGATCAGGGGCATCAAGCCGACCGCCAAGCCGTGATTCACCAATACGTGGAGGATGGCGATGATGGCGACGAGGGCACGGTTTCCCAGGATGTCGAGGTGAAAGACAGGGAAATCCATCTCATGCTCCCGGACGGAGGAGCGTGGGGTCGCGCGGCGCCGTCGCTGCCCACAGCAGCATGACCATCTCGAACGTGAAGACCGCGGTGGCGATCAGGAAGAGTGCGCTCTGACCATCCGTTCCCGAAAGCAGGAGCAGAGCCATGATGCATAGGGCGAGCGCCACTGCACCGGGCACCCATATCAGCAGCCGATCGAACAGCGGAAACTTCCCGGATTGACGACGGCTCTCTACCCAGGCCCCTGAGAACCCGAGCACGGAACACGGCAACACAGCCGCGGCTCCGACGAAGGCGAATACCTTGGGGTTGCCGAGCATCGTGAGCAGGGCAACCAGCATTAGTACGTTCAACAAGGGAAGCCGGAGCGGGCCAGCATAGAGCCAGCGCAGAAGCCAGTTCACATCGTCCTCCAGGAAATGCGGGCGCACTTTCTGCGTCGGAGGATCGGCGTTGAATTGGACAAATTGCCCAAGTGAGAGCGACGGGGTGGCTGCCTGTTGCGCTTTGTCAGGGCGATAAGTGGACAGCTATCCGAGGGCACCCGCCGCCTGCCTCCATCGTCCGTGTCCTGGTCTCGCCTGCGCGATCTGCCCGACGATCATCGGCCGCCGACCATTGAGAGAGAGCGCAATGCCCCTCCAGGCGTTGGTGATGCGGCGGGTCGTGAACATGCCGCGCTCATGCTAGTCAAGCGCCGGCAGACAGCCTGGGTTGTCCGCGCCATGGTGGGGTGATGCTGGGGGTGCTGCCAGTTGGACGCGACTGACCGATGCCCTGGATTTCGGCATCCTGCTGCTTCCCCGCGCCGCGTCTCGAGTTGATCGCGGAGTCCGCGCAGCCGTCGCGACCAATCGCGGTTTCCCGGTCATGCCCAAGGCGAACTTCGAGGGGGCGGTCAGGTGCGGGGACGCGACGGGATGCGCTTGGACAGTTCCGTTGTGGTGAGGCCGGTCAACGGGTCCACGACGTGAATCCGTCGGCAGGCCAGGCATTCTTGCGCTACCAGGGCCGGTGGCCCCGCGGTAAGAGCGGCTCGTCCCTGTACGAGGTAGCCTGTGGCCGGGCACCGGTAGAGAAAGTTGTGCGACGGAAACTCGCTGTGGTCGCTCAAGGCTCGGGCCGCCGTAACAAGGGTTGGCCGGGGTAGGGAGAAACGAGCGGATCGCACCCCGCCATCGGCGCTGGGCCGCAGTCCGCGAGGGCGGCGACGGCGCGCTGCGAGGCGTGCCGGCCGGCAGCCCAGGCGGCGACCAGCCAGAGCACGACGCCGATCACCATGAGCGTGGCGAACAGGGCCGACGGCTTGCCCGCTTGACGGGCCGTCGGACGCGACCCGCCACGCGGCCGGTCGGGCAGCGGGCCCGCCACCGACGGGCCCATGGCGAAGCCGACCGCGGCGCAGCAGGCCGGCAGCCACAGCAGGTGCCACAGCGACAGGTCCGACGCCGGGGCCAGCAGCATGCCGCGCAGACCGCGGAGATCGGCCAGGAGGATGAACAGTTCGAAGGCCGAGACGACGAGGAAGGCCGCGGCGCCGCCCGACAGGGCAGCGCGCAGGGCATGGCGCGTCTCTTCATCGTGACGATGCGAGTTCATGGGAGGATCCGATGCGTTTGCAGCCGCGGGCGCGGCGCGAGGACAGGAGCGACGGCGATGCCGTCGCGTCGACAAACGATCAGGCGAGGACAGGCGGGCCGCGCGGCGCGTGGCCGCCGACGGCGTTGGCCCTGGCCCAAGGGGACCCGGCAATCGCGGGCGCGCGAGCGGTCGTGACGACGGTCGGCGGTTCCCCGGTCGGGCCGCCGGCCGGCGCCAGGCCACCCTGCAGGAGCGGCAGGCAGAACAGGCAGTGCGGGCGGTCCGCGGCGGGCGTGCGATCCGGCGGGTCGCCGTTGGTGTCCCGCTGCGGTGCGTCGGGGCGGCACAGCGACCGGGCCAGCGCCCCAGCCAGGCCGCCGTCGGTCGAGACCAGCAGGCCCGTCCAGGTATTGGCGAACAACACGAGGCTGGCCGCCATGGCCAGGATCGCATGCCGCAGGGAGCCCTGCGCCCGATCGATCCGCGTGTCGTAGGCCCGGGACGTCATGGCCGTTGGCTACCGCGCCGGTTCGCTGACGAAGGCGACCTTGGACAGGCCGGCCTTCGAGGCGTCGGCCAGCGTCTCGGCGACGTAGCGGTAGGGAACGTTCTGGTCGGCGCGCAGGTAGACCTCGGGCTGCGGCCGCTGGCGGCCGGCCTCGGCGAAGCGCTCGGCGGCCTCCTCGCGGGTCACCCGCTCACCCTTCCAGAACAGCGCGCCGCTGCCGTCGATCGCGAACTCGACCTTCTCCGGCTTCTGGATGTCGGCGTTGGACGTCGCCTTGGGCAGGTCGAGCTTCACCACGTTGGTGAGCAGCGGCGCCGTGACGATGAAGATCACCAGCAGCACCAGCACGACGTCGATCAACGGCACCATGTTGATCTCGGCCATCGGCTGGGAGCCGGTCTTGCGGTCGAAGCTGCCGAACGCCATCGCTCGTCTCCCCTTAAGCGTTCACGGCGGCGAGCGGGATCGCGCCCGGCCGCGTGCCGGCCTTGAGCGTGCGGCCCATCAGCAGGAAGTTCAGCAGGTCGAAGGCGAAGGCGTCGAGCCGCGCGGTCAGCACGCGGTTGGCGCGGGTCAGCCAGTTGTAGCCCATCACCGCCGGCAGGGCGACGGCGAGACCGATGCCGGTCATGATCAGCGCCTCGCCGACCGGTCCCGCCACCTTGTCGAGCATGCCCGAGCCGGTCATGCCGATGGTGACCAGCGCGTGGTAGACGCCCCACACCGTGCCGAACAGGCCGACGAACGGCGCGGTCGCGCCGACCGTCGCCAGCATGGTGAGGCCGTTCTCGAGTGCCGTGGTCTCCTCGTCGAGCACCTTCTTGATGGTGCGGGTCAGGAACTCCTGCTCGCTGCCCGCCTCCTCCAGCCGCGACGCGCCGAACTTCGCGTGGTGCGCCTGGGCATGCAGTGCGTGCGCGGTGAGATGACCGAACGGTTCGTTCGGCGGCTGGCGGAGCAGTTCCTCGCGCACCGCTTCCAGCGAGGTCGCCTTCCAGAAGAAGGCGAGGAACGTCGCGCTGCGCTTCTGGCGCACCACCTGGGCGATGCCCTTGGACACGATCAGGTACCAGGAGATCGCCGACATCGCGACCAGCACGACCAGCAGCACCTTGGCCACGATGTCGGACTGCGCGATGAAATGACTGAAACCGAGGGCCGAACTGTCGCCCATCGCGTGCTCCTACTGCAGCTTGAAGTTGATCGGGATGAGGACCCAGACCGGCTGCGCGAGACCGCGCTCGGCGTAGGGCCGGAACTGCGCGGCGCGCACGGCGCTCAAGGCCGCCTCGTCGAGCGCGGCGTGACCGGACGAACCCTGCACCGTCGCCTGCGTCGGGCGCCCGGCGGCGTCGACCAGCACGCGCACCGTAACGGTTCCCTGTTCGCCGGAGCGGCGTGCCCGGCTGGGATAGACCGGGTTGGGCGGCACCAGGTAGCCGATCTGCGAGACCGACACGGTGCGCGGCGCCGCCGCGGCCTGCACGGGGCCTTGCGAGGCGCCCTCGACCGGGGTCGGCCCGGTCACCGGGGAGGTCGCCGGCTTCGCGGCCTGCGGCGGCCTCGGTTGGGGCTTCGGCACGGGCTTCGGGATCACCGGCGGTGGCGGCTCCTGCGGCGGCGGGATCTCGAGCTTCGCCATCGGGAACTCGGGCGGCGGCAGGTCGGGCGGCGGCGGGTCGACGATCGCCGCCATGTCCGGCGGCTTGAGGTCGAGCGGCGGGGGCGGCTCGGCGCTCTCGACCTGCGGTGCGGAGTCCGGCTCGCCCGCCACCATCCGCACCTCCATCGGCGCCACGTCGCCCACCGCCAGCCGCGTTGACGAGGCCTGCGTCAGTGCCCAGCCGCCGCCGACATGGAAGAAGATGACCAGCGCCAGCACGCTGCGCCGCGCGAATGGACTGAGCGGCTCGACGCACGGCATCTAGCGCACCGGGCCGCTGGTCGCGGCCGACCCGGCGGGCCACGGATCGGACAAGGCGGGGTTCGACAGGAAGCCGGGATCGGTCAGGCTCTCGAGGAAGGCCACGAGGTCGGCCGTCTCCTGCGGCGTCAGCGTGAAGCCGGGCAGGAACGGGCTGGTCAGCGGGCTGCGGGCGCGGCCGCCGGCGGCGTAGTGGCGGATCGCGTCCTCGAGGGTCGCGACGCTGCCGTCGTGCATGTAGGGCGCCGTCACCGCGACGTTGCGCAGGCTGGGCGTGCGGAACTTGCCCATGTCGTCGGCCCGCCCGGTGTGCTCGGCGAGACCGGTGTTGTCGGCCGGGTAGGCGCCCTTGCCGTCGCGATCATAGAGGCCGGTGTTGTGGAAGCCGAACTCGGCGAACGGCTTGCGGCGGTGCACGAGGTTGTCGGTCAGGTGCACGCCGCCGTGGCAGTGGAAACACTCCAGCCGCTCGCTGAAGAACAGCGCCTCGCCGCGCTTCGCGGCCGGCGACAGGGCATCTTCGCGGCCGCCGTAACGGTAGCGGTCGTACGGCGAATCGGCCGAGATCAGCGTGCGCTGGAAGGCGGCCAGCGCGCGGGTGATGGTGGCGAGGTCGATCGCCCCGTCGCGCTCGGGAAAGGCCCGGCGGAACCGCTCGGGATAGGCGGGGTCGGCGGCGAGCCGCGCGAACAGCTCCTGTTCGTGCCCGGCCATGCCCATCTCGACCGGCGATTCGCCGAACAGCGGCAGCAACGCCTGGCGCTCGAGGTGGCGCAGCAGGGGATTGGCCCAGGTCAGCACCGGCCAGTAGCCGACGTTGGCCAGCGACTGTGCGTTGCGCGGGTGCTGCTGGCCGGTGATCCCCGTGGGCCGGGCGCGACCGTCGGTGAAGGCGCGCGCCTGCTCGTGACAGGTCGCGCACGCCATCGTCCCGTCGAGCGACAGCCGCTTGTCGTAGAACAGGTGGCGGCCGAGATCGACCTTGGCGTCGGTCTGCGGGTTGTCGTCCGGCACCAGCGGCGGCGGCAGCCACTCGGGCACCGGCCAGCGGTAACCGCCCGTGCCCTGCGTGGCCGCGCTACAGGTCCACAGCAGGGCGAGCGCGAACGCCCGGAAGCGGACGCGCGGCATGGTTCAACGCTGGACGCGGAAGAACTTCTGCTGGCCGCCCTGGCCGGCGAAGGTCAGCCCGAAGTTGCGCATCAGCGGGTTGCAGTCGCCGTCGTTCGGCGTCGACATGCAGCCGGCCGGCGACTCGGCCTGGTTGGTGTCGACATCGACGCCTTCGAGGACCGCGCCGAGGTCGGCGACCACGACGTCGCGGGCCGGATCGAAGCTGGCGAACTCGATCACCGGGCGGTTCGGGTTGGCGCAGTTGGCCGGCGCCTTCGTGGGCGAGTCGGCGGCGCACACCGTGCTGCCGAGATGGATCGCGAAGCCCAGCCGGTTGCTGGCGGCGCGGTCGCCGAATTTCGGCATGTCGCCCGGCTTGATGTCCTGCGGCCGGCCGCTGGTGGCGAGGTCGATGCGCAGGAACTTGTAGCCGGCCTGCCAGTTCCAGAAGAGCGTCGTGAGGTTGAGCGGCGACGGCGCGATGGTGGCGTCGGCGTGGTTGAGCTCGAACGGCACGCCCAGCGTGAAGCGCAGGCCGCGGTAGTCGCCGGCCGGCACCGTGCCGGTGACGACGTCGCGCGTCTCCTGGGTGCCGGTCAGGCAGGGGCCGCTGCGATCCTCGAAGTCGAGCAGGGCGACGGTGCGGTGTTGCCAGCGCTCGTCCTGGTCGAGCTTGAGCGGTACGGCCTTCCCGGTCGCGTCGACCAGCGCCACGTCCGAGACGTAGAAGCGGAAATCCGACGGCGTGACGCGCGAGCGGGTGGCGCCGACGCCGTCGAAGCTGCGGCCGCAGGCGAACGGCTTGTCGCCGACGCTGGCGGCGAAGCGGATGGTGACGGGCTTGTCGGCCTGCGCGAGAGCTGGCGCGAAGACCGGCGCGGCGGTGCCGGCGGCGAGGACGAGGCCGGCCAGCACGGTCCGGCGGAAGCTCGAGGAAACGGTCATGACGGGGATCCTTCCCGGGATTGGTTGGCTGCCGCGTCGCGGCTCTCGCTGTGGTCCACCAGCAACACGAGCAGCAGGAGGACGAGCGCGACGAACGCCACCGAACCGGCGAGCCCGATGCCGGCGACGCTGGCGACGATCACCCCCAGCGCCGCCAGGTTGGCGACGCCGAGCGGCGTGAAGACGAGGCGGCCCACGGCGGCCACGGCGCTGCGGGCCAGGCGGGCCGTGACGTCCAGGGCCATGGCCAGCACGAGGGCGGGCAGGCGCAGGACCCGTCGCAGCGGCCGCGCCACCGCCTCGCCGGCCGCCAGCAGCGCGCTGCCGGTCGCCAGCGCCGCCCGGGCGATCTCGCGGCCGAGCAGGCGTGGCAGGCCGTGCGGCCGGACGAGCCACGCGGCGACGGCGCGGGCGATGCGCGGCAGCACCGTCATCGCGAGGCCGATGGCGAGGCCGAGCTGGGCGCCGGCGACGCCGGCGGCCAGCACCCCGACCGAGGCCCCGAGCAGTCCATTGACGGCCAGGACGACGATCAGGGTGCGATCGGCGGGAGGGCGCGCGGGCATCGCGGCCTCAGTGCTTCATCGGCTCGGCCGAGCCCATGTCCTGGACGGCGAAGTCGACGTCGACCTTGCCGGCCTTCTCGAACACCAGCGTCACTGGCACCTTGTTGCCCTTGGCCAGCGGCGCCTTCAGTTCCATGAACATGATGTGGTAGCCGCCCGGCTTCAGCATCACGCTGCCGCCCGGCGGGATCTCGAGGCCGCCGGCCAGCTCGCGCATGCGCATCACGTTGCCGTCCATCTTCATCTCGTGGATCTCGACCTTCTGCGAGGCATTGCTCTCGGCGGCGACCAGCCGGTCGGCCGTGGCGCCCTTGTTGGTGATCACGACGTAGCCGCCGCCGGCCTTGGCGGTCGGCGCCGTGGCGCGCGTCCACGGGTGGCTGATCTCCAGCGAGCCGACCTTGTAGTCGTGCGCGAAGACCGGCGTGGCGAAGGCCACCCCGACGAGGGCGACCAGGAATTGGCAGCGGAACGACATGGGACTTCTCCTCCAGTCAGTGGGAACGGATTTGCGGGGCAACAGGAACGGATCTCGGAAAGTCGGGCATCACCGGGCGGGCTCCGGCGAGCGCCGTCGCGATCCGAGGGCGAGCGCGACTTCGCCCATCACGGGCAGCCAGGCACTTGCCGCCAGCAGGGGCATGGCGACCATCATCGCGAGGCCAAGGGGCAGCGTCCACGGGCTCACCCGCCGCCAGGCGCGCGCCGGGACGGGCGGGAAGAGCGGGGCGCCGGCGCGCAGCCTCCGGAAGACCATCATCCACCCGGAGACCAGGGAGAACAGCACCCCGGCCCCGAACAGGAACAGGATGGCCTGGTTCCAGACGCCGAACTCGCCGCGATGGAAGGGAATGCCGATGGCCGTGGCTTTGCCGAACGCGGTCTGGTCGGACCAGTCGCTGAAGTAGAGTTGCTTGCCAGAGTAGGCATCGACCAGCAGGTCGAAGCTCCGCAGCGGTTGCCCCTTCTTCTCGAGGTGGTTGGCGCGCCAGAAGCCGTCGCGGCCGGCCGGCGGCATGACCTGCGTCGCCACCTCGGGCGCCTGCTGCCGGATCGCCTGCCAGGCCTGTTCCCAGGTCAGCATCGGGGTCCCCTCGGTCGGCGTCGACTTGAAGTGCGCGGGGATTCGCGGCGGCGCCTGCCCGGCGGCGTCTCGCGCCCACCGGACCTGCCCGCCGGCCGTGCGGCTCCAGGTGAGCCCGGTGGTCAGCATGACGACGCTGACCAGCGACAGGACGATGCCGATGAAGGCGTGCCATTGCTTCCACGCGAGCCGCCCCTTCGCGCCCGCCACGGGGAGACCGGGCTGGCCTGCGCGGGGCCACCACAGGACGATGCCGGTGAGCAGCATCACCATCATCCAGCTGGCGGCGAGTTCGATCATCCAGCGCCAGCCGTCGCCCTGCTGCAGGCTGGAGTGGAGCTTGCGGGCCCACGTCCCGAACCGATCGCGCTCGGGCAGCGAGCCGAGCACCGCGGCGGTGTAGGGGTTGACGTAGACGACGACGGCCCGTTCGGGAACGCCGAAGTTGGGCCGCAGGAAGCGCGGCGTTGCCGGCATTGCGGGAGGAACGGCGTGTCCGGCGTGTCCGTCGCCGGCTGAAGGGGCGGCGGCTGTCGGCCGGGCCGTGTCACGCGGCGCCGCCGGAACGAAGGCGACCCGGACACTGTCCCGCGGGTCGATGGCGGGGAGCACGGAATGGAGCGTGAAGCCATCCGGCGCGGCGCGCCGGGCGGCATCGACCGACCTGTCCAGCGGCAGCCGCTCGCCGGCCGGCGCGACGGTATCGAGGGACCGGTACATCGAACGCTCGATCTGCGGCGTGAAGACGTACAGCAGGCCCGTCAGGCAGGCGACGATGGCGAAGGGGCTGGAGATAAGCGCGGCCCAGAAGTGAAGCCGCCACAGCAGGCTTCGACGGATCGCGCGGAGTTGGAGGGCTGTCGTGACCGTCAATGCCAGTCTCCGTCGGACTTCGCCCGGGATCGCGAAGGGAAGCGGGGAAAGTTGCCGGCATCGGCGGGAGCCGCCGATGCCGGTACGGTGCGGTTTCTTGCCGGCACGGCTAGAACTTCGCCTTGAGGCTGGCGACGAACGTCCTGTTCGGGAACGGGTGGAACAGGATGTACTTGTAGTCGTTCACGTTATCGACGCCGAACTCCAGCGCGGCGTTGTCCATGATCTGGAAGCGTGCCTTCAGGTCGATCACGAAGAACGGATCGAAGCTGCCATAGACGCCGTGGATGTAGTCGCTGTTGTCGAGCGTCGAATACATCCAGCCCTGCCAGCGTGCGCCGGCGAACAGGCTCCACTTGTCGTCCGGCCGGTAGGTGGCGGTGAGCGTGCCGCGCCACTGCGGCACGTACGGCGCCCACATGCCCTGCGAGTAGGACCCGAACGAACTCTGGAACCCGGGATTGGAGATGATCTTGGAATCGACGTAGGTGACGCTGCCCGCCAGGTCGAAGCCCTTGAAGGCGACGTCCTTGAGCTCGCCGGCCAGCTCGATGCCGCGGTTGCGGATCAGGCCGACGTTCTGCCAGGTGTTGGTCAGGATGCCGTTGATCGGGCTGGTCTGCTGGATCAGGGCGTTGGCCGTGTCCTCCTCGAAGAGCGTGAGCCGCGCCCGGGAGTTCGCGTCCTGGCGCTCGATGGACCACTCGAAGCTGAGGGCGGATTCGGGCGTGAGGTACGGATTGGGGATGGCGTTGGTCAGGCCGGTCGTCACGAGCTGGTAGAGTTCGGAGACGGTCGGGTAGCGGTTGGCCTGGCCGAAGTTGAAGCGCGTGCTCCAGGTCGGATTGATGGTCCAGTCGATCGACGCCTTGGGCGAGAAGTTGGTGGCCTGGACGGTCGGGTAGCTGACCGACGTGTTGCCCAGCACGTTGTAGCCGCCAAAGGCGGTCCAGTTCTCGAGCCGGCCGCCCAGCGTGGCCGTCAATCCCGGTGCGAAGGTCCACTTGTCCTGGAGCCAGAAGCCCCAGGTCTGGGTCTTGCCGGCGCCGAACGAGGTCAGCGGGCCGGTGCCGTTGATCGACGCGGTCAGCCAGTTGCTGGCCGAGTAGGTCGGGTTGCTGAGCGTGTACTGGTCGCCATGGACGCCGAAGCTGACCTGGTGCGGCCCCTCCAGTCCCTGCGGCCGGTAGTTGAACTTGGCATCGGCGGTCCACCAGTTGGTGCCGTCGAGGCGCGTCACCGTGCCGGCCGTCGTGAAGTTCAGGCCGGGCCCGACACCCGACGGCCCGCGCTGCAGCGAGGTCAGGTAGGTGTAGTAGGTGCCGATCAGCTCGAAGTCGAAGGTCCCCTTGGTGTCGCTCCGCAGGGCGACGGCATTCGCGAGGTGCTGTTCCTGGAGATTGTAGTTGCCCGAGGCGAAGGCGTTCACGGCGCCGAAGGTCGGGGTGCCGTTGGGCGCCCGCAGGTAGCTCTGGACCGTGGAGTAGGCGATGTTTTGCCAGTACCCGATGGTGTGGGTGAACTTCAGCCAGTCGTTGAGGTCGATGCCCCACTTGAGCTTGTAGTTGTTCATCGTCGTGTGGAGCAGGCCGCTGGCGCCGACCACGTCGGCCTGGACGCCGCTCTTGTTGAGCGCCCAGATGCTGCCCGACGTGCCGTTGACCTGGTTCGGGTTGGTGACGAAGCCGAGCGGCTGGCTGAAGCTTTCCTCGCGGTTCGCGGCGAGGAAGAACGAGAACGCCCCGACCTTGCTGCCGATCGTGCCGGCGGTGTTCGACGTCGAGTAGGTGTCCTGCGTCGCGTAGTAGTTGAAGTTCTGGAACGCGAGAGTCTGCCCCAGCGTGATCTCGGTCTTCTCCGGCATGCGCGTCGAGATGAGCATCACGCCGCCCATCGAGTTGCCCGGGTAGGCGGCCGAGAACGGGCCGTAGAGAAAGTCGATGCCCTTGATCTCCTCCGGCGACACCAGGCCCCAGCGCGGCGCGCCGGTCGTGTTGTTGTTGCTGATCAGGGCCGTCAGCAGGATGTCGTCGGCATAGACGAGCGTGCGGGCACTGGAATTGACGCCCCAGGTGCGGGTCGCCAGCACCGGCTGCGTGTCGCCGTAGTTGCGCTTGCGGACGAACAGGCTCGGCATGTACTTCGCCGCGTCCTCGGTATCGACGATGTTGATCGAGGCATCGATCTTCTTCTCGTCGATGCTCTCCCGCGTCTGGGGCATCGCGTAGCGATCGATCTGGGGCGACACGGCGGGCACGCCGGGCGCCGGTTGCGGGGCCGTCACGGTGACCGGCGGCAGGTTGACCGGTGCGGTCGCCGGCGCGGCGGACGGGTCGGCGGGTGACGGACTGGGTGACGTGGATTGGGCCTTGGCGAGCGCTGGAATCAGCGCCAGGCCCACGATGGCGGCGGTCGTTGCCGCGCGAACGGACAGCATGAATTCTCTCCCCAAATGACGACGAACGCGACGCGCCAGGGGCGACGTCGCGGCTTCAGACGGTCAGGTGGGGAAGGGTGGCGCGCGGGGTTGGGCGGGCCCGTCGCGGATGCCGACGGGCGTCAGGGACTCGGCGGCGGCCAGCGGCCGCACCGGGCAGGAGGGCGGCTCGATCGCCACGAAGGCGGTCGAGGGTTCGCCCAGCATCGGCGCGTGGGCGAGGCCCAGGCAGCACTCGTGCAGCTGGGTCGCAGTCGGCGTCGCGTGGTCGTCGTCCTGCGTCGCGGCGGGCAGGCAGAAGGCCGCCCAGGTCGCCGGGCTGCCGTCGCGCATCATCGCGGCGTGGGCCAGCGGCTGCAGGAAGTTGAGGGTGATCGCAAACAGCGCCGCGGCGAAGGCCGCCGCGCGCCAACCCTGGTCGGAGCGGTTGCGAGTCATAATCTCAGTAAGCCACGGTTCGGGGCTGCGCGGAAGCGGCAGCTTGCCTCAGGCGAAATCAGGTGCGGCGCGCCCACGCCACCGGCACCGGCTGGCCCTCGACGGCGAGCATGCGGAAGCCGACACCGTAGGCGGCCTCGATGATCGCCGGCTGCAGCGCCGTGCCGGGCGGGCCGTCGGCGGCGACCCGGCCGCCCGCCAGCACCACCACCCGGTCGGCGAAGCGCGCCGCGAGACCGAGGTCGTGCAGGCTGACCACCACCGATCCGCCGCGTGCCGCCTCGGCGCGCAGCACCGCCATGGTGTCGAGCGCGTAGGCCGGGTCGAGGCTGGCGACCGGCTCGTCGGCCAGCAGCACCGCCGCCTCGGTGGCGAGCGCGCGGGCCAGCATCAGGCGGGCGCGCTCGCCCTGGGACAGCGCGTCGATCGGCCGGTCGGCCAGCGCCTGGCCGTCGACCCGGTCGAGGGCGCGGGCGATCGCCGCGGCGTCGGTCGCCGACAGCGGCCGCGCAAGGTCGGCGCCATGCGGCAGGCGCCCGAGCGCCACGAGGTCGCGACCGAGCAGCGGCCAGTAGGCCTGCACCGACTGCGGCAGGAAGGCGATGCGGCGTGCCCGTTGCGCCGGGCCGAGCGTGGCGAGCGGCTGGCCGTCCAGTGTCACCGTGCCGGCCGCCGGCGTCTCGAGCCCGGCGAGGTGGCGCAGCAGCGTCGTCTTGCCCGAGCCGTTCGGGCCGACGATCGCGGTGACCGCGCCGGCGGCGAAGGCGAGGCTCACCTCGTCCAGCACGCGGCGCGGGCCGCGCTGGCAGGCCAGCCGATCGGTGACGAGCCCGGTCATGTCGCCAGCCACGCCGAGCGGGCGCGGCGTACCGCGTAGACGAGGAACGGCGCGCCGACCAGCGACGTCAGCACGCCGAGCTGCAGCTCGACCGAGGTCGGCAGCAGGCGGATCAGGATGTCGGCGCCCATCACAAGCACGGCGCCGACCAGCATCGACGGCACCAGCGTCGCGCCCGGCCGGAAGCCGACGCGGCCGCGCACGAGGTGCGGCGCGATCAGGCCGACGAAGCCGATGACGCCGGCGACCGAGGTCGCCGCGCCGACCATCAGGCCGACGCCGAGGGTGAGGCGCAGCCCCAGCCGGTTGGTCTCGACGCCGAGACTGCGCGCCGCGTCCTCGCCCAGCGACAGCGCGTCGAGCCCGCGCCGCGCGCCCTGCACGACCAGCGCGCCGGCGACGATGAACGGCGCGGCGAGGCCGAGGTAGCGCAAGTCGCGGTCGGCGATCGAGCCGGCCAGCCACAGCGAGATCTCCTGGTAGGCGAACGGGTTGGGCGACAGCGCCAGCACCAGGGCGATCAGCGCGCCGGCCAGCGCGTTGATCGCCACGCCGACCAGCAGCAGCGAAACGACACTGGTGCCGGCGCGCACCGCCGCCATCAGGAGGGTGACGGCGATCGCCGCGCCGGCGATGCCGGCCAGCGGCAGGGCCAGCGCGAAAGCGGCGGCGAGGCCGCTGTAGAAGGCGCAGACGGCGGCGAAGCTCGCGCAGGCCGAGACGCCGATCACGCCGGGCTCGGCCAGCGGGTTGCGCAGCCACGCCTGCAGCACCGCGCCGCTCAGGCCCAGCGCGCCGCCGACCAGCAGGCCGAGCGTGGCGCGCGGTACGCGCAGTTCCCAGAAGATCGCCCAGCCGACCTCGTTGCCCAGCCGCCACGGCCACACCGACGGGCCGACCGCCAGCGACACGACGTAGAGCACGGCGACCAGCAGGACGAGGCGCCGGGTCATCGCCGCGCCTCGTTCCGCGCTTCTGCCAGCTTGCGCAGCACCTCGAGGTTGTCGGGACCGGCGCAGATCGAGTGGCGCAGCGGCACCGAGACGATGCGCGCGTGGCCGTCCAGCGCGCTGAGCGCGTGGTGATCGATGAACTCGGTGGCGCGCGAGGGATTGTCGTTGGCCGCGCCGTCGAACACCAGGAGGTCGGGCTGTCCGGCCAGCACCGCCTCCAGCCGCAGGCGGCCGTAGGCGCCGATGCCGAGGTCGGCGGCGAGGTTGCGCCAGCCGGCGAGGCGCAGCAGCTCGTCCATCAGGCTGCCGCGCCCGGCGGTGGCGCTGTGCGCGCCCAGCACGGCGGCGGTGCCGGCCGGCTGTGCCGGCGTCGGCAGGGCAGCGCGGCGCGCCTGCATGTCCTCGATCACGGCGCGGGCCGCGTCCTCGCGGCCGAGCGCGGCGCCGATCTGGCGGATCAGTCCCTCGGCCTCGGCCAGCGACGACGCCCACGGCAGTTCGAGCAGGGGAACGCCGGCGCGGCGCAGCAGGTGTTTCACCGTGGCCAGCTGGTCGCGCCCGACGATCACCAGGTCGGGCCGCAGGTCGAGGATCGATTCCGCCGAGGCGCGCACGGTCGGCAGCTGTCGCGCCTGCTCGGCCATCACCGACAGCCGCGGGTCGGTGGCGAGGTAGCTGACGCCGACCAGCTGGCCGGGCGCGGCGAGGCGCAGGGCGAGCTGGTCGAGGCAGAGGTTGACGGTGACCACGCGCTTCGGCGGCTCGGCGCGCGCCGGCAGGGCGGCGAGCACGACTGCGAGCAGCGGCAGCAGGTGCCGCATCGTTCGCGTCACAGGTGCCGCCAGTTGGCGATCGCGCCGTCCTGCCAGTCGAACAGCAGGGTCGCGGGGGCGGCCTCGGCGTATTCGAAGGCGATGGCGCCGCCTGCCGCGACCACCGAACGCGCGCCGGTGAAGTCCATCGAGTCGGGCCCGGTGCGGTTGCACACCACGACAGGCCGGCCGGTGTCGGCCGAGGCGCGCTCCCACTCGCCGTCGGGGCCGTGGTGGCCCGGCGCCCATGCCGCCCCGGAGACCAGCAGGTCGATCCCCGGCGCCGCCGTCTCGGCGACCAGCCGGCGCGAGTAGAGGTCGGCGCAGATCGCCAGCCCCAGCCGACCGATCCCGGGCGCTTCCAGCACCGTCGCGCGGTCGCCCGGCGTCGACCACGATTCGGACCCGACGCGCAGCGCGTTGACCTTGCGATGGCCGCCGAGCCGGGTGCCGTCCGGCGCGAACAGCAGCAGGCTGTTGAACAGCGCGGCGTCGGCCGCTTCAGGCGTGCCGAGCAGCAGGAAGGCCTTCGAGCGGCGCGCCAGGCCGGCCGCCCAGGCGAGCCGCTCGGTCTGCCCGGCGGCGATCCAGCCGGTGCCGATCAGGTCGCGGAAGCCGTAGCCGCTCAGCGCCAGCTCCGGCGTGACGACCAGCCGCGCGCCGGCCGCGGCGGCGGCCAGCGCGGCGGAGTCGATCCGCCGCCGGTTGTCGTCGAGATCGCCGGGACGCGGCGCGAGGTGCAGCAGGGCGAGGGTTACGGGATGTCCCGACGTCGGTATCATGACCGAACGAGACTATCCCAGCCCGCCGTCAAAAGCGCGCCTTCACGCCGAAGAACGCCTGGAAGTAGGGCGCCTGGAAGCCCTCGGGCTCCTCGTACACCTGGTTCAGCACGTTCTCGGCGCGGGCGAACAGCTGGACCTTCGGCGTGACGTCGTAGGCCGCCGTGATGCGCAGCAGGGTATAGGCCGAGGGCTGCATGATCGCGCCGGTCGTCGCGTTGAAGTCCCAGCGGCTCGAGACCTGTGTCACCCCGGCGCCGAACTGCCAGCCGTCGAACGGCCGGATCATGGTGCGGATGTTGAACGTGTCCTGCGGGCGCCGCACCAGCGGCTGGTTGGCCGTGACGTTGCGCGCGATCAGGAACGTGTACTCGAAATTGAAGTCGATCCAGTCGTAGGGCTTGATCTGCAGGGTGGTCTCGATGCCCTCGGTCTGGGCCTGCGCCACGTTCTCGAGCGACGTGAACGGCGGCGGGCACTGGATCAGGTTGTTGAAGCTGTTGAAGAAGTAGGTGACGCTGGCGGTGACCTTGCGGTCCCACATGCCCTGCTCGACGCCGACTTCCCAGCCACGGCTGTATTCCGGCGAGAGCTGCTTGTTGCCGGCGCAGAAGAAGCCGGTGCCATACAGTTCGAACAGCGACGGCGCCTTGAAGGCGGTGCCGTACGACGCCTTCACCCGCGTGTCGGTCGGCGCCCACAGGTAGGAGGCGCCGGCGCGCCATGTCGGCACGGTGCCGTAGGTGTTGTTGACGTCGATGCGGCCGGCAATGTTCACGTTGAAGTTGGTGAACAGGGTTGAGCGCATCTGGCCGTAGAAGCCGGTCTGCGCCATGGCGCCCCAGCCCTGCGCGCCGTCGGCGTTGTTGTAGGCCCACGACTGGTCGAAATCGATGCCGCCGATGAAGCTCAGCTCGTCGAGCGCACCGGCGTTCTCGGCGATCGTGAAGAGGTTGCGCCAGTCGGCGGTGAGGCGGCGGCCGTTGAAGTAGGAGTCGCGGGTGAACGGGGCCGGGACCTGGACGCTCGGGAAGTCCTGGGAGTGCTGGTAGTTCGAGTAGTAGGCGACGCCCAGCACCGGCTTCCAGCGGCCGTCGAGGTAATTGCCGTCCAGTTGCAGGCGGTTCATGAACTGCTGCGTGAAGGTCGTGGCGTTGGGGTCTTCCTGCCCGACCTGGTCGTAGTTCACGCGCGCATCGATGAAGCGCGAGAACCACGTCACGCTGGTGGTGTCGGTCACCTCGTAGCCGAGCCGCGACGCCAGCGTGATGTTGCGGTAGGGATCGATGTCGACATAGGGATTGTTGCGCGCCCAGAAGCGCGCCGGGACCGGCGTGTCGTTCGGCGAGTATGTGCCGGCGAGCGTCAGGTTGTAGTTGAAGCGACCCTCGCTGCCCTGGACGTAGGCGCCGGCGTTGGTCTGCATGCGGGTGCCGAGCTCGGCGAAGGCCGCGCCGCTCATCGGACCCTTGCCGGCCTTGGTCACCATGTTGATGACGCCGCCCATCGCCTGGCTGCCGTACATGGTGCTCATCGGGCCGCGCACCACCTCGATCCGCTCGAGGTTCTCGGTCAGATAGTTGGCGAAGTCGACGGCGCCGCTGGCGGCCGACGGGCTGCTGACGTTGACGCCGTCGATCAGCACCAGCGTGTGGTTCGAGTTGGCACCGCGGATGAACACCGAGGTCAGAGTGCCGGGACCGCCGTTCTGCTGCACCGACACGCCGGGCACCGAGCGCAGCACGTCGCCGACGGTGCGCAGCTGGCGCCGCTGCATGTCCTCGCCGGTGACCACGGTGTAGCTGCCCGTGACCTTCGAGGGGTCGGTCGGGTAGCGGTCGGCGGTGACGACCACGTCCGGCATCATGCCGGTGGTGGGCTCGGTCTGCGCCAGCAGCGGCGCGGGCGCGGCGGCCAGCAGTGAAAAAGACAACAGGATTCGACGTATCGACGTCATCGGACGATCTCCCAAGCAACAACGCACAAGGCGCGTCACCGCTCGGTTGACCGTCCCGTTGGAACTTCCCGTCCATCGGAAGAGCGACGCTATCGCCGGCAGGTCTTCTGGCTCGCGGGTCACCGCTCCTGCCCACCTTCCCGGATCCTGGTGGATCCAGTGGCTCTACTCGGGCAGTCGCTCACCGCTTACAGCTGCGGGTACAGCCGCCGATTGACCCCTGTGACGGGGCGCACGGCGTTCCCTTTCTCACCTCCGGTTAAGGAGGACCGTCGATGGGCGTATTCCTAGCGCCGCGGTCCCGCGCGTCAAGAACCAGTTGCAGTTCCAGGGACCCAGCGGGCCTGGCGCTGGCCGACCCGCAGGCCGAGGGCCTCCCAGCGGTCGCGGCTTTCCGCGCCGCCGGACAGGGCCTGCCGCTTGCCCTCGAGCAGGCCGGGATGCCCGTAGCGGTCCATCAGCGCCTGGAACGCGGCATGCCGCGCCGGGTCGAAGACCGCCGCCTGGCCGGCCGGCCGTTCCAGCGGATGGGCGGGGAACAGGGCCAGGCCGGCCACCTGGTCGTCCGGCACCGGCACCGTGGCGGCGTGGTCGCGGTCCTGCACCAGCAGCTTCGGCAGCACGTGGGTGTGCGGCCCCTCGGGCGACACGCCGTCAGGCGGCGGGATCGGCCCGAAGACCTCGACGCGGCCGAGCCGGCTGCGGAACACGCGGTGCGGGTTGAGGCGCGGCATCAGCCGGAACAGGTCGTGATCGTGCGACAGGAAGGCCCGGCCGCAGGCGGCGCGCAGCGCCGCCACCGTCTCGGGCTCGGCGCTGCGCACGCAGATCTCGAAGGCCGCGCCGCCCAGCCCGAGGTCGAACAGCACCGCGCCGCGATCCTGCGCGCGCACGGCGTCGCGGTCGGGGCCGAGCTCGGTGATGGTGACGTGGCCGTTCATCCGGGCGGCCGCGCGATCGAGGCAGAGCGCGACGCCGTGGGTCCAGCCGTCGGGCGCGCTGCCCGGCGCTTCCCACGCCACGGCGCGGGCGATCGCGGCGGGATCGATGCGCAGCGCGCC
>JAIUOX010000035.1 GCA_020160955.1 Pseudomonadota bacterium
GCGATCCGGAACCGCGCCTCGCCGACCGGCAAGATGGGCACCGGCTGGGACACCGCGAATGCCGCGCTGTTCCTCGCCTCCGACGAGGCCGCCTACGTCAACGGCCACCTGCTGGTGGTCGACGGCGGCATCACGGTGCGCGCGTGACAAGCTTAAAAGCTTGACAATTGTGGCTTTTTCTCTTAAGGTAGAAAGATGCTCCACAACCTCACCACCTGTCGCGTCGACGCCGTCTTCGCAGGAGCCCGCTGTCGCGGGCCGGTGAGCCCGGCCGCATAGCGTCGCCGGCTTGAGGCCGGCCGCCGATCCGTAGATCGGCCGCCGACTTTCGATCTTCCTTTTCGACCGTCTTCCGCCAGCGCCTTCGCGCGCGCTGTCGGTCGCGTCCTTCGTCCTGCACCGGTTGCGCTCGCTCCATCGCGATTGCAACCGACGCGGGAAACGCTGTCGCCTTGCCCGATCCAGCCGCGAAAGGAGAGAACCCATGTCCATCATCGAAACCCGCGATCCCGACGCCAACCCGGTCCCGGCACCATCGCGCGACCGCCGCCTGTGCGACGCCGCACTGACCGCCTTCCAGTCGCTGCCGCCGGCGCGGTGGCGCGGCCGGCTGCCGTTCCCAGGCGGCGAGATCGTCTTCGCCGATCCCGAACTCGCCCGGCAGTACGGGTTGGCGGCGCGCCACGCGCTGGCCGCGAACGAGGATCCCCGGGCGGCGATCCGGCTGTTCGACCAGGCGATCCGGCTCGACCAGCCGGCGGTGCTCGAGGATGCCGAACACGTCGTGCAACGGGTCGAGGCGTGGAGCGCGCTGGGGGAGGACCGGCCAGCGCGCGCCATCCTGCTCTACAATCTCGGCGTCACGTTCAGCCGCATGGGGCACTGGAAGCAGGCCGCCACGGTCTACCGCGCCGCCGACGAGATCGACCCGGTGTTCGCGTGGTCGCTCAACAACTTCGCCTGGATGGCCGCCACCTTCACCGACCCGCGGGCGCACGCCGGGGACCTCGCGGTGGCGCTCGCGGAGCACACCTGCGCGACGAGCGGCTTCGGCTGCTGGGCGTTCCTCGGCACGCTGGCGGCCGCCCATGCGCGGGCCGGCGACTTCGGGCGCGCGGTGGCGTGGCAGCGCATCGCCCGGACGCTCACCCCGGTGTCCGAGCGCGCCTACTCGGAGCAGAAGCTCGCGACCTACGAGGCCGGCCAACCGTTCGTCGACAGCGATCCCCGTCCGCTCGGCGGCTACGGCCCGCTCGACGAGGCCGTGGCGCGTGGCATGCCCGCCCTGTGGCGCGAGGCCCAGGAACTGATGGGCATCCGGCCGGAAGCCTTGCACTGAGCCGCAGCGAGGGACCTTTCAGCGTCCGCGCGTGAGCACGAAGCGCGAGACGAACGGGCCGGTCAGGATCACCAGCACCAGCCGGAACAGGTGGTGGCACGCCACCATCGCCACCTCGACGCCCAGCGCGAGGCCGATCAGGCTCATCTCGGCGAAGCCGCCGGGCGCGTAGCTCAGCACCGTGGCGTCGATGTCGAGACCGGTCAGCGCGTAGGTCAGTTCGGCGAAGCCGATCGCGCAGGCGATCAGGATGGCCGCCGCGCCGATCGAGGCGCCGACCTCGCGGTGCAGCTGGTCGAGCGCGGCGCCGACGAAGCGGCAGCCGATGCCGCAGCCGACCACGACCTGCGCCGCCGCCACCAGCTGTCCCGGCGGCTTCGAACCGGTCAGGCCGGCGAGGTGGACGATCGCGCTGGCGATCAGCGGGCCCATCATGAAGGCGGCTGGCAGGCGCAGCAGCCGGCCGACGGCGGCGCCGACCAGGCCGCAGGCGATCAGCACGGCCCAGTCGCGCCACTCGGCGGTGGGCGCGTCCTTGGCCATCGCGAGCACGCTGGTCTGCGCCCCGTTGACCAGCCGGTACCAGACCGGGATGGTCAGCACGACGGTCAGGATGCGCAGCGCGTGCGCCAGCGCGATCGAGCGCTCCTGGCCGCCCATCGCGCCGCCCAGCATGGTCATGTCGTTGAGGCCGCCCGGCATGGCGGCGAAGTAGCAGGTGACCTTGTCCCACATCGTGAAGCGGCGCAGCCAGAAGTAGCTGAGCGTCGCGCCGGTCACCGTCATGCCGGTCAGCACGACCAGGCTGACCGCCCACTTGCCGAGCTGGTTCACGAGGTCGGGCGTGAAGCTCGCGCCGAGCAGGACGCCCAGCACGATCACCATGCCCTGGCGCAGCTGGACCCGCATGCCGATGCGCAGGCCGGCGAAGGCGGCGAGCGTCGAGAACACGCAGGCGCCCAGCATCCAGGCCAGCGGCATGCGCAGCCAGTCGAACACGAAGCCGCCGACCGTGCCGATCGCCAGCGCCAACGCGAGCGGCTGCCAGCCGGGGTGGCCGATGATCCTGTTACGCTTGGGCTTGCGCGGGGATGTCCCGGGAGGAGCCTTGCCGCCGTCGCTCACGGATCGAACTGTTCCTTGAGGATGCGCTCCTCGAGATCGTGCTCGGGATCGAACAGCAGCGTGATGCCGATGTCGGTCGCCTCGGTGACCGTGACGCGCCTGACGTGGCTGATCTCGACCGAGTCGGCGGCCGCCGCCACCGGGCGCTTGTGCGGGTCGAGGATGGTGAACTCGACCGTCGCGCTGCGCGGCAGCAGGGCGCCGCGCCAGCGCCGCGGCCGGAAGGCATTGATCGGCGTCAGCGCCAGCAGGCCGGCGCCCAGCGGCAGGATCGGGCCATGCGCCGAGAGGTTGTAGGCGGTCGAGCCGGCCGGCGTGGCGACCAGCGCGCCGTCGCAGTAGAGGTCCGAGAGGCGCGGGCGACCGTCGACCGCGACCGCGATGCGCGCGGTCTGGCGGCTCGAGCGCAACAGCGAGACCTCGTTGATGGCGATCACCTCGGAGACCTGGCCGCGCGTCGTCTCGGCCTTCATGCGCAGCGGCGTCAGGCTGACCTGGCGAGCACGCTTGACCCGCTGCAGCAGGCCGGGCGCGCGGAAGGTGTTCATCAGGAAGCCGACGGTGCCGAGGTTCATGCCGTAGACAGGCGTGCCCAGCCGCAGGTAGCGGTGCAGGACCTGCAGCATCAGGCCGTCGCCGCCCAGCGCCACGATGACGTCGGCCTGGCCGGGCGTTACCGCGCCGTAGCGCTTTTCCAGGCGCTTGCGCGCGTCGCGGGCAGCCGGGGTGGCCGCCGCCACGAACGACAGGCGGAGCGGGGAGGAAGAGCGGGGGGCCATCGGGACTTTCTGCAAGGCTGCCTAAGCAAGTTTCGTACTATATCCCGGCCTGCCCCCGGTGGGATAAAATACCCCTGAAAAAGCGCGGAAAGCGCACAGGAGGAACGCGATGGAACTGGTGCCGCTGGGGCCCGGCTTCGGGGTCGAGGTGAGGGGCGTGTCCGTGCTCGACGTCGCGAGCGACGGCGATGCCTACAAGGCGGTGCGGGCCGCCTTCGAGGAACATTCCCTGCTGCTGTTCCGCGACCAGCCGATTGCCGACGATGTGCAAGTCGCCTACAGCCGCGCCTTCGGACCGCTCGAACTGACCAAGGTCGCGTCGGTCGGCGCCGGCAGCTTCTACTCCCGGCTCACCAACCTCGACGCGAACGGCGCGATCGTGCCGCCCGACCACCGCCAGGTGCTGATCGCCCAGGCCAACGCCCTGTGGCACACCGATTCGTCGTTCAAGCAGACCCCGGCTCTGGCCTCGGTGCTGACCGCCCGGGTGCTGCCGGGAGCCGGCGGCGACACCGAGTTCACCTCGACGCGGCGGGCCTGGGACCGCCTGCCGGCCGACCTGCAGGCGCGGCTGAAGGACGCGGTGGCCACGCACTCGTATGCCAACAGCCGCGACCAGATCCATCCCGACCTCGCCAATGCCGAGGAGCGCAAGGCGCTGCCGCCGGTGCGCTGGCGCCTCAACTGGCGCAACCCGGTCAACGGCCGCCGCGCCCTGTACGTCGCCAGCCACGCCTACGCGATCGACGGCATGGACGATCGCGATGCCCGCCAGTTGCTGGCCCAGCTGCTCGACGACGCGACGCGGCCGGAATTCGTCTACGTCCACAAGTGGCGGCAGGGCGACGTGCTGATGTGGGACAACCGGGCGATGCTCCACCGCGGCCGGCCGTGGGACTACAGCCGCGAACGCTCGATGATCCGCACCACCATCTCGGCGACCGACGCCGATGGACTGTCCGAGGTGAAGCCGCCCGTCGTGCACTGACGGCCCCTAAACGCACCGATCGCGCAGACGTCTCTTCTGGTCTCTCGCAGACCGCTTCGGTACCTTCCCCCGGTGGCAAGAGCGACGCCGGTACTCAACCGGTGGTGCTTGGGGACTGGAGTTCCGACCCGCGGTCGGGACGGGTACATTGAGGCGATAGTGCAGCGATGAAGTCCACCAAGCAGTCCCTGACGACGAGCGACGATGTCGACGCGGCGTCGACCCTCGGCGCGTCGGCCTTTACCTGGACGGGCAGTGACGAGCGGGAGGCGGTCGCGGCGGGTGCGGCGCCGATGGCGGGCGGGGCGCTCAAGGGCGACGACGTCCCGGTGGCCGCCCTGGCCGATCCCGGCATCGAGGCGCAGGCCGATACCTCCCTGATCCGCCTCGACCAGTTCCGGGCCGACCTGCGCTTCGCCGGCATCGACGGCCGTGGCGTTTCGGTGGTCGTGCTCGATACCGGGATCGACCTCGACCACAGCTACTTCGGTGCGGACGCCAACGCCAACGGCATCGCCGACCGCATCGTCTATTCCTACAGCTTTGTCGGCAGCAACAGTTCCTCCGCGCAGGACTTCAACGGCCACGGCTCGAACGTCGCCAGCATCATCGGCTCGCAGAACGCCACCTACACCGGTATGGCGCCGGGCGTGAACATCATCGCCCTGAAGGTGCTGTCCGACAGCGGCTCGGGCAGCACGGTCGACATCGGCGAGGCGTTGAACTGGGTGGTCGCCAACAGCACCGCCTACAAGGTGGTGGCGGTGAACCTGTCGCTGGGCTACGGCGACAACGCCAAGGTGGCGACGGCGTCGCCGTTCTCGAGCCAGTTCGCCAGCCTCGCCGCGGCAGGGGTGGCGGTCGTGGCGGCCTCGGGCAATAGCTACTACTCCTACCAGTCGCCGGGCGTTGCCACGCCGTCCGCCGATCCCAATGCCTGGTCGGTCGGCGCGGTCTGGGACCGCAACGCCGGGGGCGGCTACTACTGGTCCAGCGGCGCGATCGACTACACGACGGCTCCCGACCAGGTCACGTCGTTCTCGCAGCGCAGCGCCAGCCTGACCACGGTGATGGCGCCCGGCGGGCAGATCACGGGGGCCAACTGGAACGGCGGCACGGTGACCTACTCGGGCACCAGCCAGGCGGCTCCCCACATCGCCGGGCTGATCGCCGACATGCAGCAACTGTCGTGGCAGGTCAGCGGCCACTTCCTGGGGCTCGCCGATCTCAAGCAGACGATGCTGGCCGGGTCGGTGACGATCTACGACGGCCAGACCGCCGCCGACAACGTGGTCAACTCGAACGCCGCCTATGCCCGCGTCGATGCGCTCGGCTGGGGCGTGCAGATCCTGAACAAGCTGTTCGCCGGGACCGCAGGTACCGACACGCTGAGCGGGACCGCGGCCGCCGATACGATCCACGGCGCCTCCGGCAACGACAGCCTGAATGGCAACGATGGCGACGACGTTCTTGCCGGTGACGCCGGGGATGACGTCCTGACCGGCGGCAACGGCGCGGACCGGTTCCTCGCCGCGACCGGCGGCGGCAGCGATCGCATCGCCGACTTTTCCCACGCGGCCGGCGATCGCGTCGATGTTTCGGGGATCACCAACGCCAACAGCTTCGCGGAATTGCTGTCGCGGGGGACCCAGAGTGGCACGGACGTGCTGTTCTCGTGGGGCCACGGCGAGTCGCTCACCCTGAGCAACACGAGCCTGGCGACCTTGCAGGCGGGCGACTTCGTCTTCGCGTCCCTGGTCGAGACGTTCGGGAGCACGCGCCTGGCGCAGACCGGCCAACTGTACGACATCGCGGTCATGGGCAATTCCGCCGTCGCCCTGAAGTATGCCGGCCAGCAGGTCTGGGTCGGCCAGATGGGCAGCTGGTCGGCGATCGGCGCGGAAGCCGTCACCGGCGGGTACGACGTGGCCTGGAAGAACGCGGGCGCCGACCAGTACAGCGTCTGGCTCCTGGACGCGGCCGGCAACTACCTCAGCAACCTCGCCGGGGGCATCCTGTCGGGGGGCAGCGCGGCGCTGCAGGACCTCGAGTCGGTGTTCCAGCAGGACCTCAACGGCGATGGCACGGTCGGCCCGGTGACAACGGTCGTCGAGGCGTTCGGTGCGACGACCCTGGCGCAGGTCGGAAGCAACTACGCGCTCTACGCGACCGGGACCAGCAGCGGCCCACACCTCCGCTACGCGGGAGCCGACGTGGCCGCCGGGCAACTGGGGGCGTGGACCCCGATCGGCGCCGAAGCGACCGGCGCGGGCTACCAGGTTGCCTGGCGCAACGGCACCGCAGACCAGTACAGCGTGTGGACTCTCGATGCGGCCGGCAACTACTCGAGCAATGCCGGCGGTGGCGTCGTGTCGGGCAGCAGCGCGTTCCTGCAGGAGCTGGAAAGCACGTTCCACCAGGATCTCAACGGCGACGGCACGGTCGGGCCGGTGACCACGACGATCGAGGCGCTGGGCGCGACCACGCTGGTGCAGGTCGGCAGCACCTACCTGCTGTATGCGAGCGGCACCACCACCGGCCCGCACCTGCGCTACGGCGGCGCTGACGTGGTCGCCGGCCAGTACGCGCCGTGGACGGCGATCGGCGCGGAGGCGGTAGGCGGCGGCTACGAGGTGGCGTGGAAGAACGCGGGCGCCGACCAGTACAGCGTGTGGACGCTCGACGCGGCCGGCAACTACGTGGGCAGCGCCAGCGGCGGCGTCGTGTCGGGTGGTAGCGCGACGCTGCAGGACCTGGAATCGGTGTTCCACCAGGACCTCAACGGCGACGGCACGGTCGGTCCGGTGACGACGACGATCGAGGCCCTGGGCGCGACGACGCTGGTGCAGGTCGGCAGCACCTACCTGCTGTACGCGAGCGGCACCACCACCGGACCGCACCTGCGCTACGGCGGGGCGGACGTGGTCGCCGGCCAGTATGCGCCGTGGACGGCGATCGGCGCGGAGGCGGTGGGCGGCGGTTACGAGGTGGCGTGGAAGAACGCCGGCGCCGACCAGTACAGCGTCTGGATGCTCGACGCGGCCGGCAACTACACGGGCTCCGCGAGCGGCGGCGTCGTGTCGGGCAGCAGCGCGGTGCTGCAGGGCCTCGAGTCGTCGTTCCACCAGGACCTCAACGGCGACGGCACGGTGGGACCGGTGACCACGACGATCGAGGCGCTGGGCGCGACGACGCTGGTGCAAGCCGGCAGCACCTACCTGCTGTACGCCAGCGGCACCACCACCGGCCCGCACCTGCGCTACGGCGGGGCCGACGTGGTCGCCGGCCAGTACGCGCCGTGGAAGGCGATCGGCGCGGAGGCGGTGGGGGGCGGTTACGACATTGCGTGGAAGAACGCGGGTGCCGACCAGTACAGCGTGTGGACGCTCGACGCGGCCGGCAACTACGTGGGCAGCGCGAGCGGTGGCGTCGTGTCGGGCAGCAGCGCGGTGCTGCAGGGCCTCGAGTCGTCGTTCCACCAGGACCTCAACGGCGACGGGTCGGTCGGACCGGTGACGACGGTGATCGAGGCGTTCGGCGCGACGACCCTGGCGCAGGTCGGCGGCAGCTACGTGATGTCTCCGACGGGGACGAGCGACGGTCCGCACCTGCGCTACGGCGGCGCCGACGTCGCCGCCGGCCAGTTCGGCACGTGGTCGCCGATCGCGGCCGAGGCGGTCGGCGGCGGCTTCCAGGTGGTGTGGCGCAACGCCGGCGTCGACCAGTACAGCGTGTGGAACCTGGACGCGGCCGGCAACTACACGAGCAACGCCGGCGGCGGCGTCGTTTCGGGGAACAGTTCCTACCTGAAGGGGCTCGAGGCCACCTTCCACCAGGATCTCAACGGCGACGCGACCATCGGCGCGGCCGTGACCGCCGTGGAATCCCCGTCGGAATTCCACGTCCAGGTCGGCTGGCTTCTCTAGGAAGAAGAGGGGAAGCGCGTCGCGACGGGCGCGCTTCGTCGCGTGCCTACTCGGCCGCTTCGAGCCGCTGCTGGTTCTGGCGCGCCGCGACCTTGGCGCGGGCGAGATCCTCGCCGCGCTTCTTGTCGACGGCGGCGTTGCCGCCCGCCGTCTCGGCGAACAGCGCCAGCTTGTCCATGTCGTCGTCGTCCACCGGGGTGAGCGCGAGGTCCATGTACTCGTGGCGCTTGGGATCGTGCAGCACCTTCTGGCCGATCCGCCAGCCCTGCCAGGCCAGCCGGCCGTAGATGCGCAGCTTGCGCACGGTCTCGACCGCCAGCTTCCAGTGGAACAGGCCGACCGGCTCGATCGGCATGCCGAAGCGGCGGTCACGGCGGTACTTCATGCGCACCACGCCGCCTTCCAGCGGGTGGATGTTCTCGGCCTCGAACATGATCTTGAACATGGTCATGAACTGGGCCGGCTCGGCCGGGTTGCGGCCGGGGATCGCGCCGTGGCGACGGGCCACCGTCTCGATGTGCTCCGGCGTGTAGTAGATCCGCCAGGCATCGCGGTAGGTCTGCTCGTACTCCGCGTCGCTCATCTTCGGGTGGTGCACGACGCGGTGGTTGAGGTCGTACTTGTTGAGGTCCGGGTCCATCCACACGCCCTGCTTCCAGAGCTTCTGGTGGTCCTCCGAGCCCGGCAACGGCGTCAGCATGAAGAACTCGAGGATGTCGAGCGGCAGTTCCTTCTTGATGATCTCGAGGTCGCGCAGGATCGACTCGCGCGTGTCGCCCGGGAAGCCGAGGATGTAGCCGGCCCAGGTCGAAGCGCCGCTGGCGTGCCACGCCTGCAGCATCTTGCGGTACTCGGTGATCTTGTTCTGGCGCTTCTTGGCGGCCAGCAGGTTGTCCGGGTTGACGTTCTCGAGCCCGATGAAGACGCGGTAGACACCGGCCCAGCGCGCCTTGTGGATGAAGTTCGGGATGCGATGGCACTGGGTGTCGACCTGGATGATCAGGGACACCTCGATGCCCTCGTTCTCCTTCAGCTCGATCAGCTTGTCGAAGAAGTCTTCCCAGTGCTTGTTGCGGGCCATGTTGTCGTCCGTGATGAAGAACGACGTCACACCCTGCTTGTAGTTCTCGCGCACGATCGCCTCGAGGTCCTCCGGCGTGCGGAAGCGGCTCTTGCGACCCTGGACGTTGATGATGGTGCAGAACGAGCACTGGAAGGGGCAGCCGCGGCCGAGGTCGAAGCTCGACCGCATGCCCTCGTTGCGCTCCAGCGCGCCCGGCGGCAGGCGCGGCACCGGCGCCCCGCCGATGCCCGGCAGGTCGTCCATGTAGTTGTAGAGCGGCTTCAGCGTGCCGTTCCAGGCGTCCTTCAGCACGATGTCGAGGCGACCTTCCTCGGCCTCGCCGGCGAAGATCGAGATGCCCATGTCCATCGCCGCCTGGATCTCCGGCGGCACGACCGGCAGCATCGACAGGCAGCCGGCGGCATGGAAGCCGCCCAGCGCCACGGGCAGGCCGAGCTTGAGGAACTGGCGGCCGAGATCGACGGCGCGCGGGAACTGGTTCGACTGGACGCCGACCAGGCAGATCAGCGCCTTGCCGCCCTCGCGGCGGACCTGCGCGGCGATCCGCTCGGGGCGGACACGGGTGTTGGTCTCGTCGAACGGCTTGATGACGATCTCGACCTCTGGGCCGAAGATCTCACGTTGCCTGCAATCCTCGCCAAGACCGTACAGCGCCGCCAAGGTGTTTGACGGGATGTGCGACCGCAGCCAGGTGATCGGGTAGCCGTCGTCGTCGTAGTGAGTCGGCTTGATCAGAACGAGATGAAATTTCGTACGCTTCACGTCACCGCCCATGCGGAGTGGGTTGTAAAGGCATCCGCGTGCGGCTCGAGAGAGCGATTGCACCGCTTGACGGCATCCCCGCATCACAATGCTTGTTCCGGGCCCAAGACGCAACCGGACAGAACGTCCGAAATGCGTCAAAATCGACAATAAAGGCACTAGCCATAGGGCTTTTGGGGCCGCTTTCCCGCCACATGCAGATAGGGGCCGGAAGGTTGCACGCATTGCCGCAGGCCGCTCCCGGGCGCAAGGTGCCGCCCCCCGGGCCGCCCAGAAGCCCGGATCACTGGGAAACGGGCCGGGACGTGAGCCTCCTCGACCGGGTGCCGGCACTGGCGCCCTTCAATATCCGCAGCTTCCGCTTCCAGTGGCCCTCCGACCTGCTGGCGTCGTGGGCGTTCGAGATGGAAGGCGTGATCCTCGGCTGGTTCGTGCTGGTCTCGACCGGCTCGGTCCTGGCGCTCGCCCTGTTCGGCTCGCTGCAATTTCTCGGCACCCTGGTGTCGCCGCTGTTCGGCATGGCCGGCGACCGCCTGGGCAACCGCCGCCTGCTGTGCCTGATGCGCGGCACCTACCTCGTGATCGCCGCCTGCCTCGCGGCGCTGTTCCTGGCCGGGCTCGCGACGCCGGCCGCGGTGTTCGGGCTGGCCACCGTGATGGGCCTGGTGCGGCCGTCCGACATCACGATGCGCAACCTGCTGATCGGCGAGACCATGCCGGCCGACTACCTGATGCGGGCCATGGGCGTGTCGCGCACCACCGCCGACTCGGCGCGCGTGGTGGGTGCGCTGACCGGTGCCGGGCTGGTCGCCGCGCTGGGCTCCGGCCCGGCCTACGTCGCGGTCTGCGCCTTCTACGCCGCCAGCCTCGCGCTCACCTTCCGGGTCGGCCTGCAGCGCGTGCGCGTCGTGGCCGACGCCCCGGCCTCGCCGTTGCGCGCCCTGCGCGAGGGCTTCGCCTACGTCTGGTCGATCCCCGAGACGCGGGCGCTGATGCTGCTGGCCTTCCTCGTCAACCTCGCGGCCTACCCGCTGGTCGGCTCGCTGCTCGCCTACGTCGCGCGCAACGTCTACGGGCTCGACCAGACCGGTCTGGGCTGGCTGCTCGCCAGTTTCTCCGGCGGCGCGCTGGCCGGGTCGATAGCGGTGTCGACGCACGGCGCCGGCATCCGGCCGGCCCGCACCATGCTCACCTGCGCGCTGGGCTGGTTCGCGATAAACCTCGTCTTCTCGTGGATCCAGTCGCCCGGCTGGGGCGCCTTCGCGCTGTTCTGCGCCGGCTTCGTCCAGAGCTTCTGCCAGATCCCGATGGCGGTGCTGCTGCTGCGGGGCACCGAGCCGGCGTTCCGCGGCCGCGTGATGGGCGTGCGCATGCTGGCGGTCTACGGCCTGCCGCTGGGCCTGTTGCTGGCCGGGCCGCTGATCGAGCGGCTGGGCTTCGCCGTGGTGGCCAGCCTGCTCAGCGTCACCGGCCTGGTCTTCACCGCCGCCATCGCGTGGACGTGGCGGACGCGGCTCTGGCATCCCGGCGCCGACGCCAATGCGCGCTGACCAATCGGCCGGGCAGAAACCGTTCGACGCCGTTCGGCTCGCCCAACGTCGCGTCCAGGTCTTGGGAAAGGGCTGCCGACGGGACGCTACGGGCGTCCCGTCGGCGGCAGGAAGGTGCCCCGTGGGGCGCCTTCTTGTTAGCCGAGGTTCTCCTCGGCGAACGACCAGTTGCAGAGCTTCTCGAGCCACGCCTGGATGTGGTCCGGGCGGCGGTTCTGGAAGTCGAGGTAGTAGGCGTGCTCCCACACGTCGGCGACCAGCAGCGGCTTGCCGCCGTGCGCCAGCGGGGTGTCGGCGTTCGAGGTCGTCTCGATCGCCAGCTTGCCGTTCTTCTCGACCAGCCACGCCCAGCCGCTGCCGAACTGGCCGACGGCCGCCGCCTTGAAGGCCTTCTGGAAGTCGGCGAGGCTGCCGAAGCTGTCGTCGACCATCGACTTGATCTTGCCGGTCGGCGTGCCGCCCTTCGGCGACATGCTGTGCCAGTAGAAGTCGTGGTTCCAGGACTGCGCGGCATTGTTGAAGATGCCCTTGGCCTTCTCGTCCTTGGCCGACTTCTTGATGATCTCGCCCAGCGTCAGGTCCGCGTACGGCGTGCCGGTGATCAGGTTGTTCAGGTTGTCGATGTACGCCTTGTGGTGCTTGGCGTGGTGGAACGAGATGGTGTGGGCCGACACGACCGGCGCCAACGCGTCATCCGCGTAGGGCAGCTTCGGGAGGGCGAACGGGGCCTTGCCTTGGTCCAACGGCATAACTTTACTCCGGCTGACCCGGCCGGGGCCGGGCGGGCTGTGGTGGAATGAACGTCCGGTCCGCGCCGACGTTGCGACGCGCCTCGGACATCCTAGATATGGCAGGCGAGAACGGCCGCGAAAAGGGACCTCCGCTGCCCAACTACCCTGCGTTTCGTAGGGAATAGCCACGTCGATCGGCGTTTCCCGGCGGTCCGACGGGCGCTATGTGTTACCGATCCGCGTTTCGCAAGGAGAGTACGATGCAGGGTCAGCCGACGGTGATCGCCGAGCTCAACAAGCTCCTGAAGAACGAGCTGACCGCCATCAACCAGTACTTCCTCCACGCCCGGACGCTGAAGCACTGGGGCTTCGAGCGCCTCGCGCACCGCGTCTACGAGGAATCGATCGGCGAGATGAAGCACGCCGACAAGCTGACCCAGCGCATCCTGATGCTCGACGGGCTGCCGAACCTGCAGGACCTCGGCCGGCTGTCGATCGGCGAGACCGTCCTGGAATGCCTGCAGGCCGACCTCCGCCTCGAGAGCGCGGCGCGCGACGCGATCGCCGCGGCGGTCGAGGTCTGCGAGAAGGCCAAGGATTACGTCAGCCGCGAGATCGTCGTCGCCATCCTCGAGGACGCCGAGGAACACGTCGATTTTCTCGAGACCGAGCTGTCGCTGGCCGCCAAGGTCGGCGAGCAGAACTACCTGCAGACCCAGATCGGGGCGGGCAAGGAGTCCTGAGCCCTAGTCGGCCGCCTGCAGGGCCGCCGACGGGTCGAGCGCCCGTTCCGCCGCCGTCGTGGCCTCGATGCGACGGCGCATGTCGGCGGCGCAGCCGCCGCACTGGGGGGCCTTTCCGCAGGCCCTGAACACGTCGGCCGGCCGCCGCGCGCCGGCGCGTGCCGCGGCGTCGACCTCACGATCGCGAATGGCCTGACAGATGCAGATGTACATACCGGGCCGATCCCTGCAGTTGCGACTTACTCGCAGTATCAGAGGTAGGGCGGCCGGGGCGCCCCGTCAAGCGGGCGGAGGGGCTCAGCCGGGGTCGACGACGAACGGGCCGATCGCCAGCAGCCGGCAGTTCTCGCCGCCGGCCGCGCGGCAGGCGGCCAGCGCCTCGCTCACCGCCTGCTCCTCGCTGGCCCGGCCGGACACGATGCCGAGGCGGCCGCCGGTGCCCATCGCGATCGCCCGCCAGTCGTCGGAGATCAGGTAGCGCTCGACCGCGCCGCGGTCGCCGCCGGCGAGGCCCAGGACCTCCTGCGGGGTGAAGATGTCGGTGACGCGATGGGCCTGCGGCACCCGGACCAGGACCTTGTCGTCGACCGCGTAGACCGTGCAGGGGCGGCCGGCGAGGTGGCCGCAGATCTGCAGCGTGCGCCGCACCGCGTCGACGACGGTGACGCTCGGCGTCCACCAGTCGATGCGGCTGGGACCGAGCACGAGGGCGCGGTGGCGCGGCGACACGGCGTAGTGCTCCGCGAGGTTGCGGCGGGCCGGCTCGGTCACCAGCGGCACCGCCGCCGCGTCGAACAGGATCGGCGGCGACGGCAGGGTCGGTGGCACGTGCGGCAGGGGCGGCATCGGCGGCGGGTGGAACGGCCACACCACCTCGTCGCCCTCGGCGTAGACCGTGCAGCGGTCATACGGGCGTCGCACGCGGACCTCGCGCTCGACGGTGGCGTTGCATTCCTCCAGCGCGGCGCGGCGGGCGAGTTCGGGATCGAAGCGGCCGAACGCCATGCCCATCCAGCCGCGCACGCTGATCGCCAGCGCCTTGGCGCCGGGGGCGTCGCGGTACTCGTGCAGCCGCGGCCAGTGGAACTCGCTGACGAAGGGCACGTCCTCGACGACGAAGCGTCGTCGCCGCGGCGGCTCGGGCGGCGGCGCCGGCGTCGCCAGTTCGGCCGCGGCGGGCTGGTCGAGCGGCATCCCCGCGGCGGCAGCGGGGGGCGGCGTGGTCACCGCGAGGGACGAGGGCGCGGCCGGCGCAGGAGCCGGTGCTGCAGCGGGAGCCGGAGCCGGTGCCGCAGCGGGAGCCGTCACGGGGGCCGTTGCCGCGGCAGGCGCGCTGGCCTGGCGGGTCGGGGTGGGCGGCGGGGCCGCCTGGTGCAGCCACCACGCGCCGCCCAGCGCGAGGCCGGCGACCACGACCGCGCCGCCGAGGATCACGGCCAGCCGACCGGCCGGGCGCGGCGCGGCCGCCTGCGAAGGGGCCGGCGTCGGGTTCGGCATGGGGGCCGGCGTCGGCGGCGCGCCGTCGATCGACAGCCGGTAGGCATGGATGGCGCGCGGGATGTTCTTCACGTGCTGCTCGCCCATGTCCTCGGCGCCCAGCATCAGCTTGCCCTGGATCTGCTCGTAGACCGCGGCCGACACGCAGATGCCGCCGGGCGAGGCGATCGATTCCAGCCGCGCGGCGACGTTGACGGCATCGCCCATCAGGTCGTCGCCGCTCTCGACCACGTCGCCGAGGTTGACGCCGATGCGCAGCACCATCCGGTCGTCCGGCGCCGCCGGGTCGTTGGCGGCGCGCATCGCCTCCTGGATGTCGAGGCCGGCGCGCACCGCCTCGACCGGGCTCGCGAACTCTGCCAGCAGCCCGTCGCCGGTCAGCTTGAAGACGCGGCCGCGATGCTGGCGGATCAGCGCCTGGGCCGTCGCCATGCGCGCCGCCAGCAGCGACAGCGCATGTTCCTCGTTGCGGGACGACATCGTGCTGAAGCCGACCACGTCGATGTCCATGATGGTCGTCAGGCGACGGACGAGGTCGGGTTCACTCATGGCCCCAAGCTAGCCGACCGGCCCGGCCGTGGCCAAGCCGGCATGGCGGCGCGGAGGTCTTGCCTCGGCGGGCATGCTCTGCGAAGACCGGGGGCCATGACCTCTCCACCGCCCCGCTACTGGGAAGACTACGAGGTCGGCCAGCGGTTCGACATCGGGTCGACCAGCTTCACGGCCGACGAGATCGTCGACTTCGCCCGCCAGTTCGATCCGCAGAGCTTCCACGTCGATGCCGAGGCCGCGAAGAAGTCGTTGTTCGGCGACCTGGTGGCGTCCGGCTGGCACGTCGCGTCGAAGCTGATGCGGCTGTTCGTCGACAACTACATCGACCATCGCACCGCGCTGGGGTCGCCCGGGCTGGACGAGCTGCGCTGGCTGAAGCCGGTGCGGCCCGGCGACACCCTGACCGCCTGGGTCGAGTGCGCCGACAAGGTGCCGTCGAAGAGCCGGCCGCAGATGGGCGTGGTGCACGAGCACTGGCGCGCCACCAACCAGAAGGGCGAGCTGGTGATGACCGCGAAGGGGATCAACATGGTGCGCCGGAGGCCGGCATGAAGAAGCAGGCGGTGCGCGGACTGGATCACGTCGTGGTCATGGTCGACGGCATCGACGCCGCCGAGGCCGCCTATCGCCGGCTCGGCTTCCAGGTCCAGCCGCGCGGCTTTCACGAGAAGCTCGGCACCGCCAACCACCTGATGATCTTCGACAAGGACTACTTCGAGATCCTGGGCATCGTCGAGGACACCGAGTTCAACGCCGACCGCCGCGCCTGGCTGAAGCAGGGCGGCGGGCTGGCCAACGTCGCGCTGGCGACCGACGGCGCCGACCTCGCCTTCGAGGCGTTCCGCGATGCCGGCCTGCAGCCCGACGAGCCGCTGTTCTTCGACCGCGCGGTCGAGATCGCCGGCAAGATCGAGAGGGCCGAGTTCCGCACCGTGCGGGTGCCCAAGACCCACATGCCGGTGGTCGGCTTCTTCGTCTGCGAGCACCTGACGCCGCAGTTCGTGTACCGGCCCGAGTGGGCGCGCCACCCCAACGGCGCGCGCGGCATCCTGGGCGTCACGGTGATCGCCGACGAGCCGGCGAAGTGGGCGGACGAACTGCGCAAGTACTTCGGCCCCGACGCGGTGCGCGGCGAGGCCGATGGCATCGTGGTCGATACCGGCACCCAGCCGGTGCACTACATGGCCCGCGAGGACTACCTCCGCCGCTATCCCGGCATCGTGCCGGTGCGCGCCGGCGACCACCCGGCGCTGCTCGCCATCCGGGTCGAGAGCCTGGCCGGCTGCGAGCAGCTCCTGCGCAAGAACGGCGTCGCGGTGACGCGGCCCGATTCGGGCCGCCTGCTGGTCCCGCCCTCGGAAGCCGCCGACCTCACCATCGAGTTCAGGGAGATCTGAGGCGTGACCTTCGACCTCAAGGACCGGCGGATCTACGGGTTCGCCACCGAGGAACACCTGCGATTCGCCGACCAGGACGTCAACGGCCACGTCAACAACGGCGCCTTCCTGCAGCTGATGGAGAACGCCCGCGTCTCCTACCTGCGCGGCTTCGTGCGCTCCGGCCTGCCGCGCTTCCGCATGGTCATCGGCCGCATCGAGACCGACTTTCGCCGCCAGATGTTCTATCCCGGCCGCGCCACCGCCTGTGCCCGCCTGCTCGAGGTGCACGAGCGCAAGTGCGTGATCGGCCAGGCGCTGTTCGACGGCGAGGGCAACTGCACCGCGACGCAGCGCGTCATCATGGTGTCGCTGGACGAGCAGACCCACCGCAGCACGCCGTTCGAGCCCGCCGTCCGCGACGTGCTCGAACGCTTCGCCGCCTCTCCGGATGGAATGATCGCATGACCGCCTCGCTGGTTCCCGAGGGCTTCGCCCGGCTCGACGTCACCGACGACTTCGTCGGGCTGATCGGGCCGCTCTGGTACAAGGCGGAGGGCGAGCGCCTGCGCATCGGCCTGCCGCTCGAGCCGCGCCACGGCAACCCGATGGGCTGGGCGCATGGCGGCCTGCTGGTCACGGTGGCCGACATGGTGATGGGCGTCGGCTCCGGCCACGCGACCGGCATCCGCTGGCCGCATCCCACGGTGTCGCTCAGCACCGAGTTCGTGCGCGGCGCGCGGCTCGGCCAGTGGCTGGAAGGCACCGCCCGGATCGCCCGGCGCACCGTGAACTTCTGCTTCTGCAGCTGCGACCTGGTGTGCGGTGGCGAGATCGTGCTGGTCGCCTCCGGCGTCTTCAAGGTCCCCGACCTCGACAAGATCCCCGCCGACCGCCGCGAACACGCACTCAGGAAGCTGGGCTGATCCCGAAGGGTCCCTCGCTGCGCTCGGGATGACAGGGCGAGCGATGGGCCGCCTTCCTTGTCATCCCGAGCGCAGCGAGGGACCTTTCCCGGCTCACGCCTTCTTCTTCCGCCGGTAGATGCGGTAGCGGTCGAAGTCCATCAGGTGTTCGTAGTTCTCGAAGGCGTCGGCGAACACCCGGTTCTGCAGGAAGTACTCGAGGTAGTCGAACTCCTTGCCCTGGCAGCGCGGGATGCCGGCGATGCGGTCGACGATCAGCAGGTCGGGCTGCTCGCGTGCGAAGTCCTCGCTCACCATGTCGAACACCATCTTCTCGGTGTCGCTCATCGTGTCGGGCGGGTTGTAGAGCGCCGGGAAGTCGTCGCAGGTCGCGTAGACGCCCTGCAGCACCCACATGGTCAGGAACCGCATGGTCATGCGGCCGCCGATGTAGTTGATCAGCGGCCATAGCGGGTAGATGCCGGGCGACAGCGCCAGCACCGTGCGGTTGGGCGCGTTCTGCTCGATGATGTGCTGCAGGCGGCCGCCGATCGAATCCTCGAACTGGCGCTGCTTGTAGAACGGCGGCGTGTAGAGCGCGGCCTGGAAGTACAGCAGCACCATCAGCGTCGCCGAGATCACCGCCACCGGCAGGCGGTGCAGGCTGCGGCTGATCGGCAGGTAGCGGTCGACGGTCTGCGACACGGTCAGCGCGGCCAGCAGGATGGCGGCCGAGAGCGCCGGCAGCACGTGGTAGGGCCAGCCCTTGGCCTGGGCGATCGCCGAGCAGGCCGCGCCGATGCCGAACACCAGCAGCACGCGCGCCGCCAGCGCCTTGGTGAAGACGATGGCGATCAGGCCGAAGATCGCCAGCGCGACCAGCGTCGGCCCCAGCACGTTGCTGCCCAGCACCTCGCGCCAGCCCGAATCGCCGATCGGCGCGTAGGCCTCGACGGCGAGCGGCATGACGAAGGTGCCGTACTCGCGGAACACCGTGTACATCGACACGAGATGGGCCAGCGCCACCAGCCCGATCGCCCACGGGATCGGGTCGGCCAGCGTGGCCCGCCAGCCGCGCCGCACCAGCAGGTAGAGTTCGACCGCCGCCGGGATGGCGAGGTAGTGCGGCTTCATCGCCATCGCCAGGCCGGCCACCAGGCCGATCGCGATCGCCGCGCCGCGGGCCGGCGCCACGCCCTCGGCCCGCGCCATCGAGGCGAACAGGTAGGGCGCCGAGGCGATGAACAGGATGTGCTCGCGCTGGCCGAAATGCTCGTTGGGCAGCACCGTGAAAAGGAACAGCAGGACCGGCGGCAGCAACGCCTCGGTCAGCGCGTGGTCGGCCGAGGGCACCAGCTTGATCAGCCGGCGGCAGGCCCAGAACGAGGCGAAGATGCCGGCGACCACCCAGGCGGTGAACCAGAAGGTCGGCCCGCCCGGCAGGACGCGCGCGGTCAGGATCGGCAGGGCGTGGACGACGAAGGTGAGCGGCAGGTTCTCGTCGATGATCTCGACGTACAGCCGCTCGCCATGCACCCAGCGGGCCGAGACGTCGAGGATCGCCGCCACGTCGTGGTTGATCGGCGGAAAGAAATAGCCCGCCAGCCACAGCACGGGCAGGACGAACAGGGGCAGCAGCAGCAGGCGTTCGACGCGCGCCGGAACTGAGGGAGGCTTGGTCGTGGCGGTTGGCAAGGCGGGTGCAAGATATCATAAGCGGACGGCGGAGCGACAAGTCGGGAAGGGCGTCGGTGGAACGGGACGAATACGAGCGGATGCACGCCGTGGAGGACCGCATGTGGTGGTACCGCGGGTTGCGGACGCTCGCCGCCGGCCTGCTGTCCCGGGCCCTGTCGGCGTCCGGCGCGCGCGGCGCGGTGCTCGATGCCGGCTGCGGCACCGGCGGCATGCTGCGCCGCCTCGGCCCGGCGGTGGCCGGCCGGCCGACGCTCGGGCTGGAGTACGACGGCGTCGCGGCGTCCTTCGCCGCCGGAAAGGCGGCGCGGCCGGTGGTCGGCGGCTCGGTCAACCAGCTGCCGTTCGGCGACGGCGCGCTGGCCGGCTACCTGTCGCTCGACGTGCTGTGCCATGGCGGTGTCGAGCCGGCGCTTGCCCTGAAAGAGGCGCATCGCTGCTTGAATGCCGGCGCGATCGCCGTGTTCAATCTGCCGGCCTATGAGTGGCTGTTGTCTGCCCACGATCGCCGCGTGCACAATGTGCGCCGCTTCACCCGCCGCCAGGCCGGCGCCCTGCTGGCGGGACACGGCTTCCGCGTCCTGCGCTCGAGTTACTGGAACACCCTGTTGTTTCCCCTGATGCTGCTGCACCGCCTGTTCGGGCGCGACGACGCGGAGAGCGACGTGCACGATTATCCCGCCTGGCTCGACGCGCTGTTCTCGGCCGCCCTGGCGATCGAGCGGGCCGCGATCCGCGCCGGCCTTGCCCTGCCGTTCGGCGGCTCGCTGATCGTCGTGGCGGTGCGCACGTGACCCGGTCCCCGGCCCCCGCGCTGTCGATCGTCGTGCCGGTCTACAACGGCGCCGGCACGGTCGGCGGCCTGGTCGAGGCGCTGCGCGGCCTCGACATCGAGGGCGGCCTCGAGATCGTGCTGGTCGTCGACTGCAGCCCCGACGACAGCCTCGCGGTGTGCAAGCGGCTGGCGGCCGAGCCGGGCGCCCCGGTCACGGTGCTGAGCCTCAGCCGCAATTTCGGCGAGCACAACGCGGTGATGGCCGGCCTGGCGCGGGCGCGCGGCGACTACGCGATCACCATGGACGACGACCTGCAGAACCCGCCGGGCGAGGTGAAGCGGCTGTTCGAGCATGCCCGCGACGGCAACTACGACGCCGTCTACACCTACTACGCCGAGAAGCAGCACGCCGCGTGGCGCAACCTCGGCAGCCGCTTCACCAACTGGTGCGCCGACCACCTGATCGACAAGCCGCCGGGGCTCTACCTGTCGAGCTTCCGCTGCCTGTCGGCCTTCGTGCGCGAGCGCATCGTCGGCAACTACGAGGGCCCGTATCCCTACGTCGACGGCCTCGTCTTCCAGGTGACGCAGAACGTCGGCCGCCTGCAGGTCGAGCACCTGCCGCGCGCCGAGGGCCGCTCCAACTACACGCTGCGCCGGCTGATCCGGCTGTGGCTGTCGATGTTCCTCAACTTCTCCGTCATGCCGCTGCGGCTGGCGACGCTGCTGGGGCTGGGCTTCGGCGCGCTGGGCGCGCTGGCCGCCTTCATCGTCGTGGTCGAGGCGGTGATCTCCGACAAGCCGCCGCAGGGCTGGGCGTCGCTGATGGTCGCGGTGCTGGTGCTGGCCGGCGTGCAGCTGGTGGTGGTCGGCCTGATCGGCGAGTACGTCGGCCGCATGTTCCTGGCGGTCAACCGCAAGCCGCAATACCTGGTGCGCGAGGTGTTCCGCCGCGGCGCCGACGGGCTGGAGATCGAACGGCCGAAGGTCGACACGAGGGCGGCCGGCCAGCCGCATCGCGAACCGTCGCGGGGGAGTTTCGAGGAATGACCGTCTACTACGTCGCCCTGGGCATCGGCATCCTGGCCGGCATCGTGGGCCAGATCCTGCTCAAGATGGGCGCCGATGCGCCCGACTTCGTGAGCCAGCTGATGCGGCCCTCGACCATCGCCGGCCTCGCGCTCTACGGCTCGGCGGCGTTCCTCTACATCATCGCCCTGCGCAAGCTGCCGGTGTCGGTCGCCTTTCCCTCGGTGTCGCTGTCCTACGCGATCGTCGCGGTGCTCGGGCACTTCCTTTTCGGCGAGCCGTTCGGCATCAAGCAGCTGGGCGGCATTGCCCTGATCATGGGCGGCGTGGTGCTGATCAACCAGCACTGACGACACGGGAGAGACGACAATGGATTACGAGCAGATCAAGTACGAGACCCACGACGGCATCCTCACCGTCACGCTGAACCGCCCGGACAAGCTCAACGCCTTCACCGGCCGCATGCTGTCCGAACTGCTCGACGCCATGGACCGCGCCGACCGCGACGACGACGTGCGCGCGGTGGTGTTCACCGGCGCCGGCCGCGGCTTCTGCGCCGGCGCCGACCTGTCGGGCGGCGCCAACACCTTCAATTCCGAGAAGCGCGGCCCGGTCGATCCCGGTCTTGATGGCCACCGCGACGGCGGCGGCCTGTTCACCCTGCGCCTCTACGAATCGCTGAAGCCGACGATCGCCGCCTGCAACGGCCCGGCGGTCGGCGTCGGCATCACCATGCAGCTCGCCATGGACATCCGGCTGGCCTCGGAGGCCGCGCGCTACGGCTTCGTGTTCACCCGCCGCGCCATCGTCATGGAGGCCTGCTCGAGCTGGTTCCTGCCGCGCCTGGTGGGGCCGCAGCAGGCGCTGGAATGGGTGATGACTGGCCGGGTCTTCTCGGCCGAGGAGGCGCTGGCCGGCCGGCTGGTGCGCTCGATCCACAAGCCCGACGCGCTCCTGCCGGCGGCCTACGCGCTGGCCCGCGAGATCGCCGACAACACCGCCCCGGTGTCGGTCGCGCTCAATCGCCAGATGATCTGGAAGATGCTGGGCGCCGACCACCCGATGGAGGCCCACAAGGTCGATTCCAAGGGCATCTATTCCCGCGGCAAATCGGACGACGTGAAGGAGGGCGTGACCGCCTTCCTCGAGAAGCGCCCGGCCCGGTTCCCGATGAAGGTCACGACCGGCATGCCGTCCTACTTCCCGTGGTGGAAGGAACGTACGTTCGGCTAGGGGGCCGTTGCCCGCCGCGCACCGTTGCGGCATCCTCCGGCGCAAATCGAACGGGAGGATGCGATGAACGAGCTGCGAATGCGCCGTCGTGCCGTGCTGGCCGCGGCCCCGCTGGTGGTTGCCGCCCCTTACGTGGCGCGGGCCCAGGGCAAGCCCGAGAAGTCGAAGGTCGTGCTGGCGGTCGGCGGCAAGTCGGCGCTGTACTACCTGTCGCTGACGATCGCCGAGAAGAAGGGTTTCTTCAAGGATGCCGGGCTGGACGTCGAGATCAACGATTTCCAGGGCGGCTCGAAGTCGCTGCAGGCCCTGATGGGCGGCAGCGCCGACGTCGTCGCCGGCGCCTACGAGCACACCATCCGCATGCAGCAGCGCGGCCAGCCGATCGTCGGCTTCGCGCTGATCGGGCGCGGCATGCAGATCTCGATCGGCCTGCGCAACGACGTGGCGGCCAAGGTCAAGGGACCGGCCGACATCAAGGGCATGAAGTTCGGCGTCACCGCGCCGGGCTCGTCGACCCACATGCTGCTGCTCAACTGGGCGGCCAAGGGCGGGCTCAAGGCCAGCGACGTCGTGGCGATCGGCGTCGGCGCCGGCGCCACCGTGCTGGCGGCGATCGAGAAGGGCGAGGTCGACGGCATCTCGCAGACCGACCCGGCGCTGACCATGCTGGAGGACAAGAAGCTCATCAAGATCATGGTCGACACGCGCACCACCAAGGGCAACCAGGAGGTGTTCGGCGGCCCGTTCCCGGCGGCCTGCCTCTATGCCCAGCCCGACCTCCTGAAAAAGACGCCGAACACCGCGCAGGCGCTGGCGACCGGCATCGTGCGCGCCAACGAGTGGCTGCAGACGGCCTCGCCGGCCGACGTCGCATCGACCGTGCCGGAGGCCTACCTGCTGGGCGACCGCGCGATCTACGAGCGCTCGTTCGCCGGCATCCGCGAGACCATCTCGCCCGACGGCCAGATGCCGGCCGGCGCGATGGAGAACTGCCTGAAGTTCCTCGCGGCCAGCGACCCGCAGATCAAGGCCGAGACGGTGAAGCTCGACGCGACGTGGACCAACGAGTTCGCGGCCCGCGCCAGGAAGCAATCCTGAGCGCCTTGAACGGGATCGAAGCGCCGGCGCTGGCGTTCAGCGGCGTCACCTGCCGCTTCGCGGGGCGCGACGGCGGCGCGGCCTACACCGCCGTCGCCGACACCACGTTGCGCGTCGCCAAGGGCGAGTTCGTGTCGGTGGTCGGGCCGACCGGTTGCGGCAAGTCGACCCTGCTGAACGTCGCGGCCGGCCTGCTGGCGCCGTCGGCCGGCACGGTCGAGGTGTTCGGCGAGCGGCTGGTCGCCGCCGACGGCGTCAACCGCCGGGCCGGCTACATGTTCCAGGCCGACGCGCTGATGCCGTGGCGCACCGGCCTCGCCAACGTGATGGCCGGGCTGGAATTTCGCGGCGTGCCGGCCGGCGAGGCCGCGGCGCGGGCCGAGGAGTGGCTGCGCCGGGTCGGGCTGGCGGGCTTCGGCGACCGCTACCCGCACCAGATGTCGGGCGGCATGCGCAAGCGCCTGGCGCTCGCCCAGACCCTGATCCTGAGCCCCGACATCCTGCTGATGGACGAGCCGTTCTCGGCGCTCGACGTGCAGACCCGGCAGCTGATGGAGAACGAGCTGCTGGCGCTGTGGGCCGAGGACCGCAAGTCGGTGCTGTTCATCACCCACGACCTCGAGGAGGCCATCGCGCTCTCCGACCGCGTCGTCGTGCTGTCGGCCGGCCCGGGTACCCGCCCGATCGGCGACTTCCGCGTCGACCTCGAGCGGCCGCGCGACGTCTCGGAGATCCGCATGACGCCGGCCTTCCTCGACCTGCATCGCGAGATCTGGGGCGTCATGAAGGAAGAGGTGCTGAAGGCCTACCAGCGCCAGAAGGCGGCCTGACCATGCGGCTGCGCATCCTGCAATTGTCGCTGCTCGCCGTCCTGGTGCTGGCCTGGTACCTGCTGACCAAGCCCGGGCTCGTGCCGTCCTTCTACTTCGACCAGGACAACCGCGCGGCGTTCTTCTTCGGCGAACCGCAGAAGGTGTTTTGGGTGATCGTCGACTGGTTCTGGTCGGGCGAGATCTGGGGCCACCTCGGCGTCACCCTGCTGGAGACCGCGCTGGGCTTCGCCATCGGCTCGGTGTTCGGCCTCGCCATGGGCCTGTGGCTGGCGCTGTCGCCGACCGCGTCGGCGGTGATGGATCCCTACATCAAGGGCTTCAACTCGATGCCGCGCGTCGTGCTGGCGCCGATCTTCGCGGTGTGGTTCGGGCTCGGCATCTGGTCGAAGGTCGCGCTGGGCGTCACGCTGGTCTTCTTCGTGGTGTTCTTCAACGTCTACCAGGGCGTGCGCGAGGTCAGCCCGGTGCTGATCGCCAACGCCCGCATGCTGGGCGCCTCGCCGCGCCAGCTGCTGCGCTCGATCTACCTGCCGTCGGCCATGAGCTGGGTGTTCGCGAGCCTGCACAACGCCGTCGGCCTCGCCTTCGTCGGCGCCGTGGTCGGCGAGTACCTCGGTTCGTCGCGCGGCGTCGGCTACCTGATCCTGCAGGCCGAGGGGACGTTCGACATCAACACGGTGTTCGCCGGCATCCTGGTTCTGACCGCCTTCGCGCTGCTGCTCGACGGCCTGGTGGGCACCGTCGAGCGCCGGCTGATGACGTGGCAGCCGCGGGCCAGCGAGACCGAGAAGGTCTAGGTCAGGTCCCGGTGAACCGGGCCGCCCGCTTCTCGAGGAAGTGGGCGACGCCTTCCATTACGCTCGCTGGTGCTTCTTGAGGGACGCGCTGTCGTCGTGATGAAGACACCGGAGCCGCAGGCTGCAGATCGCGTCATCCGTAGGCGAGCTGCTCAATTGGCTTTCGCAAGGCGGGTTTCACACCCGAACAGCACATCACGCAATAAACCCGACGCGTCGGCACTCTGCTTCGATATCAGAGACGATGCGCTCGACTTCGCTTGCCATTGCGTCGAGTGTGGGGATGACCGCTTTACCAGCGATAGCCTTGATCCCCTCAAATGTCACACCAAGGGAGATGCTCACTTGGTGTTGAATTGTCGAACCGGGACCGAGCCGCATGTATTCGATCTCTTTCTTGGTAGGACTCCACCTACTGTAGCCGATTTCGCTGTTCCCCGTGATTGCCGCGGTGGAGATGCCGAGATTGCCAACAAGGGCTGCCGATCCCACTGGGACGATGAAGCGGTGCGTGTTGGGATTCCGTAGCTGGTTCAAAGCCCAGAGCGTGTCGTTACCTCCCTCGTATGGCTTGAACCCAGTCAAGAGTGGGTGGATTTCAATCGGAACATCGGAACAGAATCTGCTGTGCAGTTCACCCTGAACGCCGGCGGCGTTTTGGGCGAAGGGAAACTTGGTGTGCTTTGGTTCGCCCCCGCCTTTTGCGACAGCGGCAGCGTAGACGGAATGGTCCAAGGCATCGCGCAAGTTTCCTGCCGCGTCCTTGACAATGTTCATGACCTTGGGCGGCAAGTCGGGTCCTGCTATTCGGACACAAAAGACGTTCTGGCGCGTTACGGGATCGACATAGACGGCTTGGGTGCCCGTCTGACTCTTTGCGAAGGTGTCGATCATGCTTCCCGCCGCTTTGATCTCATCGCATGCGTGGCTGATGAGTTGCCGTGGGCTGGCAAAGAGATCGGCCATGAGGTCTATTCCTGAGCAGTTGGCACTACCGCAGATAGCATATGAAGGATACAGAGTCCCTATGGTTGTGGGCCGCGCTTCTCAAGATCGTCCAACAACAGCAGGCTTTTCGGCCTAGACGAGCGGAGACTGCGCGCAACTTGCCAGCCAAAATCTTTGGCGCTTGCCATTAGCGCCAACCACAGTGCGCGAAGTCGCTCCCGACACCCAGCCGAACCCGAGGCTCGCCTTCGCCGGCATTCTGGTGCTGACCGCCTTCGCGCTGCTGCTCGACGGCCTGGTGGGCACCGCCGAGCGCCGGCTCATGACGTGGCAGCCGCGGGCCAGCGAGACCGAGAAGGTCTAGGTCAGGTCCCGGTGAACCGGGCCGCCCGCTTCTCGAGGAAGTGGGCGACGCCTTCCTTGAAGTCGTGGGTCTGGAACGACAGTTCCATCTCGTGGTTGGCCTGGGTGGTGGCCTCGGCCAGCGTCTGGAACTGCGACTCCCAGAGCTGCCGCTTCATCACCGCGACCGAGCGCGGCGACACGGTGTTGGCGAGCAGCGCGGCGTAGGCCCGCGTCTCGGCCATCAGCTTGTCGTCGGGGATCACCCGGTTGACCAGTCCCAGCTGCAGCGCCTCGGGGGCGCGGAACTTGCGGGCCGAGCACAAGAGGTCGAGGGCGTTGGGCAGGCCGACCAGCCGCGGCAGCAGCCAGCTGACGCCGTGCTCGGCGATCAGGCCGCGCTGGGCGAAGGCGGTGGTGAACACCGCCGATTCGCCGGCGAAGCGCAGGTCGGCGTAGAGCGGGATGACGAAGCCCAGCCCGGCGGCCGGGCCGTTGATCGCCGCGATGATGAACTTCGGGATCGCCGGGAAGTAGGCGTAGTTCATCTTGAATTCGGGGAGCGTGCTGCCGCCCGGCAGGACCGGCGTCGCCTTGGCCGAGCGGTCGGCATTGCCGGTCCCGGCCTGGATCGCCTGCAGCCCGCCCATGTCGGCGCCGGCGCAGAAGCCGCGCCCGGCGCCGGTCAGGATGATCGCCCGGACCTCGGGGTCGGCGCCGGCCCACTGCATGGCGTCCCGGAGGTCGAAATGCATCTGCCGCGTCCAGGCATTGAGCTTCTCGGGCCGGTTGAGGGATATGGTACAAATTCTATCCGAAACTTCGTAGAGTACCGTCTCGTAGCTCATGGCGCGTTCTCCCGCAGGCTTTCCGGGACCCATCTTGGCGAAGACCGAAAGGCGATACAAATGCGACCCGATCACTACAAATGGCACCCGAAACGGACGCCGGCGATGGCCGCGCCTGGGCTAGGATCGGCCGCGTCACAAGTCGGACAGGAGCTTCGGCAGCCGTACGCTTTCGTGCTAATGTGAAACACAAGAAACATGGAATCGTCGAGGTAGCGCACATGGCCAAGCGGGAATTCTCCCACCCCAACGAGATGCACAAGTACGTGGGACAGGAAATCGGCGTCAGCGACTGGGTCGAGGTCAGCCAGGAGCGGATCGACAAGTTCGCCGATGCGACCGGCGATCACCAGTGGATCCACGTCGACGTCGAGCGCGCGAAGAAGGACATGCCGGGCGGCAAGACTATCGGCCATGGCTACCTGACGCTGTCGCTGATCCCGATGCTCAGCCACCAGGTCTCGCACATCAACAACGTGCGCAACGGCATCAACTACGGCTGCAACAAGGTGCGCTTCACCAACCCGGTGCCCGCCGGCTCGAAGGTGCGCGGCCGCTTCAAGCTGCTGGCCGCCGACCCGATGGACAAGGGCGGCGTGCGCCTGACCAACCAGGTGACCATCGAGATCGAGGGCCAGGAACGCCCGGCCTGCATCGCCGAGACGATGTCGATCGTCTACGGGACCTGAGAAAGGATCGAGCCGGTGCTGAAGCGTGAGGAACTGTCGTCCGAGAACATCGACAAGATCGTCGAGGACGCGCGCAAGGCCGGCTACGATTTCTTCCTGACCTCCGAGGAACGCGAGGCCAGCCTGCGGGAGGCGCTGCAACGCTATCCCGCGGGGACCGAGGCGTGGATCTTCGCCTACGGCTCGCTGATGTGGAACCCGGCGCTGGAAGTGGCCGAGGCCCAGCCGTGCAAGGTCGATGGCTGGCGGCGCTCGTTCTGCTTCTGGACGCCGCTCGGGCGCGGCACGCCGGAACTGCCCGGCCTGATGCTGGCGCTGGAGCAGGGCGGCGACTGCGAGGGCATCGCCTACCGCATCTCGCCCGACCTGGTGCGCAGCGAGCTGGCGATCCTGTGGAACCGCGAGATGCTGTCGGGGGTCTACCAGGCCCGCTGGGTGCCGACCCGGCTGCGCGACGGCCGGACGGTGACCGCCGTCACCTTCGTGGTCGATACCCAGCACAGCCAGTATTGCGGCGACCTGCCGATCGACAGGGCGGCCCATCACATCGCCTTCGCCGAGGGCCGCCGCGGCGCCTGCCGCGACTACCTCGCCAACACCGCGGCCCATGCCCGCGCGCTCAGCATCCACGATCCCTACCTCGAGGAGTTGGTCGAGCGCGTGACGGCGCTGCGCGACGGCCAGTGGACCCTGCCGACCGTGTCGGACCTCGGGGCGGTCGGCCAGGCCTGAGTCGCCCACCCCTGAGCCGCCTACCCCTGATCGGCCCGTTCCTCGGAACGGCGCGGCTCGCGAGGGGTGCCTCGCTTCATACCTTCTGACATAGTCGGGGCGTGTCCCCTCTCGTCGATCGCTGGCTGGCGCTGTCGCCCAACTTGCGCGGAATCCTCTGGGTCGCCCTGTCCGGCCTGGTGTTCGCGCTGCTCAACGTCTTCACGCTGATCCCGGCCCAGCACCTCAACCCCTACGTCATGTCGTTCCTGCGCTACCTGTTCGGGGCGATGTTCCTCGTGCCGGTGGTGATGCGGCTGGGGCTCTACCGCTCGCTGCACACGCGGCGCGCGCCGCTGCACATCGCGCGCGGCGCCATCCATACCGCCGGCATGATGCTGTGGTTCGTCGCCCTGCCGCTCACCACCCTGGCCGAGATCACGGCGCTGGGCTTCACCGGCCCGATCTTCGTGACGATCGGCGCGGCGCTGTTCCTGCGCGAGGACGTGCGGCTGCGCCGCTGGCTGGCGGTGATCGTCGGCTTCATCGGCGCCATGATCATCATCCGGCCGGGCTTCGGCTCGATCCATCTCGGCGTGATCTGCATCCTGATCTCGACACCGATCTTCTCGGCCTCCAACCTGATCTCGAAGGGGCTGGCGCGCACCGACTCGGCCAGCACCATCGTGATCTGGCAGAACATCGTGATCGTGGCCTGCGCCGCGCCGTTCGCGATCTGGTTCTGGCAGACGCCGGAATGGAGCGACCTGCTGTGGTTCGTGGCGGCCGGCCTGTGCGGCACGGTCGGCCACATCTGCCAGCAGCGCGGCTACCAGCTGGCCGACATCACGCTGCTGCAGCCGATCGGCTTCCTGTCGCTGATCTGGAACACGCTGCTCGGCTACTTCCTGTTCTTCCAGAAGCCCGACGTGTGGACCTTCGTCGGCGCGGCGGTGATCTTCGGCAGCGCGCTCTACATTTCTCACCGCGAGGCGGTGCGGCGGGCGCAGGTCACGTCGGCGGCGGCGCAGAAGGCACCGCAGTAGAGGCTCAGCCTCCGGTGACGCTCATGTGGCGCGGCACCGCCGGGCCCTGGTGGCGGCGGTCGATGACGAAGTCGTGGCCCTTGGGCTTGCGGGCGATCGCCGCGGTGATGGCGCGGTCGAGCTCCTCGTCGCTCTCCGAGGCGCGCAGCGGCGCGCGCAGGTCGGCGGCGTCCTCCTGGCCCAGGCACATGTAGAGCGTGCCGGTGCAGGTCAGGCGCACGCGGTTGCAGCTTTCGCAGAAATTGTGGGTCAGCGGCGTGATGAAGCCCAGCCGGCCGCCGGTCTCGGCGACCCTGAAGTAGCGGGCCGGGCCGCCGGTCCGGTAGTCGCTCTCCTCGAGCGTGAAGTCCTTGGCGATCTCCGAGCGCACCAGCGACAGCGGCATGTACTGGTCGAGCCGCGTCTCGCCGATCTCGCCCATCGGCATGACCTCGATCAGCACGAGGTCCATGCCGCGGCCGTGCGTCCAGCGGATCAGGTCGCCGAACTCCTGGTCGTTGACGCCGCGCAGCGCCACCGCGTTGATCTTGATCGACAGGCCGGCGTCCTGCGCCGCGTCTAGGCCGCGCATCACCTGGTCGAGGTCGCCCCAGCGGGTCAGCTCGCGGAACTTCGCCGGGTCGAGCGTGTCCATCGAGACGTTGAGCCGCTTCACGCCGATCGCCGCCAGCTCCTTGGCGTACTTGCCCAGCTGGCTGCCGTTGGTGGTCAGGGTGAGTTCGTCGAGCGCGCCGCTGTCGAGGTGGCGGCCCAGCCCGCGGATCAGCGACATCACGTTCTTGCGCACCAGCGGCTCGCCGCCGGTCAGGCGCAGCTTGCGCACGCCGCGGCGGACGAAGGCGCCGCACAGCCGCTCCAGCTCCTCCAGCGACAGCACCTCGGCCTTGGGCAGGAAGGTCATGTCCTCGGCCATGCAGTACACGCAGCGGAAGTCGCAGCGGTCCGTCACGGAGACGCGCAGGTACGAGATGTGCCGGCCGAACGGGTCGATCATGGTGCCCCCAATCTAGGGCGGGAGGGGCGGCAATTCGACCCCAAATCCAGAGGGGAATTGGGCATCTTGGCGCCGCTGCGGACCCTTTTCAGGCCGCCGCGGGGACCAGCCGCAGCAGGGTCTCGACCGTGTCGGCCTCGGCGGCCGGCTTGTCGGTGCGGATCCGGTTGATCCGCGGGAAGCGCATGGCGACCCCCGAGCGGTGACGGGTCGAGCGGGCGATGCCGTCGAAGGCGATCTCCAGCACCAGCCCGGGCTCGACCTCGCGCACCGGGCCGAAGCGCTTCACCGTGTGGTCGCGCACCCACTTGTCGAGCCAGCGCAGCTCCTCGTCGGTGAAGCCGAAGTAGGCCTTGCCGACCGGCGCCAGCTCGCGGCCATCCTGGCCGTCACGCCAGCAACCGAAGGTGAAGTCGGAATAGAACGACGAGCGCTTGCCGTGGCCGCGCTGGGCGTACATCAGCACGCAGTCGGCGAGGTGCGGGTCGCGCTTCCACTTGAACCACGGCCCCTTGGGCCGACCAGCGAGGTAGGCGCTGTCGCCGCGCTTCAGCATCAGCCCCTCGATGCCCTCGGCAGTGGTCGCGGCGCGCAGGCTCGCCAGTTCCGCCCAGTCGGCGAACGGCACCAGCGGCGACAGGTCGAAGCGGGCGCGCGGCCGTTCGGCCAGCCAGGCCTCCAGCCGCGCCCGCCGCGCATCGAAGGGCAGGGGGCGCAGGTCCTCCGCGCCCAGGAACAGCACGTCGTACAGCCGCACGTGGGCGGGGTGCGCCGCCAGCATCTTCGGCGTCACGACCTTGCGGTTCAGCCGCTGCTGCAGGTCGTTGAACGGCGCGATGCCGTCCTCGCGCCGCACCAGCAGCTCGCCGTCGAACACGCCCTCGAAGTCGATCGCCTCGACGATGTCGGGGAACGCCGCCGACACGTCCTCGCCGGCCCGGCTGTACAGCCGCTTCGCGCCGCCCGAGGCCGCGACCTGCACGCGGATGCCGTCCCACTTCCACTCGGCGCGGAAGTGCGCGGGATCGAGCGTCTCGAGCTCGGCCTGGTCGATCGGGTTGGCCAGCATCGGCGGCAGGAAGGCGCCGCCGGCGTTGGGCCGCGGCCGCTCGGCGCCGTGCAGCAGCCAGTCGAACAGCGGCCGGTAGGGCGCCTCCAGCCCGTGCCAGATCTCCTCGACGGCGTCGACCGGCTGGCCGCCGAGGTTGGCGGCCGCCTGCTTGGCCAGCCGCGCCGACACGCCGACCCGCAGCGCGCCGGTCACCAGCTTCAGGAGCGCCCAGCGGCCGTTGGCGTCGAGCGCGTCCAGCCAGCGCTTCAGGATGGCCGGCGTCTGCATCTTCGTCGCGCGCTGCAGCGTCTCGACGACCTCGCCCAGGGTCGGCGGCGGCCCGGCCTCGGGCTTGCCCTCCCAGACCAGCGCCAGCGTCTCGGCGAGGTCGCCGACGTAGTCGTAGGACAGGTGGAACAGCTCGGGCCCGATGCGATCCTCGCCGAAGCCGCGCAGCAGCGCCGGCTTGGCGGCGGTGAAGCTGAGCCCGCCGGTCAGCGCCGCCAGCGCCCAGCCCCTGTCGGGATCGGGCGTCTCGCGCAGGTAGGTCTCGATCAGCCGCAGCTTGGCGTTGCGGGCCGGCTGGTAGGCCAGCGCGTCGAGCAGGGCGGCGAAGGCCTGCATCAGGCGCCTTCCTCCTCGCGTCCGGCAAGGTGCAGCGCCTCGGCCTCGATGCCCATGCTGCGCGCCTGGTGGACCAGCGCCTCCTCGCGGCCGTGCGTCACCCACACCCGCGGCGCGCCGACGTCCTTCAGGGTCTGCACCAGCTCCGGCCAGTCGGCATGGTCCGACACGATCAGCGGCAGCTCGGCGTTGCTCTGCCGCGCCCGGGCCCGCACCCGCATCCAGCCCGAGCAGACGGCGGGAATGGGATCGGCGAAGCGCCGCGACCAGCGGTCGGCGATGGCCGAAGGCGGCGCCAGCACGATGGCGCCGCGGAAGGTCTCGAGGATCGCGTCCGACACCGGGGCGATGTCGCCGAGGTCGACGCCGTGCTCCTGGTACAGCCGGCACAGCGCCAACAGGCTGCCGTGCAGCCAGATCCGCTGGTCCCAGCCGGCGGCGCGCAGCAGCTTGATCACGCGCTGGCACTTGCCGAGCGCGTAGACGCCGACCAGGTGGGTGCGTTCGGGGAAGGTGGCGACCGAGCGCAACAGCTTGCCGATTTCGCCGATGTCCGAGGGGTGCTGGAAGACGGGCAGGGCGAAGGTCGCCTCGGTGATGAAGACGTCGCACGGCACCGGCTCGAACGGCGGGCAGGTCGGGTCGGGCCGCCGCTTGTAGTCGCCCGACACGACGATGCGCTGGCCCTGCCATTCCAGCACCGCCTGCGCCGAGCCCAGGATGTGCCCGGCCGGCGCCAGCGACACCTCGACCTCGCCCATCTTCAGGCTCTCGCCGTACTTCAGGCCCTGCTGCCTTGTGTCCGGCATGTCCTGGAAGCGCGCCCGCATGATCGCCAGCGTCTCCGGCGTCGCCAGCGCCGCGCGATGCCCGGGCCGTGCATGATCCCCGTGCCCGTGCGTGATCACGGCCCGCGGCACCGCGACCGCCGGGTCGACGTAGAAGTCCCCCGGCGCGCAGTACAGGCCGCGCGGCGTCGGGTAGAGCCAGGAACGGGGGTCGGGGGCGGTCATCGGCTATGGATATGGGTCTTTCCGGCCTCATGAGCAAAGGTCCCTCGCTGTGCTCGGGATGACATGCATTTTCTGTCATCCCGAGCGAAGCGAGGGACCCTTCTCATGATATCAGCGTAGCCGTGTCTCTCCCCGACCTCTTCTCCCGCTGGTTCGAAGGCCGTGGCTGGGCGCCGCGGGCGCACCAGCTGGCGCTGGTCGATCTCGCGCGGCAGGGCAAGAGCGCGCTGCTGATCGCGCCAACCGGCGGCGGCAAGACGCTGGCGGGGTTCCTGCCGTCGCTGATCGAGCTGACCGAGCGCCGGCAGGCCGGACAGGACCTCGCCTGGGCCAAGGGCAAGGGCGAGCTGCACACGCTGTATCTCTCGCCGCTCAAGGCGCTGGCGACCGACATCCGGCGCAACCTCGAACTGCCGATCGCCGAGATGCAGCTGCCGGTGCGGGCCGAGAGCCGGACCGGCGACACGCCGCAGAGCCGCCGCCTGCGCCAGCGCGAACGGCCGCCCGATCTCCTGATGACGACGCCGGAGTCGCTGGCGCTGCTCTTGAGCTACCTCGACTCGGCGAAGTTCTTCGAATCGCTGCGCTGCGTGATCGTCGACGAACTGCATTCCTTCGCGACCTCCAAGCGCGGCCATCACCTGGCGCTCTGCCTGGCGCGGCTGGCGACGCTGGCGCCGCACGTGCGCTTCGTCGGGCTGTCGGCGACGGTGGCCGACCCGCCGGCGCTGGCCGACTGGCTGGCGCTCAAGGACGAGGTCGAGATCGTGCGCGGCGAGCCGGGCGCGCCGCCCAAGGTCACGCTGATCGACGCGCAGGAGCGGCTGCCGTGGGGCGGCCACATGGGCCACCACGCGGTGCCCGAGGTCTACAACATCATCCGCCAGCACAAGACCTCGATCGTGTTCGTGAACACGCGCGCCCAGGCCGAGCTGGTGTTCGACCGGCTGTGGCGCATCAACGAGGAGAACCTGGCGATCGGCCTGCACCACGGCTCGCTGGCGGTCGAGCAGCGGCGCAAGGTCGAGGCGGCGATGGCGGCGGGCAAGCTGCGCGCCGTGGTCGCGACCTCGTCGCTCGACCTCGGCATCGACTGGGGCGACGTCGACCTGGTGATCCAGATGGGCGCGCCCAAGGGCGTCAGCCGCCTGATGCAGCGCATCGGCCGCGCCAACCACCGGCTCGACGAGCCCAGCCGCGCCATGATCGCGCCGGCCAACCGCTTCGAGGTGTTGGAGTCGCTGGCCGCTCTCGAGGCCATCGAGGCGCGCGAGCTCGACGGCGACCCGCCGCGGCCGCCCTGCCTCGACGTGCTGGCGCAGCACATCGTCGGGCTGGCCTGCGCCCAGCCGATCGATCGCGACCAGCTGTTCGACGAGGTGCGCACGACGCAGCCCTACCGCGACCTGCCCGCTAAGGACTTCGACGACACGTTCGACTTCGTCGCCACCGGCGGCTACGCGCTGGCCGCCTACGACAAGTGGCACCGGCTGAAGCAGTTGCCCGACGGGCGCTGGATGCTGGCCTCGCCGCTGGTCGCCAAGCAGTACCGCATGAACGTCGGCACCATCGTCGAGCTGCCGCTGATCAAGGTGAAGCTGCGCCGCGGGCCGGTGCTGGGCGAGGTCGAGGAGGCGTTCGTGCAGGGCCTCGTCGCGGGCGACACCTTCGTGTTCGCCGGCCGGCTGCTGCGCTTCGAGGGTGTCAAGGAACTGGTGGCGCAGTGTTCGCCGGCGACCGGCGGCGGCGACCCCAAGGTGCCGGCCTACGGCGGCGGCCGGCTGCCGCTGTCGACGTTCCTCGCCGAGCGGGTACGCGGCATCCTGCAGGACCCGTCGCGCCATCCGCTGCTGCCGCCCGAGGTTCAGGCGTGGCTGCGCATGCAGCGCCTCCGGTCGACGCTGCCGGCCGGCAACCGGCTGCTGGTCGAGGGATTCCCGCGCGGGCCGCGGCAGTTCATCGTCGCCTACTGCTTCGAGGGCCGGAACGCGCACCAGACGCTGGGCATGCTGCTGACCCGGCGCATGGAGCGCATGGGGCTGAAGCCGCTGGGCTTCGTGGCGACCGACTACGTGCTGGGCGTGTGGGGCCTCAGGCCGCCGACCAAGACGCAGCTCGAGGCGCTGTTCGACGAGGACATGCTGGGCGACGACCTCGAGGCGTGGATGGACGAATCGACCATGCTGCGGCGGTCGTTCCGCAACGTCGCGGTGATCGCCGGCCTGATCGAGCGGCGCTTCCCGGGCGAGGAAAAGTCCCGCCGCCAGGTCACCTTCAGCTCGGACCTGATCTACGACGCGCTGCGCCGGCACGAGCCCGACCACATCCTGCTGCGCGCGACGCGGCAGGACGCGGCCTGGCAGCTGGCCGACCTCAGGCGCCTGGGCGACCTGCTGCGGCGCGCCCGCGGCCGGATCGACTATCGCCGGTTGGACAGGATTTCGCCGCTCGCCGTGCCGGTGCTGCTGGAGATCGGCCGCGAGCGGGTGCTGGACGGGAGCGCCGACGACGAACTCCTGGACATCGCCGCCCAGGAGCTCATCGACGAGGCGACGCGCCCCTAGTGCTTCTTGGCGAGCGCCGGCTGGTGGCTGAGCCAGCCCTTGTACTTCAGGGCGTTGGCGGCCAGCACGAGGCCGAACACGGCGAACGAAGCGACGACCATGATCAGGTAGTAGGACTCGGCAGTTCTCACTCGGGTCTCCGTTGAAAGCCCCCACAGCGTGCAGGGGCGGACCCGGCGAGGCGTTGATCTGGATCAACAGCGCCTCAGTGGAAATCGCGCGAACTGATTTTCACTTGCGGTCGCTCCAGCACGATGCGGCCGCGGTCGTAAGGGACGGCCGGCGGTCCCTTGCTCGCGCGGTGGCGGGTGGCGTTGGCCTCGGGCACGGCGACCGCTTCGGGCGTGACGGTGACCGGCGGGTTGTCCGCGTCGATCGACGCGATCGAATCGAGCGCCGCCGACCCGTCCCACAGCGTCTCGGCGACGAGGTGGATCACCAGCCCCTCGCGCTGCACGCGGCCGCGCACGCCCAGCAGGCGCGCGCCCATGACGATGCGGCGGTGCGCCTCGAACACGCCGGGCCAGACCACGAGGTTGGCGATGCCGTGCTCGTCCTCGATGGTCACGAACACCACGCCCGAGGCGGTGCCCGGCCTTTGCCGCACCAGCACCAGCCCGGCCAGCACGAAGCGCTGGCCGTTCTTCGCCGTCTTCAGCACCTCGGTCGGCGACACGCCCTCGGCGTCCAGCCGCGGCCGCAGGAGCGCCAGCGGGTGCGAGCGCAGCGACAGCGCCAGCGCGCCGTAGTCGTCGACCACCTGCTCGCCCAGCGTCAGCGACGGCAGCGTCACCGCCGGCTCGTTGTCGTGCGCGCGGTCGTGCTGCCGTTCGAGCAGCGGCAGCGGCGTCTCGGCCAGCCCGCGCACCGCCCACAGGACGTCGCGCCGCGTGAGGCCGAGCGACGCGAAGGCGTCGGCGCGGGCCAGCGCCACGATCTGCCGCTTGTCGATGCCGGCCCGCCGCCACAGGTCGACGGCGTCACGGTAGGGCGTGGTGCGGCGCTCGACGAGGCGGCGCACCGCGGCCTCCGACAGGCCGGCGACCTGGCGCAGGCCGAGTCGCAGCGCGGGGCGGGCCTGTCCTTGTCCCGATCCGGGGCGCGGCTCCAGCGTGCAGTCCCAGTCGCTGGCGTTGATGTCGGGCGGCCGCACCTCGACGCCGTGCTCGCGCGCGTCGCGCACCAGCTGGGCCGGGGCGTAGAAGCCCATCGGCTGCGAGTTGATCAGCGCGGCGCAGAAGACCTCGGGGTAGTAGTGCTTCATCCACGACGAGTCGTAGACCAGGATCGCGAAGCTGGCGGCGTGGCTCTCGGGGAAGCCGTACTCGCCGAAGCCCTCGATCTGCTTGAAGCAGCGGTCGGCGAAGTCGGGCTCGTAGCCGTTGCCGATCATGCCGCGGATGAACTCGTCCTTGAGCTTGTGGATGGTGCCCGAGCGCCGGAAGGTCGCCATGGCGCGGCGCAGCTTGTCGGCCTTCTCGGGCGAGAAGCCGGCGGCGTCGATGGCGATCTGCATCGCCTGCTCCTGGAACAGCGGCACGCCCAGCGTGCGTTCGAGGATCTTCCGCAGCGCGCCGGGGTAGGGGATGGTGGCGGGATCGCGCGACCGGTTGCGCAGGTAGGGATGCACCATGCCGCCCTGGATCGGGCCCGGCCGCACGATCGCCACCTCGATCACCAGGTCGTAGTACTGGCGCGGCTTCAGCCGCGGCAGCATCGACATCTGCGCCCGGCTCTCGACCTGGAAGACGCCGACCGAATCGGCGCGGCACAGCATCTCGTAGACCGCGGGATCGTTCGGCGGCAGGCCGAGCGCCAGCTTCCTGCCGTAGTGGCGCTCGATCAGCTCGTGGCCCTTGCGCAGGCAGGTCAGCATGCCGAGCGCCAGCACGTCGACCTTGTAGATGCGCAGCGTGTCGAGGTCGTCCTTGTCCCACTCGACCACGGTACGGTCGTCCATCGCCGCGTTCTGGATCGGCACCAGCTCGTCGAGCCGGCCCTCGGTCAGCACGAAGCCGCCGACATGCTGCGACAGGTGGCGCGGGAAGCCGCACAGCGTCGACGACAGTTCGAGCGCCAGCATCAGCCGCGGGTCGTCGGGATCGAGCCCGGCCTCGCGCACGTGGCCGCGGTCGACGCCGCCCGAGCCCATGCCCCACACCGTGCCGGCCATCGCGCCGACCGTGTCGGGTGACAGGCCGAGCGCCTTGCCGACGTCGCGGATGGCGCTGCGGCTGCGGTAGGCGATCACCGTGGCGGCCAGCGCGGCGCGGCTGCGGCCCTTCTCGCGGTAGATCCACTGGATGATCTCCTCGCGCCGCTCGTGCTCGAAGTCGACGTCGATGTCGGGCGGCTCGTCGCGCGCGTTCGACAGGAAGCGCTCGAACAGCACCTCGGTCTCGTTGGGATTCACCGAGGTGATGCCGAGGCAGTAGCACACCGCCGAGTTGGCGGCCGAGCCGCGGCCCTGGCAGAGGATGCCCATGCGCCGCGCCTGTTGCACGATCTCGTGCACCGTCAGGAAGTAGGGCGCGATCTGCTTGGCGCCGATCAGCTCGAACTCGTGGCGGACGGTGCGCTCGACCTTGTCCGGCACGCCGCCGGGATAGCGTTCGGCGGCACCTTCCCAGGTCAGCCGCACCAGCCGCTCCATCGGCGTCTCGCCGCCCTCGTACATCACCGGGTACTGGTAGGTCAGCTGGTCGAGCGTGAAGGAGCAGCGCGCGACGATCTCCTGCGTGCGCTCGATGGCGCGGGGATGGCGGCGGAACAGCCGCGCCATCTCCTGCGGCTCCTTGAGGTGGCGCTCGGCGCTGGCGAAGCGGCGGTAGCCGAGGTCGTCGACCGTGCAGCCGCGCCGGATCGCCGTCACCACGTCGTGCAGCGCCCGCCGCTCGGGCACGTGGTAGTGGACGTCGTTGGTCGCCACCAGCCCGACGCCCGTCTCGGCCGCGAGGTCGTCGAGCGCCGCCAGCCGCCGCGCGTCGTTGCCGCGGTACAGCGCGGTGGCGGCGAGGTAGCAGCGGTCGCCGAACAGGCGGGCCAGCGTGGTGAGCCGCGCGCGGAACGCCGGGTCGTCGGGCCGCCGCGGTGGCAGCACGATCGCCAGCAGCCCCTCGGCATGGGCCGCGAGATCGTCGAGACCGATGTCGCACTGGCCCTTGGCGGCGCGCCGGTTGCCGAGCGTCAAGAGCCGCGACAGCCGCTTGTAGGCGTCGAGATCGGTCGGGTAGGCGATCAGCGAATAGCCGTCGCGCGTCTCCAGCCGGCTGCCGACCAGCAGCCGCATCCGCTCGCCCGGCGGCGCCGGGTGTTCCTCGTACCAGTCGCGGATTGCCGCGTAGGCCCGCACCACGCCGGCCAGCGTGTTGCGATCGGCGATCCCGATCGCGCTGTGCCCGAGCTCGATCGCCCGCTCGACTAGTTCGGCGGGATGCGAGCCGCTGCGCAGGAAACTGTAGTTGGTGGTGACCTGGAGCTCGGCGTACATGGCGTCAGGAAAGGTCCCTCGCTGCGCTCGGGATGACAAAGGAAAGGCCTGTCATCCCGAGCGAAGCGAGGGACCTTTCACCCCTCCGCCAACTCGTGGATGCGCGCCAGCGGGACGCCGCGGACGGCGACACCCTGGACGCGGAGCGCCTGCAGCAGGGACTCGTCGCTGCTGACCAGCGGGGCGGAGATCTCCTCGGCGCAGGCGGCGTAGAGGCCGTCGCTGACCGGGCGGCCGCACTGCATCGCGATCGCCAGCGCGCGGTGGCGCAGGCGGGCGGAGTCGACGAAGGTCGAGATGAAGGCGGGCAGGGCGATGTTGCGCACGATCGGCACGGCCTGGTCGGCGGCGATCTCGCCGGAGCGCGCCTTCTGCCGCACCAGCTCGGCGACGCCGGCGATCAGGATGTCGGGCGCCACGAGGTCGTGGCGATGCACCAGCAGCGAGCGTGCCTGCATGCGCAGCGGCTCCTCGACGAACCACTTCAGCGCGACGCCCGGCTCGACGACGACGATCATGCCGCTCTCCGCGCGGTGCGCGACGGCGTCAGCGCGGCGATGCGGTCGGCCTCGGCCAGCGCGTCGAGGATCAGCGGCTGGCTGGCGGCCTGGATCAGCACCTCGCGCAGTTCCGCCTCCAGCGAGCGGCGGCGGGTGCGGGCGCGGGCCTTCAGCTGTTCGACGATGCGGTCGGGCAGGCCGCGGACGGTGAGCGTGGTCATGGCAGTACCTCAGGCGCAGAAGCCGTGGAGAAACCAGCGGGCGGACGGGCGGCCGTCGCCGGCGGCGCGGTAGGGACCGTCGCGGAACAGCCAGAAGCGGCCGCCGTCGTCGTCCTCGACGCGGTAGTAGTCGCGGAACGGCGGCTCGCTGTTGGCCGGCGGCCGGCTGCCGTCGGGCCGCGGCCGCCACCACTCGTCGGCGATCCGCTCCGGTCCCTCGGCGCGCACGATGCGATGGGCGTGGCGGCGCCAGTGGAACACCGAGGGCGGGTCGTCGGGCACGAAGGCGGTGACGTCGACCGGCTCGGGCCGCTGCAGCAGCCGGGTCGGCCGCGCGCCCTTGAGCCCGGCCATGCGCCGCCACAGGCCGGCGACGGCGGCCTGCGCCGCGCCGGCCGCGACCTGCACGCGCTCCGGCAGGTGGCTGGGCCGCGGCAGCAGGCGCACCACGTTGCCGGCGCCCAGCCGCAGCGCCAGCCGGTCGGCGAGGTCGATCGTCGCTTCCTCGGCGCGCGGATCGGCGGCCAGGGCGGCGACGGGACCGGTGTCGGTGTCGGGCAGCGCGTCCTGCGCGCCGCTCCAGGTCTCGACCTCGGGCGCGGCGAGGATCACCAGCTCGACGCCGAAGCCGGGATCGAGCTCGCCCAGCTTCTCCTCGAACAGCTTCATCAGCCGCGGGTTGTCGCGGTTGGGCCGGCTGGTGCCGATGGCGGTGCGGTCGACCGAGCCGTCGACGCGGTACAGCGCGATCTCGAGCCGGCGCGCGCCGACGCCGGCGGTCTCGAACTGGCGGCACAGCGCGGCCAGCAGGCGGCTGGTCGCGGCGGCGATGTCCTCGGGCCGGCCGATCGGCTCGGCGAAGGCCATGCGGGTACGGAAGGCCGGCGCCGGGCGGCGCGGCTCGATCGGCTCGGCCACCGTGCCCAGCGCCTGGTCGAGCCGCTCGAGCGGCGCGGTGCCGAAGCGGCGGACCAGCGGCGCGCGCGGCAGCGGGTAGAGGTCGCCGATGCGGCGCAGGCCGAGCTTGCGGAAGGTGTCGATCACCGCCGCCTCGACGCGCAGCCCCTCGACCGGCAGGCCGGCCAGCGCGTCGCGGTGACCGTGCGGCGGACAGAAGAGATCGGCCTGGCGCTCGGCGAAGCGGGCCAGCGCCCACGCCGCGCCGGCGGTGTCGGCCATCGCCGCGCGCACCGCGAGGTCGTGGCGCGACAGCCGCTCGGTGAGGTCGGCCAGCAGCGCGCGCTCGCCGGCCTCGCCGCTGCCGAACAGGTGGGCGCAGCCGGTGACGTCGAGCAGCAGGCCGGCATCGCCGCCGAAGCCGCCGGCGCTGCACGCCGCGGTGGCGTCGCCGTCGTCGGCCAGCGCCGCGCCCAGCGGGTCGATCGCCACCCACGGCGTGTAGCGGTCGCACCAGTTGGCGATCGCCTCGACCATCCGGCGGTCGGCCTGCGGCTCGGCGGCGGCGGTGAGGAGGTCGGGCACCAGCGCGCGCGCGTCGGCCAGCCGCATCGACGGCCGCAGCCCGGCGTCTCGGGCATGGCCGTTCACCGCTGCGAGGCGCGGCCCGCCGTCGAGCCACGCGACGGTGGCGGCGGCCCTAGCCCGCCAGTCGTGCGCCTGCTGCCGGCGGGCGTCGTTGCCCGAAGCCGGGGCGGGCGAGGCCGGGGCGGGCGCTCTCGCGAGTCGATCCGCCGACAGCCTGGGGAACCACAGAGAGACTATGCGCTTCATCGTTCCACTCCAGGAGCCACGAGGGGATTTCATCGATCGACGGCGTGCCGAACCGGTTGCGCCGCAACTCGAGGCGCCAGCGCGGCGCGCCAATGTCGGTGAGTCCGGGCGTCGAGCGCGAGGCGGCCGAGGCGACGCGCCAGCGTGTCGTGCAGACGGCCTGTGCCGGCGCCGGCTGGGCGCGCAGCAGCAGCGCGGGCAGGCCGCTCTTCTCGGCGGCCAGCGACAGGCGACGGCCGGCGGTCGGGTCGGCGGCGCGGGTCTCGCCCAGCACCGCGGCGAGACCGGGACAGCGCAGCCCTTCCTCCATCGCCCAGAACAGGTCCTCGTCGCGCCGCACCGTCACCACCAGCAGCCGCGCCGGGTCGAACCAGGCGGCGAGCGCCGGCGCGTAGGGCAGGGCGCCCGACGCATGACCAGCGGGGCCGTTGTCGCGGCGGCACCACAGCAGCGTGCCGGCGCGCGCCGCGGCGAAGCGGCCGAGCAGGTGGGCGGCGAAGCCGGTGGCGGCGCCGTCGTGCGGCGCGATCCGGCCGGACGGCGTCGGCCCGGCCTCGATCTCGTGCAGCGCGCCGGTCAGCAGTCCGCCCATTGTCGGGCCACCCGGGAGAAGCGCGTCGATGTCGGGGACGCCGAGCGGCACCGCCT
>JAIUOX010000196.1 GCA_020160955.1 Pseudomonadota bacterium
GCACCCACGCGCACGCGACGGAAATCGTGCTCGAGGGCAAGCGCGCGGTCGGCATCCGCTACCGCAAGGGCGGCCGCAACGGCACGCCGATGGAGGTGCGGGCGCGCCGCGAGGTCATCCTGAGCGGCGGCACGGTGAACTCGCCGCAGCTGCTGCAGGTCTCGGGCATCGGCCCGGCGCCGCTGCTGCAGTCGCTCGGCATCGAGGTCAGGCACGCCCTGCCCGGCGTCGGCGAGAACCTGCGCGACCACTACGCGCCGCGCTTCGTGGCGCGCGTCAAGAACGCCGAGACGATCAACGAGAAGAGCCACGGCCTCAAGCTGGCCGGCGAGGTGCTGAAGTACGCCTTCACGCGCAAGGGCATCCTGTCGCTGAACCCGACACTGATCTACGTCTTCTGGAAGTCGGACGAGCGGGTCGACAACTACGACCTGCAGCTCACCTTCACGCCGGCCTCGTACAAGGAAGGCGTGCAGTCGAAGCTCGACGACTTCCCGGGCATGACGATCGCCTCGTGGCAGCAGCGGCCGGACAGCATCGGCTGGGTGCGCGCCCGCTCGGCCGACCCGTTCGAGCACCCGGTGATCCAGCCGAACTACCTGGCCGCCGAGAGCGACCGCCAGGTGCTGCTGGCCGGCATGAAGCTGGCGCGCCGCCTGATCAAGTCGAAGGCGCTGTCGAAGTACTACGACCGCGAGGAATTCCCCGGCGACCAGGCGCAGAGCGACGACGACCTGATGGCGGCGGCCAAGGCGCGCGGCACCACGACCTTCCACCTGATGGGCACCTGCCGCATGGCGCCCGACAGCGACCCCACCGCGGTGGTCGACGACCAGCTGAAGGTGCGCGGCATCGAGGGACTGCGCGTGGTCGACGCCTCGATCATGCCGACCATGCCGTCGGCCAACCTCAACGCCTCGGTGCTGATGATCGCCGAGAAGGCGGCCGACATGATCCGCGGCCGCCCCGCGCTCGAGCCGGTGATCCTGAAGGACTGACCCGGTGAGCGACGCGCGCGAGCCCGCCGTCGACGCCATCGGCCGGCTCGTGCCCGCGACGCTGCGCGCCCTGCACGCCCTGGAGTTCGCCGGCCGACACCTCGCGCCAACCGCGCTGCCGCAGCTGGTCGAGGCGATGGGCGACCGCGAGGCGGTGCTGCGCGCCGCGCTCGCGCACTCGCGCGCGACGACGTGGCCCGACCGCCTGCAGCCGGTGCGGGACTGCCTCGAGCCGGCGGCCGAGGCCGCCGCCGACGCCCTCGCCGCACTCGGCGCCGCGCGCGCCGCGCCGCAGCCGATCGTTGCCGCCTACCGCGCGATGCGCGGCTACGCCATCGCGGCCGAGGCGATCTACCCGCTGTCGGCGGTGGTGAAGCCGGTCAGCCAGTTCTTCCTCGAACCGGCCTGCCGCGACGACGACGCGCTGATCCAGCGCCTCGCCACGGTCGACGGGCCGGAGAACATGCTCGGCGTGATGCATGTCGGCGGGCCGGCCGGCACGCGCGGCGCCTTCTCGCTCTACGTGCCCGAGACCTATGACCCGGCGCGCGCCCACCCGCTGGTCGTGGCGCTGCACGGCGGCAGCGGCAACGGCGGCGCCTTCCTGTGGAGCTGGCTGCGCGAGGCGCGCAGCCGCGGCGCGATCCTGCTGGCGCCGACCGCGATCGGCTCGACCTGGTCGCTGATGGATCCCGACACCGACGGGCCGTCGATCGATGCCATGGTCGACCAGGTCGCCGATGGCTGGTCGGTCGATCGCGACCGGATGCTGCTGACCGGCATGAGCGACGGCGGCACCTTCACCTATGTCCTCGGCCTGCGCGCCGATTGCCGCTTCACCCACCTCGCCCCGGTCGCCGCGGCGTTCCACCCGATGCTGATGACCTTCGCCGATGCCGGGCGGCTGCGCGGCCTGCCGATCCACATCGTGCACGGCGCGCAGGACTGGATGTTCGCGGCGACGCTGGCCCGCCAGGCGGCGCAGTTGCTCGGCGATGCCGGCGCGGCGGTGGTGCACCGCGAGATCGCCGACCTCGCGCACACCTATCCGCGAGACGAAAATGGCGCGCTGCTCGACTGGTTCTTGCCCACATGAATCGGTGCTAGGACTCTCCGTCGTTTCAACGGTGGTGGTTCGCGTTCCATGCGTGTGGTGGTCAAGCGGTCGCGTATTCACGGCAAGGGCCTGTTCGCCGTCGACGAGATCCCGTGGGGAACGCGGATCATCGAGTACCAGGGCGAGCGGATCTCCGACGAGGAAGCCGAGGCGCGCATCGAGAACGATGCCGACTGCATCTTCGAGCTGGGCGACGGGCTGAACATCGACGGCGCCAGCCAGGGCAACGAGGCGCGCTACATCAACCACAGCCGCGACAATCCCAACTGCTTCATCCTGCGCGACGACGGCCGCATCTGGATCGTCGCCGGCATCGAGGGCATCGCGCCCGGCGAGGAACTGACGTTCGACTACGGCTCGACGTTCTTTCCGCTCGACTAGGAAAGCTCCCGCGCGACGCCGTCGATCAGGTGAAAGAACGTGCCGCTGACGCGGCCGCGGCGGGCGCCGGCCTCGGCGACGGGCTGGCCATGGGCGTCGGCGCAGTCGACCAGCGGCTCGTCGCCGACCCGCACCACGGTGGCGAAGTGGAACTCGTGGCCCAGCACGATGTCGCCGGCCCGGCCCAGCGCGCCCTCGGCCAGCAGCCGGCCGCGCCGGTAGCCGAGGTGGAAGGCGCGGCGGGCAAAGCTGGTCTCGACCTGCAGCAGGCCGGCCATCGCGTGACGCCTTCCCTCGGCATCCTCCAGCCCCTGGCCCAGCGCCATGTAGCCGCCGCACTCGCCGTGGATGGCGGCGCCCGCTGCGGCGCGCGCCTGGAGCCCGGCGCGAAAGCGCGTCGCCGCCGCCAGCGTGCCAGCGTGCAGCTCGGGATAGCCGCCGGGCAGCCACACCGCGTCGGCGGCCGCATCGGGCGCCTCGTCGGCCAGCGGCGAGAAGAAGACCAGCTCGGCCCCGGCGGCGCGCCAGGCGTCGAGCAGGTGCGGGTAGAGGAACGAGAAGGCGCGGTCGCGCGCCACCGCGATGCGCTGGCCCGGCGGACGCACGCCAAGCGGCGTCGGCGTCACCGGGCGTGCCGGCCGGGCGGCCCGCTCGACCGCGTCGAGGTCGACGGTCGCCTCGATCGCCTCGGCCAGCCGGTCGAGGCGTACCGCGAGGTCGGCGGTCTCGCCGGCCTGCACCAGCCCGAGATGCCGCTCCGGCAGTTCGAAGCGGGGATCGCGCGGCAGCCAGCCGAGCAGCGGCAAGCCGATCCGCTCGAGGCCAGGCGCGATCAGGCGCAGGTGCCCCTCGCCCGCGACACGGTTCAGCAGGACGCCGCCCACCGGGACATCGTCGCGGAAGCGCGCGAGGCCTTGCGCCACCGCCGCGGCGGTCGCGGCCTGGGCCGCCACGTCGAGCACGATCACCACCGGCCAGCCGAGCAGCGCGGCGAGGTCGGCGGTCGTGCCCTGGCCGCTGCGGCCGTCGGCACCGACGCCGTCGAACAGGCCCATCACGCCCTCGGCGATGGCGATGTCGCCGCCGGCGCCGGCCGCCAGCGCGGCGATCGTGCCCGGCGCCATCGCCCAGGTATCGAGGTTGAGGCTCGCCCGCCCGGTCGCGGCGGCATGGAACGCGGGGTCGATGTAGTCGGGCCCGGCCTTGAACGGCTGCACGGCGCGGCCGCGGCGGCGCAGCGCGCGCATCAGGCCGATGGTGACGGTGGTCTTGCCGGCGCCCGAGGCCGGCGCGGCGATCACGAGACCAGGGGCCAGGGGATGCGCGCTCATGACCATGCCCCGATGCTGTCGCCGATCGTCGTGCGCAGCGCCGCGGTCGCGCCGATCACGGCGATCGAGGGCGAGCCGAAGCCCTGCGCCGTGGCCTCGGCGGCGACGCGGTCGAGGCGGCTGTCGAGCACGCGCTGCCGCGGCGTCGCGGCCGACTGCACCAGCGCGGCCGGCGTGTCGGGCGCGAGGCCACCGGCCATCAGCGCCTCGGCGATCTCGGCGAGGTGGGCCATCGCCATGTAGAGCACGATCGGCTGGCCGAGCCGCGCCAGCGCCGTCCAGTCGACGGCGGAGCGGCCCTCGGCGTCGCGCAGGTCGGCGGCCAGCACGACCGCGGTGCTGGTCTCGCGCGTCGTCGCCGGGATGCCGGCCAGGGCCGGCCCGGCGAGGCCCGCGGTCAGGCCGGGGATGACGCGGCAGCGGAGGCCAGCGGCCGCGAGCGCG
>JAIUOX010000036.1 GCA_020160955.1 Pseudomonadota bacterium
TGGCGACGCGGGTCGCGCCCGACCCGGCGCTGGTCGCGGCCTTCGCCGACCGCATCAACGCGGCGAAGAGCCCGGTGATCGTGTACGGCTCGGACATTGCGCGCAGCCAGGCGTGGGACGCGGCGATCCGCTTCGCCGAGACGCTGGGCGTGCCGGTCTGGACTGCACCGTTCGCCGAGCGCACGCCGTTCCCCGAGAGCCATCGCCAGCATGCCGGCGCGCTGCCGTCGGCGATCGGGCCGCTGGGACGGAAGCTCGCCGGCCACGACCTCGTGGTCGTCGTCGGCGCGCCGGTGTTCCGCTACTACCCGATGGTCGCCGGCGACTACCTCGCCGCGGGCACGGCGCTGTTGCAGGTGACCGACGATCCCGGCATGGCGGCCAAGGCGCCGGTCGGCGACAGCCTGGTCGCCGATGCGAAGCTGTTCCTCGACGCGGTGCAGCCGCTCCTCACGAAGCGGACGCCCAGCGTCACCCGGCCGCTGCGCGCCCCACCGTCGACGCCCGACCTGACCGCCCAGCCGCTGGCCGGCGACGCCATCATGGCGGCGGTGCGCGCCGCCTGCCCGGCCGACTTCGTGCTGGTCGAGGAAGCGCCCTCGGTGGTCAACGAGATGCAGGACCACTTCCGCATCGACCGGCCCGACACGTTCTACACCTTTGCTTCCGGAGGACTGGGCTGGGACATGCCGGCGGCGGTCGGCCTCGCCCTGGCGGAACGCCAGTCGGGGCGCAAACGCCCGGTGATCGCCCTGATGGGCGACGGCTCGTTCCAGTACTCGGTGCAGGCGCTCTACACGGCGGCGCAGCAGCAGGCGCACGTCGTGTTCGTGGTGCTGCAGAACCACGAGTACGCGATCCTCAAGAACTTCGCCGAGCTGGAGAAGACGCCGAACGTGCCGGGCCTCGACCTGCCGGGCATCGACCTCGAGGCGCTGGCCAAGGGCTACGGCGTGCCGTCGCGCCTCGCGAAGACCGGCGCCGAGGTCACGGCCGCGGTGGCCGAGGCGATCGCCCGCCCCGGCCCGTCGGTGGTGGTGGTGCCGCTCACCCGCAAGCGGCACTCGCTGCTGGGCTAGAACCCAGGGCTCAGGCGAGGCCGCGGCGGGCGCGCTCGGCGTCGTCCCACGCGGTCAGCGCCTGGTAGTCGGGCACGAAGCCCAGCCCCTTGCGCGCGTCCGACGAGATCGCGGTCTGCGAGGTCACGACATCGACCACCGCCGGCGCATTGGCCAGCGCGCGCTGGATCGCCGCCGGCAGGTCGGCCGGGTTCTCGACGCGCTCGCCGTGGGCGCCGAGCGCCCGGGCCATCGCGGCATAGTCGGAGTGGCGCAACGTGGTGCCGACGACGCGGCCGCCGTAGTTGGCCTCCTGGTCGTAGCGCTCGATGTTCCACGCCGCGTTGTTCGACACGATGAACACCGCCTTGGCGCCGTGGCGCACCGCCGTGTCGATCTCCATGGCATTGATGCCATAGGCGCCGTCGCCGTTGACCGAGATCACCTGGCGGCCGGGGCAGGCGAGCGCGGCGGCGATCGCGAACGGCACGCCGACGCCGAGGCAGCCGAAGGCGCCGGCATCGAGGTAGGTCTGGGCGTCCAGCCCGACGCGCGCGAACGACAGGAGGTCGCCGCCGTCGGCGATGCCGATGTAGTCGGGCGTCGCGTGCTGGCGGATCGCGTCGAAGATGGCGTTGGGGTGGATCTTGCCGTCGTCGCCGGTCGGCTTGCCGGGCTGCGCGGCCTTGGCCGAGCGCTCGACATGCCTGGCGCGCAGGCCGCCAGTCCATGCCGTGTCGGCATTGCTGCGGCGATTGCCGGCTGCCTTGACCAGCGCCTCCAGCGCCAGGGCCGGCGTCGCCAGCAGCTCGGGCGCGCCGCGCCGGTTGTCGACCAGCTCCCCGGCGGTGTCGGCGATGCGCACGAAGCGGGCATGCGGGAACACCGCGGGCGAGCCGTAGCCCAGCTGGTAGTCGAGCTTGCGGCCGAGCACGAGCACGGTGTCGGCCTCGGTCATGGCGACGGCACGCATCGCGCCGACCACCGAGGGGTGCTCGGCCGGCACCAGGCCGCGGCTCTCCTGGGTGTCGAGGTAGACCGCGCCGGTGGCGTCGAGGAAGCGGACCAGCGCCTCGTTGGCGCCGCGCGCGCCGCGGCCGGTCACCACCAGCAGGCGCTTCGCGCCCCACAGCACGTCGACCGCGGCGGCGATCGCCGCCGGGTTGGGCGTCACCAGCCGCGGGCCGCGCGCCGTCATCCACTCGTCGAGCACGAGGTTGGGCGCGACGTGGGTGCGCAGCACGTCGGTCGGGATCTCGATGTAGGACGGGCCGGGCTCGCCGAGGTCGCCGAAGGCGCGCGCCACCGCCTCGTCGAGTTCGCGCATCACCTGGTCGGCGACGCGCGCGGTGCGGGAATAGCGGCACACCGGCTTCAGGATGTCGACGTGCGGGATGTCCTGCAGCGGGCCCATGTTGGCCTGCGGCCGCGAGGTGCAGCCGCCGATCAGCAGCACCGGCGCGCGGGCCAGGCTGGCGTTGGCCATCGCCGTCACGGTGTTGGTGACACCGGGCCCGGCCGTCACCATCGCCACGCCCAGCGTGCCGGTCAGCTCGGCATGGGCATGCGCCATGTGCACCGCGGCGCCCTCGTCGCGCACGTCGACGATGCGGATGCCGAGGCGGGCGACGTTGTCCCAGATCGGCTGGATGTGGCCCCCCTGCAGGCCGAACACGCGGTCGACGCCGCGGCTCTTGAGGAAGTGCGCGATCCAGGCGGCGCAGGACTGCGGGTCTTGGTTGAGGTCCATGGCGTTTCCTTCGGGATGTTCGTTCGGATCAGGAAGATCTCTTGGCCAGCAGGTCGCGCAGCTCGCGGTGCAGGACCTTGCCGGTGGCGGTGCGCGGCATCTGCTCCTCGCGCAGGAAGGTGATGGCGCGCGGCCGCTTGAAGCCGGCGATGCGGTCGCGGCACCAGTCGAGGATCTCGGATTCGCTGGCGCTGGCGCCGGCATGCAGCACGATCACTGCCTGCACCGCCTCGCCCCACTTGGCGTCGGGCACGCCGACCACGGCGACGTCCTTGACCTTGGGGTGGCCGCCCAGCAGCCCCTCGACTTCCGACGGGTAGATGTTCTCGCCGCCGGAGATGATCATGTTCTTCTTGCGGTCGATCAGCCGGATGTAGCCCTGGTCGTCGCGCAACGCCATGTCGCCGACCGAGCAGGCGCCGTCGCGGAATGCCTCGCGCGTCTTGTCGGGCAGGTTCCAGTAGCCGTCGAAGGTGTAGGGCGTCGACGAGTAGAGCTCGCCGGGCTGGCCGTCCGGCACCTCGTTGCCGTTCTCGTCGAGCAGGCGGATCGGCGGCGAGCCGATGCATTCGCGGCCGACCGAGCCCAGCTTGTCGAACTGCTCGTGCGGGTGGAGCATCGTCACCCAGCCGGCCTCGGTCGAGCCGTACAGCTCGAACAGGCCCGAATTGGCGAACATCTCCATGGTCGCGCGCTTGGTGTCCTCGCGCGCCGGTGCCGAGGAGATCATCAACTTGGACACGCGCTCGCACGGAAAGCGCTCGCGCACCGCGGCCGGCAGGCCGAGCATCATGATGTAGTGGGTCGGCACCAGCGAGGTGAAGCTGGCGCGCGTCTCGCCCAGCGTGCGCAGGCAATGCTCGGGATCGAAGGTCTTGCGCGAGTAGATGGTGTTGGCCGCGCCGGCATAGAGGAACGAGCCGAAGAAATTCAGCGAGTTGGCGTGGCACATCGGCATGACCAGCAACGCGTCGTCGGTCGCGCCGACCGCCAGCTCGAGGTCGCTGACCAGCGCCAGCTGCGCGGCTGCGCGGTGGCTGCGGATCGCGCCCTTGGGCTTGCCGGTGGTGCCCGAGGTGTACATCAGGGTCCACGGGTCGGCGCCGTGCACCGGCCGGCCGGGCTCGCTATCGCGCGCCGCCGCCATCAGCGTCTCGTAGTTCTGCCAGTCGCCGCGCGGCGCCTTCCCGCCGAACCGGACGATGCGCGAGGCCGGGACCGGCAGGTCGCTGCCCAGCTCCTCCAGCGGGCCGGCCAGGTCGTCCTGCACGATCAGCGCCGACGCGGCGCAGTCGCCGACGATGTAGGCGATCTCGCGCGCCACCAGCCGGAAGTTGACCGGCACGATCACCAGCCCGGCCTTGGCGCCGGCCAGGTAGATCTCGGCCCACTCGACGCAGTTGTAGGCCAGCACCGCGACGCGGTCGCCGTCGCCCAGGCCGAGGCCGACCAGCGCGTTGGCCAGCCGGCAGGCGCGCGCGTTCCACTGCGACCAGGTCATCGCGCGCTCGAGGTCGCGGACGCCCAGCCGGTTCGGGTTGAGGCGGGCCTGCGCGCTGAGCGCCTGGCCCAGGGTCATCAGCTCGTTCATCGTCGGCGCTCCCGGTGGTCGCGTGGGGGTCAGGCCGCGGTGGCGCGTTGCAGCGCCCCGGCCAGCCGGTCGGCCGCGCCGTCGACATGGCCGGCGGCCAGCGCCTGGGCGCGCACAGCATTTCCCGCGACGACGGCCGCGAGGATCTCGGCATGCTGCTTCCAGATCGCCGTGCCCGGCTGGGCGTGGCGCAGCACGTCGGCCATGACGCGGCGCAGGTAGCGCCAGTGCGGCTCCGCGGTCTGGGCGAGCAGGGGGTTGCCCGAGGCCTCGTACAGGAAGCGGTGGAAGTCGACGTCGCAACGCACCATGCGGCGCAACGAGGTGCCGCCCGCCGCCGCCTTGCCGGCCTGGACGAGGGCGCGGCCCCGGCGGTCGATGTCGCGCGCCACCTCCGCCGAGCCGGCGGCCCGCAGCGCGGCGCCGCGCACCGCGAGGCCGTCGAGGGCCGCCCGGATCTCGTAGTGCTGGCGCATCGTCGCGGGGTCGAGGGCGGTCACGCGCAGGCCGCGCGTGCCGATCTCCTCGACCAGCCCGTCGCTGCGGAGCAGGGCCATGGCCTGCTGGATCGGCTGGCGGGAGACGCCGAGCCGGGCCGCCAGCTCTTCCTGCACGAGGTGCGTGCCGGGCGCGAGGACGCCGTCGCAGATCTCGTCGAGGAGGGCCTGGTAGGCCTGGTCGGCGCGGCCGGGAACGGGGGTGATGGGCTTCATGGAATTCTGAATTCAGAATGCCATAAGCTTGGGGCGGGGCCGAGTCAACCGGCGTCCGGCGTGTCATTCGAGGTGAAGCGAAACACCTGATACACGGCCTCCGTGGGCCGTACATGCTCGTTACAATCGAACGTCGATTGATACACGGAATGATTTTATCTGCGCTCAAGACGCAGTTACCCTCCGGTCAATTCAAGTCGCTTGAAGGCGAGGCAATTCCCAGTCGGCCTCGACGGAAGTTGGTCAAAATTCTCATTGATTAGGAGATTTCACATGCTGTCCATTTTTCGCCGCCTGATGAAGCACGAAGGTGGCGCCACGGCCATCGAGTACACGCTGATTGCCTCGCTGATCGCTGTCGCCGCCATCGTCGCGATGCGCACCGTCGGCACCAAGGTCAACGGCGTCCTGAGCAACGTCGCGAACGCGATGTAATTGGGGGGAAGCCGGCAACGGCTTGAGGGAGGGGCGGCCTTGGGGCCGCCCTTTCTTTTTTCCAGCGAGCCTTAGACAAAAAAGGGGGAGCCGGCAGGACCGGCTCCCCCTTTTTCACTTTGGCGTTCGACGGCTCAGTGAACCTTGGAACCCTGCAGGGCCACCCAGTAGGCGCGGGCCAGGCCGGCCACGCGGTGGGCCTGGCTCATGTCGCCGACGGTGCGACGGGCGCCGACCCAGTCGATCCCGTCCGGGCCGAAGTAGGTCGAGATGCTCTCGCCGGTGAAGGCGCCGCTCTCGAGGCCGGCCAGCAGCACGTCGGCCGCGGTGTTCGGATCCATCAGCTTCTCGGGCTCGGCCACCAGGTCGACGCCGCACAGGTCGGAGGCCTTGGCGTAGAAGTCCTGGCCCGAGGCGCAGACGAAGCCGCGGCCGCGCCACGGCGACTCGACGCTCTCCTCCAGCGGGCGGAGCGCGCCGCCGGTCTCCCAGGTCGCGGTGGCCAGCGCGTAGGCCAGCGCCCGGGCGCAGACACCGCCGCGGGCCTGGCCGCGCTCGAGCAGCGCGACGCAGGCGGCCCGCTGCGCGTCGGTCAGCGGACGGCCGAAGATGCCGCGCTGGACGGCCTTGAGAAACAGGTGGCCGTCGAACGACGGCTCACGCGCCATGGTGATCGCTTGCATGTTGAGTCCCCACTTTTCCCTGCCGGTGCGGACGGCCCCACCCGTTACCCGCACCGGTCCCCTTCGAACGATTCGAAGCACCCGGGGACACACTATCGACGCCGCGCCGGCCCGCAATTCACACGGTGTAACAATGCCGACGACTTGGTAACGAATCTCTCTTCCGAGTCTCCGTCAAAACCCGCCGCGACTCGCACGAGTCGCCCGCGAATCGGCGATTCCACCGCCGCACGGCCGCCGTTTGTATCGGGCTGAGACGAACGTCTGATACCCAATGCCCGTCATTGATACACCGGCCGCGTTGCGACGAGGACGGTATCGGATAGGGTGGCCCCAGGTATCTCGAAGCGTTCGACAAGAACGTCCGGGCAAGACCCGGCGAGGGGCAAATGGGAAGGGCGGTCTGGGGGCCGCCCTTCTTGATTCCGGGTCGCGGCTCAGGCCGCCTGGCCGGGCGTCGCCTGCGCCTCGAGGTGGGACCGCGAGATCACGTAGGCCGTGCGCCCCACGACCTCGATCCATCCCTGGCGCCGCCACTCGCTGACCGTCCGGCTGACGCTCTCGCGCGCCACGCCGGCCAACGCGGCGATGTCGGACTGCCGCATGTCGTGGCGTACGACCAGGCGGTCCGGGTCGGTCTTCGACATCTCGCCGAGGTGCTCGGCGATCTGCAGCAGGGCGCGGGCGACGCGCGCCGGCACGTTCAGGAAGCTGGCCGCCGCGGCGTCCTCGTCGGCATGGCGCAGTCGCGCCGCCAGCGTCTCGACCAGGTACTCGTGGATGTCGGGTGTGCGCTTCAGGGCCTCGAGGAACGCCGCGCGCGACACGAACGACAGGCGGCAGGGCCGCAGCGCGACGACGGTGGCCGAGCGCGGCAGGCCGTCGATCATCGCCAGCTCGCCGACGATCGCGCCGGGGCCGAGCACCGCGAGGATGCGCTGTTCGCCGGTCTCGGAGCGGCGGGCCACCTTCAGCACGCCCTGGTGCACGAAGTAGCAGCCGTCGCCCGGCTCGCCGTGCTCGAACAGCACCTGGTCCTCGGCGAGGGTCACCGTCTTGGCGGCGGTCTGTAACTGCTGCACGAACGGCTGCGGCAGGCCCAGCAGCGAGCGGTCCGCGCGCGGTGCGTCGCGGTCGGCAGCAGTCGGCATCACCCCAGGCCCCGTCATGTCTTCGTCTTCGAATGCATCGGCGCCCGTCCCAAGCGAGCGCGACGAAGTCTAGGGCCCCGCGCCCGTGCCGCGCTGTGATCCCCCTCACAGGCCCGAGAGTCTTTGGCCAGCGACCTCGGCCGCGAGGCAGCGGCTCTGAGTTTCCGTGCCGCCCGCTTCCTTCTGGCGAAAGCTGAGCGGCATCGCCGGTTCAAGGGGGCCGGGAATCGCTCTAGCGTCGGCGGCAGGAGGAAGAACCATGACACTCGACATCGATCGTCGCCGGCTGCTGGCCGGCGCCACCGTCGCGCTCGGCGCGGCCGCGCTGCACCGCCCCGCGGCGGCGCAGGCCTATCCCTCGAAGCCCATCAAGTTCATCGTGCCCTACGCGCCGGGCGGCAACGTCGACGTGACGGTGCGCCTGATCGCCGAGCCGATGCAGCGCTTCCTCGGCCAGTCGGTGATCGTCGAGAACCGGCCGGGGGCCGGCGGCATGGTCGGCCAGGAAGCGGCGCTCAACGCACCGGCCGACGGTTACACCGTCGTCCAGGGGGCCTTCGGTTCGCTGTTCGTCGCGCCGTTCATGGCCGGCCGGCCGTCGATGCTGTCGCAGTTCGCCCCGGTCAGCATGCTGTCGACCGTGCCGATGGTGATCGTCGTGCCGGAGAACAGCCGCTTCAAGACATGGGCCGAGCTGGTCGCGGCGGCCAAGGCCAAGCCGGGCGGTGTGTCGCTCGGCCATGCCGGCAACGGCACGCCGAACCACACCGACATCCTGCGCATCCAGATGTACGACAACGTGACCTTCGCCATCGTGCCCTACCGCGGCTCGGGGCTCGGCCTGAACGACGTCATCGCCGGCCAGATCGACGGCTACGTCGACCAGCTGACCTCGTCGATGCCCTACATCAAGTCGGGCAAGGTGCGGCCGCTGGTCGTCATCGCCAACCAGCGCCTGCGCGACCTGCCCGACGTGCCGATCCTCAGCCAGGCCGGCGGCTCGAAGGACTTCGACGGCGGCACGACGATCGGCGTGCTGGTCCGCGTCGAGACCCCGCAGCCGATCATCGACAAGCTGAACGCCGCGATCGTCGCCGCGCTCAAGGAACCGGCGGTGTTCAACCGCCTGACCGAGCTCGGCGCCGTGGTCCGCCCGTCGACGCCGGCCGAGTTCGCGGCGGTGATGAAGGCCGACGAGGAAAGCATCGGCGACCTCGCGAAGAAGGGCCTGCTGAAGAGTGATTGAGCGATTGAGCGATTTTCCTCCCTGCGCGTGAGCGCGGGGAGGTGTCCGCGAAGCGGACGGAGGGGTCATGCTCACGACGCTCGACCCCTCCGTCGGCGAAGACGCCGACACCTCCCCATGCTGACGCATGGGGAGGAAAGAATGTCACGCCGCCGGCCGCGCCAGCCCGTAGTGGTCGCGCAGCGTCGCGCCCTCGTAGGCGCGGCGGAACAGGCCGCGCTTCTGCAGGATCGGCACGACCTCGTCGATGAAGACCTGCAGCATCGAGGGCAGCAGCGGCGGCATCAGGTTGAAGCCGTCGGCGGCGCCGTCGGCCACCCAGTCCTGCATCAGGTCGGCGATCTGCTCGGGCGTCCCGGCGGTGGTGAAGTGGCCGCGCGCGCCGGCCAGGATGGCGAGCAGCTGGCGCAGCGTCGGCTGCTGGGCGCGCACAACGCCCAGGATCACCTCGGTCCGGCTGCGCGCCGCCTCGACCGTCTCGGGCGCCGGGAAGTCGGCCGGCGTCAGCGGCCGGTCGAGCGGGAGGTGCGAGAAGTCGTGGCCGCCGAAACGGCCCGACAGGCGCTTGCGGCCGACCTCGGGATCGGTGAGCTCGTTCAGCTCGCGCGCCAGGCGCTGCGCCCCGGCCTCGGTGGCGGCGATCACCGGGCTGAGGCCGGGCAGGATCAGCACGCCCTTCGGATCGCGGCCGAGCGCGGCGGCCCGCGCCTTGAGGTCGGCGTAGAAGGCCTGCGCCGTCGCCTTCTCGAGATGCGCGGTGAACACCGCCTCGGCATGGCGCGCGGCGAAGCCACGGCCGGTGTCGGACGAGCCGGCCTGGACCAGCACCGGGCGACCCTGCGGGCCGCGCGGCAGGTTGAGCGGGCCGGCGACGCGGTAGTGCGGCCCGGCATGATCGATTGGCCGGATATGGTCGGCGCGGGCGTAGCGGCCGCCGGCGCGGTCGTCGAGCACGGCGTCGTCGCTCCAGCTGTCCCACAGGCCGTTCACGACCTGCATGAACTCCTCGGCGCGGGCGTAGCGATCGGCGTGGCTCGGTTGCTGCGTCTCGCCGTAGTTGCGGCCGGCGCCCGGCGCCCACGAGGTGACGATGTTCCAGCCGGCCCGGCCGTTGCTGATGTGGTCGAGCGAGGCGAACTGGCGGGCGAGGTTGAACGGCTCGGTGTAGGTGGTCGACGCGGTGGCGATCAGGCCGATGCGCGACGTCGAGGCGCTGAGCGCGCCCAGCACGGTGATCGGCTCCAGCCAGGTGCGGCCGGCATGGGCCACGTCCTCGCCCAGCGACAGCTGGTCGGCGAGGAAGATCGAATCGAACAGCCCGCGCTCGGCCCGCTGCGCGAGGTCCTGGTAGAAGCGGATGTCGGTCAGCGGCAGCGGCGAGGCGTCGGGATGCCGCCACGACGCCTCGTGGTGACCGCGGCTCTGGATGAACAGGTTGAGATGGAACGGGCGCGTCATGCCGTCATCGTGGCATGCCGCCCTGCGACCGGCCAACCGCCCGCTCGCTTCCTTGGCGCGGAAAATGCTTTACGCTGCCGCGAGATGTCGCTCGTTCAGCTCGCCGGTGTCAGCAAGGTCTACCGCTCGCTCAAGGGCAGCGACTACGTCGCCGTGCGCGACTTCTCGCTCGACATCCGCGAGGGCGAGTTCTTCTGCCTGCTGGGCACCAGCGGCTGCGGCAAGACCACGGTGCTGAACATGGTGGCCGGTTTCGAGCAGGCCAGCGCCGGCAGCATCACCATCGCCGGCCGGCCGATCGTCGGCCCGGCGGCCGACCGCGGCGTGGTCTTCCAGGGCGACGATTCGCTGTACGGCTGGCTGACCGCGCTGGGCAACGTCGAGTTCGGCCTGCGGATGCGCGGCGTCGCGGCGGCCGAGCGGCGGCAGAAGGCCGAGCATTACCTCAAGCTGGTCGGGCTAGCGGGCCAGGACCACAAGCACCCGTCCGAACTGTCGGGCGGCATGAAGCAGCGTATCCAGATCGCCCGCGTGCTGGCCAACGAGCCGCGCATGCTGCTGATGGACGAACCGTTCGCCGCGCTCGACGCCCACACCCGGGCCGACATGCAGCACGAGCTGAAGCGGATCTGCGCCAGCACCGGCGCCACCGTGCTGTTCATCACCCACGACATCGACGAGGCGATCATCCTGGCCGACCGGATCGGCGTCATGCATGCCGGGCCGGCGTCGCGCCTCAAGGGCACCGTGGCGGTCGACCTCTCGGAGCCCGAGCGCGAGCGCACCCACGATCGCTTCGTGGGCGTCTACCGCCAGGTCCACGAGATGATCCGCGACGAGGTCGCGATCTCGCTGAAGAGGGCGCACTGATGCCGGCGGCGCTGCGCAGCACCGCGGGCTACCTGGCGGGCTTCGCCAGCCTGTTCCTGCTGTGGCACGTCTGCTCGGCGTGGCTGATCCCCTCGGTGTTGTTCCCGACCCCGGGCAAGGTGCTGCTGAAGGCGATCGAGCTGGTCGAGGACGGCACGCTGTGGGAGCAGACCTCGGCCAGCCTGGCGCGCATCGCCGCCGGCTTCTGCCTCGGCTCGCTGCTCGGCATCCCGATCGGCCTGGCGATCGGCTCGTTCCCGATCGTGCGGCGGCTGCTCGAGCCCTACACCGAGTTCCTGCGCTTCATCCCGGCGACCGCGCTGATCACCGTCGCGGTGATCTGGTTCGGCATCGGCGAGACCTCGAAGATCTTCCTGATCACCTACACCACGATCTTCATCGTCATCATCAACACCGCGGCCGGCGTCAGCGCCGTGGCGCCCAACAAGATCCGCGCCGCGCGCTCGCTGGGCGCCAGCTCGAGCCAGGTCTTCTTCCACGTCGCGCTGCCGGCCACCGTGCCCTACATCCTGACCGGCATGCGGATGGCCATGGCCAACTCGTTCGTGACCATCATCGCCGCCGAGCTCGTTGCCGCCAACAACGGCCTCGGTAAGATGATCTGGGATTCGCGGATGTACATGCTGGTCGACCAGATCTTCGTCGCCCTGCTCGTGCTGGGCCTGATGGGATTCGTCGCCGACCGGCTGTTCCGCTGGGGCATCTACGCGTTCGCCGGCCGCTTCTCGCCGGTGACCTGAACGGAGGGAATCATGCGCAGAAGGACTCTGTTGGCCGGCGCGGCGGCGACGCCGCTGGCGCTCGCCGCGACCGGACCGGCCCTCGCCCAGGGCCGGGCCAAGATGACGATCGCGACCGGCGTCGACCCGGCCTTCTCGCAGTTCTACGTCGCCAAGGAAGGCGGCCTGTTCGAGAAGAACGGCCTCGACGTCACCATCAACACCGGGCCGTCGGGCTCGGCGATGGTGCCGTTCCTGGTCAACAACCAGGTCAACGCCGCCTACGGCTCCGACCTCGCCGGCGTCATTAACCACCAGGTCGACCCGAACATCGTGGCGGTCGCCGACGGCACCTACCTGTCGCGCTGGCTGAACGTGGTCGGCCGCAACGTCGCCGACCTCGACGGTCTGAAGGGCAAGAAGATCGGCATCGCCATGGGCACCGGCAGCGAGATCTTCTGGCGCCGCGTCCTCGAGAAGAAGGGCTACAAGCTCACCGACTTCACCATGGTGAACGTCGAGGCGCCCGAGATGCTGGCGGCGACCGAGCGCGGCGACATCGACGGCTTCGCGGTGTGGGAGCCGTGGCCGACCCGCACCCTGATGGCGGTCAAGGGCACCAAGATCCTGCAGACCGCCGAGGGCATCTACAACAACATCAACTTCGTCTACATGAACCGCGGCTGGATCGACCAGAACAAGGCGACCGCCGAGAAGTTCATGCGGGCGCTGATCGAGGCCAACGACGTGATCCTCAAGGACCGTCCGGCGGCCATCAAGATGGTCTCGAAGTTCCTCAAGATGCCGCCCGAGCTCACCACCGAGCTGATGCCCAAGGTCGAGTACGACATGGACTGGCAGCCGCGTTCGATCGACTCGATCCAGGTCGCCGTGCAGCAGCTCGCCGACCAGAAGAAGCTGAAGGGGCCGTTCGACTACTCGAAGTACGTCTACCTCGACCTCGTGAAGGCGGTGCGGCCCGAGAACATCAAGATCTCGAGCCTGCCGCCGACCACCAAGTAGCTACTTGGTGGCGTCCTTCGGCGGGATCAGCGTGTAGGTCACCGCCTCGCGGGCCGGCCAGCGGTCGTTCTCGACGGCGTGCAGGAAATCCTGCATCGCGGTGTTGAAGAAGGCCGGCTCCTCGAGGTTCATGGTGTGGCCGCACTTCGGCATCTCGAGCACGCCCGAGCGCGCCACGACCTTCTTGAGATGCACGGCGAGGCCGTGCGTCGACTCGTCCTCGTCGCCGATGATCACCAGCATCGGCTCGGCGATCTTCGCCAGCTCGGCCGTGCGGTCGAAGAACGGCACCCGCGCGCCCTGCACGCCGCGCATCGTCATGGCGTGGCCGACCGCCGAGCCCTCGGCGAACTGGCGCTTGAACTCCTCCCAGCCGCGCGGGTCCTTCCAGCGGTAGGTGTTGCGCGCCGAGCTTGTGCAGTACAGCTCGGCCATCGCCGGCATGCCCTCGCGCTCGATGCGCTGGGCGAAGGCTTCGCATTCCTCGCGGAACTTCTGGCGCGCCGCCGCGTCGGTGCCGCCGCCGCCGCCGCCCGCCGCGATGGTCAGCGACAGCGCCCGGCCGGGATGGCGGATGGCGAATTCCAGCGCCGCGGTGGCGCCCATCGACAGGCCGCACAGGTGGGCGCGCTCGATGCCCAGCGCCGTCATCAGGTCGGCGCAGTCGTCGGCGGCGCGCGCCTGCGAGTACTTCGCCACGTCGGTCGGCACGTCGGACGGCGGCCAGCCGCGCGCGGCGTAGGTGATGCAGCGGTAGCGCCGCGAGAAGTGGCGGACCTGCGGTTCCCAGCTGAGGTAGTGACCGCCGAACTCGTGGAGGAAGATCAGCGGCGTGCCGCTGCCGGTCTCCTCGTAGTAGAGGCTGACGCCGTCGGAGGTCTTGATGGTCGGCATGAACGCACTCCCCAGTTCCCCGCTGGCTTAGCAAGCAGAAGCGCGTACTGTCGACCGTCATGGCCATCACGCTCCAGGAATCGCTGCGCGCGATCTTCTACGCCCCGTTCTACGCCGCGTTGGCACGCGACGCCTTCGCCGCCGAGGATGTCGAGATCGTCTTCACCAGTTCGCCGCGCCCGCAGGACGCGGCACGGCGGCTGATGGACGGCACGGTCGACGTCTGCTGGGGCGGCCCGATGCGCGTGATGGAGACCTACCAGCACGTTCCGGGCTGCGACATCGTCTGCTTCGCCGAGGTCGTGACGCGCGACCCGTTCCTGCTGCTCGGCCGCGCGCCGCGGCCGGACTTCAAGCTCGCCGACCTGGTGGGGCTGACGCTCGCCACGGTCAGCGAGGTCCCGACGCCGTGGCTCTGCCTGCAGCACGACTTGCGGCTGGCCGGCCTCGATCCCGCGTCGATCCGCCGGGTCGCCGACCGGCCGATGGCCGACAACGTCGCCGCCCTGAAGGCCGGCACGGTCGACGTCGTGCAGGTGTTCGAGCCGTTCCCCAGCCTGCTGCTGGCCGAGGGCGCGGGGCACATCTGGTACGAGGCGGCGACGCGCGGCCCGACCTCCTACACGACCTTCTACGCGCGGCGGGGCCTGCTGACCGCGCGGCGCGACGAGCTGCGCCGCATGGTCCGCGCGATCGCCCGCACCGAGCAGTGGGTCGCGGGCGTCGACGGCGCCGAACTGGCCGACACGATCGCGCGCTACTTTCCCGACGTGGCGCCGCCGATCCTCGCGGCGGCCTGCCGACGCTACAATGCGCTCGGCATCTGGAACACCCAGCCGGTGCTGTCGCGCGCCGGCTACGAGCGGCTGTACGACAGCCTGCGCTCGGGCGGCTTCGTCGATCCGGGCACGCCGTTCGCGACCGCCGTCGACAACAGCCTGGCCGAGGAAGCGATCGCCGCGGGCTAGTGGCAGTCGCCGTCGGTCTGGGCTTCCGGATCGGGCGCCACAAGCAGGCGGCTGCCCTGGCGCAGCGGCGGTCCCTTGAGGTGCTCGCGCGTGGCGTAGCCGTCGTGCGGCAGGAAGGCGGTCGGCTGGCGCGCGAACAGTTCACCGGTCTTGCGCTGGTCGAGCGTCCACACGCCCAGCCAGTAGAGCTGCGGCAGCACCAGCAGCGCCAGCAGCCCGGCGCCGAGGCGCGGCGCGCGCGCGGCCAGCGCCAGCCCGACCACCGGCACCAGCAGCAGCGGCAGGAACAGCACGAAGCGGCCGCCGATCGGCACGTAGATCCAGGCGAGGTTGAACAGCGCGTAGATCGCCCCGGCGACCAGCGCGCAGAACGCCGTGGCGAAGCGCGCCGCGGGCGGAGCGTTGCGACCGAACGACAGCGCCAGCGCGGCGATCCAGAGCGCGGCGACGGCGAGGATCGCCGTGCCGAAGCGGTCCGGCACGATGGTGCGGCCCGGCCCGGTGAACAGCTGCACGGCGTACTCGAGCGGCGCGTAGCGGCCGACGCCCCAGCCGACGCAGTGGCTGCCGGTCTGGCCGAGCGCCAGGCGCACGCCGATCCAGGCGGCGGCCGGCACGGCCAGCGTCAGCGCCGCGAGGCCCAGCCGGCGCGGCGATCGCCAGCCGCCCCAGCCGACCAGCACGGCCCCGGCGCCGAGGAAGGCGAGGCCCGTGGTGTGGGTGAGCGGCAGCAGGATGCCGAGCGCCACCAGGCGCACCGCCCGGTTCTCCCGGCGCACCACGATCCGCCACGCCGCCTCGAGGAACAGCGGCAGGATGACGTAGAGCAGGCTCTGGGCGAACGGGTAGCGTTCGTGACCGGCGAGGAACAGCGCGACGAAGACGGTGACGAGGATCCAGGTCGCGGCACTTGGCGCGAGGTTCGAATCGAGCGCCATCCGGCGCAGCAGGCGCAGCCACAGCGCGGCCTGCAGCCCGATCAGCAGGCCGGTGGCCACCGTCAGCACCCAGCCGTGCGGGCCGAACGCCAGCACCCACAGCGACAGGTAGGCCGAGTAGAGCGGCGGCCACGCCTCGATGCGGTTGCCGGAGAAGTAGGTGTAGCCGTGGCCGGTGGCGAGCGAGACCGCGCCCTCCCAGTAGGCCCAGCTGTCGGCGATCATCTCGGTGCCGGTCCAGTGCAGCGCCGCGTAGGCGGCGAGCGCGACGGCGGCCGCCAGCGCGGACAGGCGGTGGGTGGTCAGCGGCATGCGCCCTCGATCTCCGGTTCGTGGTAGGGCGCGACCAGCAGGCGGCCGTCGCGGCGGACCGGCGGGCCGGTCAGGTAGTCGCGCGAGGCGATGCCGTCGAGCGGCAGGTAGGCCATCGGCGCCCGCGCCAGGGCCTCGGCCGCCGGCGCCTGGCTGAACGCCCAGGTGGCGGCCCAGTAGGCTTGCGGCAGCACCGCCAGCAGCAGCAGCGTCGACGCCACCGCCGGCCGCCGGGCCCCGGCCACCAGGCCGACCTGCGGCACCAGCAGCAACGGCAGGAACAGCAGGAACCGGCCGCCCAGCCCGGCGAAGATCCAGGCGAGGTTGAACAGCGCGAACAGCACGCCGGCCGCGACCGCCGAGACGGCGAGGGCGAAGCGCAGGCCGCGCGCCGGGCGCGCCGTGGCCGCCAGCACGAGACCGGCCAGCGCGAGCACCGCGGCGGCGACCACGGTCGTGCCGGCGCGGTCGGGGACCAGCAGGCGGCCGAGGCCATCGACCAGCTGGACCGCGTAGCTGGCGGGGCCGAAGCGGGCGACGCCCAGCCCGACGCAGTGGCTGCTGTCCTGTCCCAGCCACGCGCGCTCGCCCAGCCAGGCGAGCAGCGGCAGCCCGACGATCGCGGCGGCCGTGGCGAGACGGGCCGGCGCGCGCCAGGCGGCGACGGCGACCGGCAGCGCGCCGGCGACGATGAACGCGATGGTCGAGGTGTGGGTCAGCAGCAGCAGCACCGCCAGCGCCACGGCGGCCGCGTCGGCGGCCGACGGGATGGGCGGCGGCGGCTCGGCGGTGGCGAGCCGCCAGACCGACAGCAGGAACAGCGGCAACAGCAGGTAGACCAGTTGCTGGCTGAACGGCACCTGCTGGTGCACGGCGACGAACAGGCCGACGAACAGCGACACCAGCAGCGCCGGCGCGCGGCCGACCGCGAGGCCAACCGAGAGGCTCGAGTCGCGCGCCAGCACCAGCGCGAGGTGGCGCCACAGCACGGCCTGGCCGCCGATCAGCACGGCATTGGCCGCGACCAGCACCCCGCCGGTCGGCCCGGCCAGCGCCGCCGCGATGGCGAGGTAGGCGGAATAGAGCGGCGGCCATGACAGGATCGGCAGGCCGGTGAAGTAGGTGTAGCCATGGCCGCTGGCGATCGACAGGGCACCTTCCCAGTACGCCCAGCTGTCGGGCGCCATGGCGACGCCCTCGCGGTGCAGGGCGGCGTAGACGAGCAGGGCAACGGCTGGCGCGACGAGCCCGTCGAAGCGGTCCGGGCGGTGCGCCGGGACTCGCATCGGGATCGACGGGGACGGCATCGCCGACAGTCTATCGCTACTCGATGCGGATGTCGGCGGCCTTCACGACCTTCCGCCAGGCCTCGATCTCGGCCAGCGTGAAGGCGCGCAGCTCGTCCGGCGTCGTCGGCTTCATCGGCCCGCCCAGCGTCAGGAGCTTGTCGTGGACCTCGGGCGAGGTGCCGGCGGCGATGAAGTCGCGGTTGAGCCGGTCGACGACCTCGCGCGGCGCGCCGCGCGGCGCGTAGACCGCCGACCAGGTAGTGAAGACGAAGCCCGGCAGGCCGGCCGCGGTCGCGCCGGGCACGCCGGCCAGCATCGGCGACTCGTCGGCTTGCGAGACGGCCAGGGCGTCGGCCCAGCCGCTGGCCAGGATCATCTTGGCGCTCGACAGGTCGGGCACCATGAAGCTGATGGCGCCGGCGTTGAGGTCGGGCGCGGCCAGCTGGTTGTTGCGGTAGGCGACGTGGACCGCATCGACGCCGGCCAGCATGCGGTAGAGCTCGCCCGCGACGCGGGCCGAGATCGCGCCCGACCCGAAATTGTGCTTGCCGGGCGACGCCTTCAAGAGCGCCGTCAGCTCGGCCAGCGACTTCAGCTTGAGGCCCTTGTGCACCAGCATGACCAGCGGGACCATGCTCATGCGGGTCACCGGCTCGAAGTCGCGGATCGGGTCGTAGGGCAGCTTGTCGTACAGCACCGGGTTGCCGGCGTGGGTCATCGACGAGGTGGTGAACAGGGTGTGCCCGTCGGGCCGGGCGCGCGCCGCCGCCTCGGCGGCGATGATGCCGTTGGCGCCGCCCTTGTTGTCGACCACGACCGGCTGGCCCCACATCTGCGACAGCTTGCCGGCGACCAGGCGGAAGGTGACGTCGGTCGAGGCGCCGGGCGGAAACGGCACGATGAAGGTGACCGGCCCGGTCGGGAAGGACTGGGCGCGCAGCACGGCGGGCGCGGCGAGCGACAGGGCGGCGACACCGGTCGCCACGCGGCGCCGCGTCAGGCTGGGGACAGGCATGCGTTTCCTCCGGGCGTGGCGTTCTTGTTGGCCAGTCGCCGGGCACCGATGCTATCAGCCGTCCCATGCCCCGTCTCCTCGTCTTCAACGGCACGCCCCAGGCGCTCGAAACGAAACTCGTCGACGGCGGGTCGAAGTCCTACGAGGACATGATCCGCGGCTCGTTCGAACCGCACCGCCCGGCCGGCTGCGACCTCGAGTTCTTCTCGTTGCGCGTCGCCGACGGCGAGACCTTCCCGCAGGGCCTCGGGCTCGGCGATTTCGACGGCGTGTGGATCTCGGGCTCGCCGCACAACGTCTACGCGCTCGACCAGCCGTCGGTGCGCGAGCAGGTCGAGCTGGCGCGCGCGATCTGGGAAGCCGGCATCCCGGCCTTCGGTTCGTGCTGGGGCCTGCAGGTGATGACCGCGGCGCTGGGCGGCACGGTGCATCTCAATCCCAACGGCCGCGAGGTCGGGGTGGCGCGCCGCATCGTGCCGACCGAGGCCGGCCGCGGGCACGCGATGTACCGCGGCAAGCCCGCCGCCTTCGACGCGCTGTGCACCCACGAGGACGAGGTCGCCTCGCTGCCGACCGGCGGCACCGTGCTGGCCTCCAACGCGGTGAGCCGCGTGCAGGCCGCGGTGATCGAGGACGGCGCGCGCCGCTTCTGGGGCGTGCAGTATCATCCCGAGTTCTCGTTCGCGACGGTGGCGGCGATCATCGCCTCGCGCGTCGAGCGCCACGTCGCCGAAGGCCTGGCGCGCGACGCCAACGACGTGGCCGCGATCGTCGCCGAGTACCGCGCGCTCGACGCCGTGCCGGTGCGCGGCGACCTGGCGTGGCGGCTGGGGCTGGGACCCGACGTGCTCGACCCGGCGCAGCGCACGCTGGAATTCGGCAACTGGCTGCAGGCCGACGTCCTGCCGTACGCGGCGCGACGCTGACGCGGGAGCGGGCGATGGATCTCGAGTCACTCGGCCGGCAGATGACGGCGTGGCGGCGCGACCTGCACGCCCATCCCGAGTTCGGCACGGAGGAGACGCGCACCAGCGCCTTCGTCGCCGCGACGCTGCGCTCGTTCGGCATCGACGACGTCGTCGAGGGCGTCGGCGGCACCGGCGTCGTCGCCACGATCCGGCGCGGTACCGGCAACCGGGCGATCGCGCTGCGCGCCGACATGGACGCGCTGCGCATCGCCGAGAGCGGCGACCGGCCGTGGCGCTCGACGACGCCCGGCACGATGCATGCCTGCGGCCACGACGGCCACACCGCGATGCTGCTGGGCGCCGCCCGCCTGCTGGTCGAGCAGGGCCGCTTCGACGGCACGGTCCGGCTGGTCTTCCAGCCGGCCGAGGAGTGGGGCCGCGGCGCGCTGGCGATGCTGGAGGACGGGCTGCTCGAGCGCTTCCCGTTCGAGGAGATCTACGGCTTGCACAACACGCCGGGCCTGCCGGTGGGCCATTTCCAGACCCGGCCGGGGCCGCTGATGTCGGCCGAGGACAATTTCGAGATCGTGCTCAAGGGAATGGGCGGCCATGCCGCGCGGCCGCAGCTCACCTCCGAGGTACTGGTGGCCGCCTGCGCGACCGTGATGAACCTGCAGACCATCGTGGCGCGCCGCCTCGACCCGACCGACATCGCCGTGGTGTCGGTGACCGAGCTGCTGACTGACGGCGTGCGCAATGCCCTGCCCGGCACCGCCCGCATCCTGGGCGATGCGCGCAGCTTCCGGCCCGAGGTCAGCGCCGAGATCGAGCGCCAGATGCGCATCGTCGCCCGGGGCACCGCCGAGACCTACAACCTCGACGCTGTCGTGACCTACACGCGCGAGTTCGTGCCGCTGGTCAACGATCCGGCGATGACCGACGAGGCGCTGGCGGTGGCGCGGGACGTGTTCGGCGCCGACCGCGCCGGCGTGCGGCCGGAACCGTGGACCGCGTCGGAGGACTTCGCGCAGTTCCTGCGGCGCGTGCCCGGCTGTTTCGCACTGGTCGGCAACGGCACCGACTCGCTGCCGCTGCACAATGCCGGCTACGACTTCAACGATGCCGGCCTGGTGCCGGGCGCCCGCTACTTCGCGGCGCTGTGCGAGCGCCGGCTGCCGGTTCCCTAGCGCCTACTTGTTGCGGCTGGCCGCGAGGACCTCGGTGTTGATCACCGCGTCGCGGTCGACCTTGCCGTCGAGGAAGTCGAGCACGTTGGCTGCCGAGTGCACGGCCATGCGCTGCAGGCCCTGCGCGGTGCTGGCCGCGACGTGCGGCGTCACGATCACGTTGTCGAGGCCGACCAGCGGCACCGGCTCGACCATCGGCTCGACCGTCAGCACGTCGACGCCGGCCGCCGCGACGTGGCCCGAGGTCAGCGCGGCGACCAGCGCCGGCTCGTCGACCAGCGTGCCGCGCGCGGTGTTGAGCAGGATCGCGCCGGGCTTCATCGCCGCGAGGAACGACTCGTTCACCATCTTGCGCGTCCTGTCGTTCGACGGCACGTGCACGGTCACGATGTCGGCGGCGGCGAGGCCGGCGTCGCGCTCGACCACCGCCTCGAAGCCGGCGCCGCGGATCGTGCCGGCCGGGATGTAGGGATCGTGCACCAGCACGCGCATGCCGAACGCCGCGCACAGCCGCGACACCCGGGTGCCGATGCGGCCGAAGCCGATCACCAGCACGGTGCGGCCGGCGACGTCGAAGGTCGGCGACTCGCCTTTCACCCGCCACTCGCCGCGGCGCACGCCGGTCGATACCGGCACGACCCGGCGGGCGAGGCTCAGCATCAGCATCAGCGCGTGCTCGGCGACCGACGCGGCGTTGGCCTCGGGCGTGATCATCAGGGCGATGCCGCGCGCCGTCAGCGCCGGCACGTCGACCAGGTCGTAGCCGACGCCGTGGCGGCAGACGACGCGCAGCCGGTCGGCGTGGGCCAGCAGCGCGTCGTCGACCACGGTGCCGCGCACGATCAGCCCGTCGGCGCCGCGCAGCCGCTCGGCCAGCGGCCGTCCAGCGGCGGTGCCGGGATGGTCGACCGTGACGCCGGGCGTCGAGAACAGTCGCTCCATGCCATCGGGGTGGATCGGGTCGGCGACGACGATATGCGGCATGGCGGGCTCTCGGAGAGGCGAAAGGAAGGGGCCGGTCCCGTTCCTCGCATGTTGTGCCGGCCGCGTCGCGGTGGAAGTGTGCGGCCATGACCGACTGGCGCGCCATGACCGAACGCGATCTTTCCGCGGTGCAGGCGCTGGCCGACGCCGCGCATCCCGGCCTGCCGGAGCGGCCCGAGGTGCTGCGCGACAAGCTCGACCACTTTCCCGACGGCTGCCTGGTGCTGGCGCGAGGCGAGACAGTGGTGGGGTACGCCTTTGCCCATCCGTGGCGACAGGGCTCCCTGCCGAAGCTCGATGCGCCGCTCGGCGCGCTGCCCGCCCAGCCAGACTGCCTCTACGTCCACGACGTCGTGGTCGCGCCCGCGGCGCGCGGGCAGGGCGCGGCGGGCGCCTGCATCGCGCGACTGGTGGAGGTGGCCCGGGCGCGCGACCTGCCGGCGCTGACGCTGGTCTCGGTCTACGACACCTGGCCGATGTGGCAGCGCCACGGCTTTCGCATCGCCGACCGGCCCGAAATGGTTGCGGTTCTCGCGGACTACGGCCCGTCGGCGCGCTACATGCTGCGCCCATCATGACGGGCAAGAACCTGATCGCGGGCCTGCTGCTGGCGACGCTCGCCGCCGGCCCGGCCGTCGCGCAAGCCGACGACGCGGCCTACTGCGCGAAGCTCGGCGACTACGCGACGCGCTACCTCGGCGATCCCGGCGGGCAGGGCGGGACGCGGCCGGACTTCGACATCATGGAAGGCATCGCCGACTGCCGGCAGGGCCGCACCGCCGAGGGCATCGCGATCCTGGAAAAGAAGATCCGCGCCAAGGGCTTCACGCCGCCCCAGCGCGACGCCGGCTAGCGCCGCCCCGGCCGGTTGACCGGGCCGCCGCGGTTGACGCCGACATCGTTGTCGGGACCGACGCCCGCGCCGGGCGCCACACCGACACCCGGGGCGCCCGCGCCAACGCCGGGCGCCACGCCGACACCGGGCGCGCCGACACCGACACCCGGCCGCACGCCCGGACCGGGCGCGCCGACATCGGGACGCACGACGCAGCCCACCGGCACGCCGGGACCGGTGCAATAGACCTCGGCGTGGGCCGGGACCGACGCCACGAGGAAGCCGAGCGCGGCCACGGCCGCGACCTTGAGGATGTTCATGCCAGCGCTGTAGCCCGTGTTCCCGGCGGCAACCACGACGATTGCCGCCAATTCGGTTGGATGTTTCAGGCGCCGGTCCAGCGCACCAAGCCGACCGCGCGCTCGATCGCCGCGCCGGCCTGCAGCAGCAGGTCCTCGCGCCAGCGCGCCGCGACCAGCTGCACGCCGGTCGGCAGGCCGTTGGCCACGCCGGTCGGCACCGACAGGCCGGGCAGACCGAGCATCGCCGTGCCGAGCATCGGCCCCTGCGCCCGCAACACGCCCTCGAGGCTCTCGGCCGATCGCGTGTCGGCGCCGAACGGCAGGGCCTGCTGCCACGACACGGCGGTCAGCAGCAGCGGCCGCGTCTCGAAGAACAGGTTCCAGGCCCGGCCGATCGCCAGCCGGCGGCCGAGCGCCACCAGGTAGGCGTCGCGGTCCATCTCGCCCATGCCGGCCAGCACGTGGCGGTACATCGTCTTGACCGCCTCGTCGCCGATCCTCTGCATGGTCGGCAGCAGCGAGCGGCGCATGTCGTCGTGCACGAGGTCACGCCACAGCTGCGCCGCCTCGTCGACGTGCGGCGGTGCCGCCTCCTCGACGACGTAGCCGGCGTCGGCCAGCAGGCGCGCCGCGGTATCGAGCGCGTCGCGCACCGCCGGCGCCGGCGTGTCGCGGGCCGTGCCCTTGTAGAGGGCGACGCGGATCGGCGCCGCGGGCTTCGGTCCGTCGAGCGGTGCCGGCACCCAGTTGGGATCGCGCGCGTCGCGTCGCGCCATCGCGACCAGCCCCAGCCGCGCGTCCTCGACGCTGCGCGCCAGCGGGCCCTGCACCGACATCAGCTGCGGTGCGATGCTGCGCTCCTCGCTGCCGCTGGGATTGAAGGCCGGCACGCGGCCCGGGCTGGGCCGCAGGCCGACGATGCCGCAGCAATAGGCGGGGTAGCGGATCGAGCCGCCGAAATCGTTGCCGTGGCCGATCGGGCCCATGCCGCCCGCCACCGCCGCGGCGGCGCCGCCGCTCGAGCCGCCCGGCGTCACGCCGTCGTTCCACGGGTTGAGCGTCCGGCCGTGCAGGTCGTTGTCGCTGTACCAGCGGATCGAGAAGGCCGGCACGTTGGAGCGGCCGACGATCACCGCGCCGGCGTCGCGCAGGTTGGCGACCGGCGGGCTGTCCTCGGTGGCGACCAGGTCCTTCAGCGCGACCAGTCCGTTGGTGGTCGGCCATCCCTTCTGGTCGACGTTGACCTTGGTGGTGACCGGCACGCCGTGCAGCGGTCCCAGCGTCGCGCCGGCGGCGACCGCGCGGTCGGCGGCATCGGCCGCTGCGCGCGCCTCGTCGGCCAGCACGTAGGGCAGGGCGTTCAGCCGCGGGTTCAGCTGGGCGATGCGGTCGAGCACGCTGTCGACCGCCTCGCGGCTCTTGATCTCCTTGGTCCGGATCGCCGCGGCCAGTTCGGCCGCGGTCCAGGACCAGAGCGGCCCGGCGCTCAGGCGACCTTCTCCTTGAGGCCCGGCGCGATCGCCAGCTTCGCCTTGGTCTTGGCCTTGACCTCGTCGACCGTGACGCCGTCGGCCAGCTCGACCAGCGTGACCCCGCCGTCACCGTGCTTGTCGATGGTGAAGACGCCCAGTTCGGAGATCACCATGTCGACCACGCGCTGGCCGGTCAGCGGCAGGCTGCACTCCTTCAGGAGCTTGGACGCGCCGTCCTTGGAGACGTGTTCCATGGTGACGATGACCTTGCGCACGCCGGCCACGAGGTCCATCGCGCCGCCCATGCCCTTGACCATCTTGCCCGGGATCATCCAGTTGGCGAGGTCGCCGTTCTCCGAGACTTCCATCGCGCCCAGGATCGACAGGTCGATGTGGCCGCCGCGGATCATCGCGAAGCTGTCGGCCGACGAGAAGTACGACGTGCCCTTCAGCTCGGTCACCGTCTGCTTGCCGGCGTTGATGATGTCGGGATCGACCTCGTTGTCGAGCGGGAAGGGGCCGACGCCCATCATGCCGTTCTCGCTCTGCAGCGTGATGTCGACATCCTCCGGCACGTAGTTCGACACCAGCGTCGGGATGCCGATGCCGAGGTTGACGTAGAAGCCGTCCTTCAGCTCCTTGGCGGCGCGCGCCGCCATCTGCTCGCGGGTCCAGGCCATGGTCGCCTCCTAAGCCTTGCGGGTCGTGCGTTGCTCGATCTTCTTGTCATAAGGCGCACCGCAGATGATGCGCTTCACGAAGATGCCGGGCGTGTGGATGTGGTCGGGATCGAGCGCGCCCACCGGCACCAGCTCCTCGACCTCGGCGACGCACATCCGCGCGGCGGTCGCCATCATCGGGTTGAAGTTGCGCGCCGCCTTTCGGTAGACGAGGTTGCCCGCGGTGTCGCCCTTCCACGCCTTGACCAGCGCGAGGTCGCCGAACAGGCCGCGCTCCATGACGTACTCGACGCCGTCGAACACCTTGGTCTCCTTGCCCTTGGCGACCTCGGTGCCGACACCGGTCTTGGTGTAGAAGGCCGGGATGCCGGCGCCGCCGGCGCGGCAGCGCTCGGCCAGCGTGCCCTGCGGGTTGAACTCGATCTCCAGCTTGCCCTCGAGGTAGAGCTTGGCGAAGGTCTTGTTCTCGCCGACGTAGCTGCTGATCATCTTCTTGACCTGGCCGCTCTCGAGCAGCAGGCCGAGGCCGTGGCCGTCGATGCCGGCGTTGTTGCTCACGCAGGTCAGGTTCTTCGCGCCGGTGTCGCGCAATGCGTGGATCAGCTTGTCGGGAATGCCGACCAGGCCGAAGCCGCCGCACATCACCATCATGCCGTCCTTGACGACGCCCTCGAGCGCCGACCTGGCATCCTTGTAGACCTTGTTCGCCATCGAAACCCCTCTTGTCCTACCGGTCATACGGCGGCGGAGGGGCAGGGGGCAAGCGCCTCCGGCGCGCTGCGCGCCCTATGCCGCCTTCTTGCCGTGGTGGCTGTGCAACTTGGCGCCCAGCACGCGGCGGATGGCGTTGAATTCCGGGCTGGCGACGTCGCGCGGCCGCGGCAATTCCAGCCGGTTGTCGCTCTCGATGCGGCCCGGGCCAGGGGTCATCACGACCACCCGGTCGGCGAGGAAGATCGCCTCCTCGATCGAGTGGGTGACGAACACGACGGTCAGCCTGGTGCGCTGCCAGATGTCCAGCAGCTCGTCCTGCAGGCGCTCGCGGGTCATCGCGTCGAGCGCGCCGAACGGCTCGTCCATCAGGACCAGCTCGGCGTCGTTGGCCAGCACGCGGGCGATCGCCACGCGCTGCTTCATGCCGCCCGACAGCTGGTGCGGGTAGGCCTTGGCGAACTTCTGCAGCCCGACCAGCTCGATGAACTTGTCGGCGGTGTCGCGGACCTCGCCGCTCGACAGGCCGCGCGCCGCCGGGCCGAAGCCGATGTTGTCGCGCACGCTCAGCCACGGGAACAGCGCGTAGTCCTGGAACACCATGCCGCGCGACGGGTCGGGCCCGTCGATCGGCTTGCCCCACATCAGCGCGTCGCCGGCGGTCGGCTTCTCGAAGCCCGCCATGATGCGCAGCAGGGTCGACTTGCCGCAGCCCGAGGCGCCGATCAGGCAGACGAACTCGCCCTTGGTGATGGTGAGCGTGGCGTCGGACAGCGCCTGGATCGCCTGGCCCTGCAGCTCGAACGCCTTGAAGACGCGGCTGATCTCGATGATCGGGGTGGTCGCCTCAGCCATGGTGGTTCGGACTCCAGCGCAGCAGGCGGTTGCCGACCATCACGACGACGCGGTCGGACAGGAAGCCGGCGAGGCCGATGACGATCATGCCGCAGATCACCAGGTCGGTGCGCGACAGGGTGCGGGCATCCATGATCACCGCGCCCAGCCCCTGGGGCACGCCGGTCATCTCGCCGACCACGATCACGAACCAGGCAAGCCCCAGCCCGAGCCGCAGGCCGGTGAAGATCGACGGCGCGGCGGCCGGCAGCACGACCTTGAAGAACTGCGCGTTGCCGCGGCAGCCCAGCATCGAGGCCGCCTCGAACAGCTTCGGATCGACCGAGCGCACGCCGAAGATGGTGTTGAGCAGGATGGGATAGAAGGCGCCGAGGCAGACCAGCGCGAAGGCCGACTTGGCGCCCAGCCCGAACAGGATCATCGACAGCGGCAGCCAGGCGGTGACCGGGATCGGCCGCATCACCTGCAGGAAGGGATCGAGCAGCATGCGCGCGGTCGGCACGCGGCCGACCAGCATGCCGATCGGCAGGGCGAACAGCGCGGCCAGCAGGAAGCCGCCGTAGACGCGGCTCATCGAGGCCAGCAGGTGGGTGGTCAGCGTCGCCGAGTAGGCGTCGTCGTAGATGCCGCCCTTGGCGAAGTCGATCATGTAGATCGCGACCTCGGCCGGCGTCGGGATGAGGCGGGTCCACTGCTGCGTCGTCGCCACCTGCCAGAAGGCGAGCAGCAGCAGCGGCACGATCATCGCCAGCACCAGCGGCTTGGCGCGCGTCCACAGTGCGCCGGCCGCCGGTTTCCTCGGCGCGGCAGCCGCGACGGGCGCGCCGTCGCGGGTCGTGTCGGCGATCGCCATGACGGCCCCGCGATCAGCTGTTGGCGATTTCCTTCGAGAACGTCGGGTTCAGGAAGGTGTCGAACTTCGGCAGCGCCCGGATCTGCTTGAGGTCGAGCATGTACTGGGCATAGGTCTTGGCCTGGCCGATCACCGTGTCGTCCAGCTTCCAGACGTACTCGACGTTGTTGGCGCCCAGCGCCTGCTCGACCGCGGCGCGGTTGGCGCCCAGCTTCTGCACCGTGGCGTCCACGACGGCCGGCTTGTTGGCCATCATGTACTCGGCCGCCTGGCGCTGGATCTTCAGCATGGCGCGCACCAGGTCGGGGTTCTTGGCGACCGTGTCCTCGTGCGTGCCGAGGATCATGTTCAGGCCGCCCATCGCGGTCGAGTAGGGATACTCGACCAGCTGGCCGACACCCGAGGTGATCGACAGGGCGGGACCCGGCTCGGCGCCGACATAGGCGTCGATGTCGCCGCGCGCCAGCATCGCCGGCATCTCGCCGAACGGCACGCGCACCGGCGTGATGTCCTTGATCGACAGGCCCTCCATGCGCAGGCGCTCCATGATGAAGACTTCCTGCGTCGAGCCCGGCCAGATGCCGACCTTCCTGCCCTTGAGATCCTTGATCGTCTTGATGTCCGAGCCGGCCTTGGAGACCACGCCCATGCCCTTGTTGGACATCGCGCCGAACACCACCACCGGCTCGCCGACCGCGCCGCCCAGGATCGCCGCGGCGATGCCGAAGGTGCCGAAGTCGACCGACTTGGTGACCACGGCGTTCTTGCCGTCGGTCGGGCTGTCGAACACCACGACCTCGATCTTGAGGTCGGCCGGCGCGAACTTCTCGTAGAAGTAGGGCGGCATCGAGTGCACGAGGCGCAGGGCGCCCATCTTCACGGTCTTCGGCTGGGCGCGCAGTACGGCGGGCGCGGCCAGCGAGGCGGCGGCAAAGCCCGCCCCGGCGAGCAGTCGGCGACGATTGAACATGTGAACCCTCCCACTAGGCTGGAAAGGTTCAAGGCAACTGTCGTGCCAAGTGATCCTTCCTCCCCACGCCACGGCGTGGGGAGGTGCCGCCGTCATCGGCGGCGGAGGGGTCATGGGCTCCCGTCGAGGGGCTCATGACCCCTCCGCCCGCTGCGCGGGCACCTCCCCGCGCTGGCGCGCAGGGAGGAAAATCAGGCGAGCAACAGGAGCTGCCGGGTCAGGATGCCGTCGGCGTCGCGCAGTTCGTGGGTGATGGTGAAATGGTCGGCCCCGGCGACCGGGATCAGCGGGCCGGCCAGGTGCCGGGCCGACCGCATCTCGTGCAGGGCGCGGCTGTCGCCGACCAGCGGCGGCAGCTCGGCCGTGCCGTAGGTGATGGCCAGCGGCTTGTTCACCATCGGCAGGCGCAGCGGCGACAGGGTCGCGAGCTCGCGGTCGCTGAGCGACAGCTTGTCGTTCAGGTAGGTGTCCCGGATCGGTCCGAGTTCGTACACGCCGGAGACCGCCAGCCCGGCATGGACCCGCCCGTGCCCGAGGCACATTGCGGTGAGGTGCCCACCGGCCGACCAGCCCGACAGCACCACCTTGCCGCGGATGCCGTGGGCCGGGCCGTTGGCCGCCAGCCAGTCGAGCGCCGCGTTGATCTCGGCCACGATCTCGGTGAGCGTCGCGTCCGGCGCCAGGGTGTAGCCGGGCAGGGCGCCGGCCCAGCCATGGGCATGCACGCCGGCCACCAGGCTGGCGAACTGGTCGCGGCTGTTGCGTTGCCAGTATCCGCCATGGATGAACACCAGGCAGGGCGCGTCCGGGTTCTTCGCCGGGAACAGGTCCCAGACGTTGCGCTCCTTCGGCCCATAGCGCAGGTCGAGGTGGCCGGGATGCTTGGCCCGGAACGCCGCCGAGGCGGCGATGCGCTGCTCGTTCAGGGTCGCGCTGTTCTTCACCGCGTCGGTGTTGTTGTAGGCCGCGTCGCGCTCGGCCTTGGTCATCATTCCCCAGTTCAGCATCGTCTTTTCCCTCAATCGCGGATGGTGCGCGTGCCGGCGACGAACTCGCCCATCAGGCGATTGCCGTCGTCGCTGACTGCGAGGTCCATGAACAACGTGCGTTCGCGCGCCAGCCCGTCGGCCAGCGGCGTGTCGAGCGCCGAGCGCACGAGGTGCTTGATGTAGGCGACCGCGCGCGGCGGTTGCTGCGCCAGCCGCGCCGCCATCGCCATCGCGTGGTCGAGCACCGGCGCGTCGACCGCGGCGTGTACCATCCCGAGTGCCGCGGCCTCGTCGGGCGACACGGTGCGGCCCATCAGCGACAGTTCCAGCGCGCGCGCCGGGCCGACCAGGCGCGCGAGGCGCTGCGTGCCGCCCGCGCCGGCCAGGATGCCGATGTTGATCTCGGGCTGGCCGAGGTGGAACGGGCCGCGCTGGGCCAGCCGCAGGTCGCAGGCCATGCAGAACTCGAAGCCGCCACCCATCGCCGTGCCGTTGATCGCGGCGATCGTCGGCTTGGGCGCCGCCTCCAGCTTGGCCAGCGTGCGGTGGAACGGGCTTTCCGGTACCGGCCGGTCGGCGGAGAAGGTCGCGCCCTTGGCGCGCATCCGGTTGGACAGCGCCAGCAGCTCGGAGACGTCGTAATGCTCGATGAACACGCCTTCGAGCGCGCCGGTGAAGACCAGCACGCGCACCGCCGCGTCGGCCAGCAGCGCGTCGACCGCGGCCTCGAGCTGGCCGACCATCTCGCCGTTCATGTAGCCCTTGGGCGGGTTGTCGAAGCGCAGGATGGCGACGCTCTCGCGCCGCTCGATGTCGATACGGGCCATGGATCAAGGGTGGCGGTCGAGGATCACGATGGCAATTCCCGCGATCACCAGCGCGGTGCCGGCGGCGAGGCTGGCGGTGATCGGCTCGCCCAGCAGAACCGCCGAGGCGGCGATGCCGAGCAGCGGCGTGCCCAGCATGCCCAGCGAGCCGGTGACCGGCGGCAGGGCGCGCGCCACCGACACCGCGGCCCAGGTGCCGAGCGGCCCGGCGAACGAGCCGATGTAGAGCAGCGCGATCCAGAGCTGCGGCTTGGACGGGTCGAGGTAGCCGTTCGGTTCGATCAGCAGCGCCAGCGACCACAGGAGCACGCTGGCCACGCCCATCTGCCACGGCAGCACGTCGAGCGGCGTCGCGCGCCAGCGGTGGCGGCGGGCATGCAGGATGGCGACCGCCCACGACAGGCCGGCCAGCAGCAGCCAGGCGTGGCCCTCGATCACCGCGCGGTTGCTCCAGTCCATCCGCGTCGGCTCGATCAGCACGACGATGCCCGCCATGCCGAGCGCCACGCCGGCGAAGCCGCGCCAGCCGACGCGCTCGCCGACCAGCAGCGACAGCGGCACCAGCCACAGCATGGCGGTGTAGCTCAGCACGCCCGAGCGCCCGGCCGGCACGTGCTGCAACCCGATATTGGCCAGCGAGAAGTAGAGCGTGAGCTGGAACGCGCCGACCGACAGCACGATCGGCCAGTCGGCGCGGTGCGGCCACTTCAGTCGCCGCAGTGCCGCCAGCAGGATGAAGGCGGTGAGCGCCGCCAGCGAGGCGCGCCCGGCGGCCAGCCAGACCGGCGTGCTGGCCTGCAGCCCGACCTTCAGCGCCGGGAACGCCAGCCCGAACGCCACGACCGACGTGGCGAGCTGGAGGTAGGCGGTGCGAGGCACTTACCTTCCTCCCTGCGCGGCAGCGCGGGGAGGTGTCCGCGCAGCGGACGGAGGGGTCATGAGCATCGCGACGGGAGCCCATGACCCCTCCGTCGCCGAAGACGGCGACACCTCCCCGCGCTCGCGCGCAGGGAGGAAGAGGAGCGGGCGCGCCGCCACGTCTACGCCCGCTTCGCTTCCTCTTCGCCCAGCGGCACCGGCAGGCGGGACAGCATTTCCTTCGGGACGACCTGCCAGAAGCGGTCGACCTCGCGGTCCCAGTCGTTGAGCAGCCGCGCGCCGAGCGGCGACTTCGTCTCGGCGACGTGCTCCTCGATCATGCCGCGCAGCACGCCTTCCCAGTGCGGGTGGGCGAGGCGCTGCCACAGCACCGTCTCGGGGTTCACCTTGAGACGGAACACGTCGTCGGGGTCGTAGACGAACGCCATGCCGCCGGTCATGCCGGCCGCGAAGTTGATGCCGACCGGTCCCAGGATCACCGCGGTGCCGCCGGTCATGTACTCGCAGCCGTTGCTGCCGACGCCCTCGACCACCGTGTCGGCGCCCGAGTTGCGCACGGCGAAGCGCTCGCCGCCGCGGCCGCAGGCGAACAGCTTGCCGGCCGTCGCGCCGTACAGGACGGTGTTGCCGATGATCGCGTTGTCCTGCGGCACCAGCGGGCTCGACACGGTCGGACGGACCACGATGGTGCCGCCGCTCAGGCCCTTGCCGACGTAGTCGTTGGCGTCGCCGAACACCTCGAGCTTCATGCCGCGCACCGCGAAGGCGCCGAGCGACTGGCCGGCGGTGCCGCGCAGCCGCACCGTCACGGTGTCGGGCTGCAGCCCGTCCATGCCGTACTTGCGGGTGATCATCGCGGCCAGCCGCGTGCCGACCGCGCGGTGGGTGTTCCGCACGCTGTACTGAAGCTGCATCTTCTCGCGGTGCGTGAACAGCGGCTGGGCGTCGCGGATCATCTGCGCGTCCAGCGTGTCCGGCACCTCGTTGCGGCCCTCGACCATGCAGTGCACCGCGCCGCGCCCGCCGTCGGCGCGGGTCAAGAGCGGGTTGAGATCGAGGTCGTCCAGCGTGCGCGCGCCGCGGCTCACCTGCTTCAGCAGGTCGGATCGGCCGACCACGTCGAGCAGCGAGCGGTAGCCGAGTTGCGCCAGGATCTCGCGCACCTCCTCGGCGATGAAGCTGAACAGGTTGACGACCTTCTCCGGCGTGCCCTCGAACTTGGCGCGCAGCGCCGGGTCTTGCGTGCAGACGCCGACCGGGCAGGTGTTGGAGTGGCACTGCCGCACCATGATGCAGCCCATGGCGATCAGCGACGCCGTGCCGATGCCGTACTCCTCGGCGCCCAGCATGGCGGCGATCACCACGTCGCGGCCGGTCTTGATGCCGCCGTCGGTGCGCAGCAGAACCTTGTCGCGCAGCCGGTTCAGGGTCAGCACCTGGTGGGTCTCCGACAGGCCCATCTCCCAGGGAATGCCGGCGTACTTGATGCTGGTCTGCGGGCTGGCGCCGGTGCCGCCGGAATGGCCCGACACCAGGATCACGTCGGCCTTCGCCTTGGCGACGCCGGCGGCGATCGTGCCGATGCCCGAGCGCGCCACCAACTTGACCGTGACGCGCGCCTCCGGGTTGATCTGCTTGAGATCGTAGATCAGCTGCGCGAGGTCCTCGATCGAGTAGATGTCGTGGTGCGGCGGCGGGCTGATCAGGGTCACGCCCGGCGTCGAGTGGCGCAGCCGGGCGATCATCTCGCTGACCTTGAGGCCGGGCAGCTGGCCGCCCTCGCCGGGCTTGGCGCCCTGCGCGACCTTGATCTCGAGCTCGCGGCAGTTGTTCAGGTACTCGGCGGTGACGCCGAAACGGCCCGACGCGACCTGCTTGATCGCCGACGAGGCGTTGTCGCCGTTGGCCCGCGGCCGGTAGCGCGCCGGGTCCTCGCCGCCCTCGCCGGAATCGGACTTGGCGCCGATCCGGTTCATGGCGATCGACAGCGTCTCGTGCGCCTCCGGCCCGAGCGCGCCCAGCGAGATGCCGGGCGCGACCAGCCGCTTGCGCAGCTCGGTGATCGACTCGACCTCGTCGATGGCGATCGGCGTGCGGTCGGTCTTGAAGTCGAGCAGGTCGCGCAGGTTGATCGGCGGCAGGCGGCGGACCTGCTCGCTGTAGCGGCGGAACTTCTCGTAGGACTCGGTGTTCACCGCGTCCTGCAGCATGTGGATGAGGTTGCCCTCGAAGTTGTGGCGGTCGCCGCCGCGCCGCGACTTGTAGAAGCCGCCGATCGGCAGGCTGACCACGTCCGCGTCGAAGGCACGCCGGTGCTGCTCGGCGATCTTCTCCTGCACGCCGCGCAGGCCGATGCCCGAGATGCGCGACGGCATGCCGGGGAAGAACTCCTGGACCAGCGAACGCGACAGGCCGACCGCCTCGAAGTTGCAGCCGCCGCGGTACGACGACAGCACCGAGATGCCCATCTTCGACATCACCTTCAGCAGGCCGTCGTCGAGCGCCTTCTTGTAGTTGGCGAGGCACTGGGCGAGCGACTGCTTGCCGAACAGGCCGCGCTTGTGGCGGGCGGCGATCGTCTCCTCGGCGAGGTACGGGTTCACCGTGGTGGCGCCGACGCCGATGATCACCGCGGCGTAGTGCACGTCGAGGCACTCGGCCGAGCGCACGTTCAGCGAGGTGAAGGTGCGCAGCGACTGGCGCACCAGGTAGGAGTGCACGCAGCCCGCCGCCAGGATCATCGGCAGCGCGGCGCGCGTCGGGCTGACGTTGGCGTCGGTCAGCACGACGTGCAGGCAGCCCGAGCGCACGCCGTCCTCGGCCTCGCGCGCGATCCGCTCGAAGGCCTGGCGCATGGCGTCGAGGCCGCCCTCGACCTCGAAGGTGCAGTCGATGCGGCAGGCGGTCTCGCCCATGTACTTGCGCATCGCCTCGAACTCGGCATTGAGCACGATCGGCGACTGCAGCGACAGCATCTCGCTCTGGTCCGGGCTCTCGTCGAGGATGTTGCCGAGGTTGCCCAGCCGGGTGCGGATCGTCATCACGTTGCGCTCGCGCAAGCTGTCGATCGGCGGGTTGGTGACCTGGCTGAAGTTCTGCCGGAAATAGTGGTGCATGCCGCGGTAGGTGTCGGACAGCACCGCCAGCGGCCCGTCGTCGCCCATCGAGCCGACCGCTTCCTTGGCGTCCTCGACCATCGGGTGGAGGATCGATTCGAGGTCCTCGATCGACCAGCCGACCGCGAACTGGCGGCGGCGCAGCTCGTCGGCGGCGAACAGGTCGCCGGCCGGCGCGTCCTGCTTGATCAGCGAGTCGAGCTCGACCGTGCGCTGCGTCCAGGCCGCGTAGTCGTGCGTGTCGGCCAGCATGTCCTTGAGCTCGCGGTCCTTGAACAGGCGCGGCTCGTCCATGTCGACGGCCAGCATCTCGCCGGGGCCGAGCCGGCCCTTCTCGACGATCCGGCTTTCCTCCTGCGGCACCATGCCGGCCTCGGAGCCGGCGATCAGCAGCGCGTCGGCGGTGCGGACGTAGCGCATCGGCCTGAGCCCGTTGCGGTCGAGCCCGACCAGCGCCCACTTGCCGGCGACCGCGGCGATGGCGGCCGGGCCGTCCCACGGCTCCATCACGCCGTTGACGTAGTTGTACATAGCGCGGTGCTTCGGCGGCACGGTGGGATTGGTCGCCGAGGCCTCGGGAATCATCATCGTCTTGACCATCGGCAGGTTGCGATGGCCGCGCACCAGCAGCTCGAACACGTTGTCGAGCGCCGACGAATCGGAGGCTTCCGGCTGGATGATCGGCTTGAGGTCCTCGATCGCCCGGCCGAAGCTGTCATGGGCCAGCCGCGCCTCGTGGCTGCGCATCCAGTTGACGTTGCCGAGGATGGTGTTGATCTCGCCGTTGTGCGCCAGCACGCGGAACGGCTGCGCCAGCTTCCACTGCGGGAAGGTGTTGGTCGAGTAGCGCTGGTGGAAGATCGCGAAGCGCGACACGAAGCGCTCGTCGAGCAGGTCCGGGTAGAAGGCCGACAGGTGCTCGGCCAGGAACATGCCCTTGTAGACGATCGAGCGGCACGACAGCGAGCAGACGTAGAACTCGCCGATGTTCTCGGCCAGCGCCGCCTTCTCCATGCGCCGGCGCAGGATGTAAAGCTGCTTCTCGAACTCTCGGTTGTCGAGCTTCGGATCGCCGCGGCCGATCAGGATCTGTTCGATCTCGGGCCGGGTCGCGTTGGCCTTCTCGCCGATCACCGAGATGTCGACCGGCACCTGGCGCCAGCCGAGGATGGCGTGGCCGAAGCGCAGGATCTCGGTCTCGACGATGGTGCGGCAGCGTTCCTGCGCGCCGAGGTCGGTGCGCGGCAGGAACACCATGCCGACGGCGATGCGGCCCGACTGCGGGTCCTCGCCGCTCGAGTCGCGGATGTGGTCCTTGAAGAAGTCCTGCGGGATCTCGACATGCAGGCCCGCGCCGTCGCCGGTCTTGCCGTCGGCGTCGACCGCGCCGCGGTGCCACACCGCCTTCAGCGCGTCGATGCCGGCCGCCACCACGTCGCGGCGCCGCTTGCCGTCGAGCGCCACGACCAGCCCGACGCCGCAGGAATCCATCTCCCGGGCGGGGTTGTAGCCGTAGGCGTCGGTGAGGCGCGCGGTGCCGGTCGCGTAGTCGCGGACGAACTGCTCGGCGTCGAAAGGACGTGTGGACATGACGAAAACCTCGAATGCGAACTAGGTGTCGGAGAAGAGCTTCCCGGCCTCGGCCCAGTTCTCTTTCTTGATGTCGGTCAGGATGATCTGCACCGCGTCGGGCGTGCAGCCGAGCGCGCGGCAGGTCGCGTCGGTCAGCTCCTTCGCCAGCTTGCGGCGCTGCTCGGTGGTGCGGCCCTCGAACATCTGCACGTTGATCATCGGCATGGCTCTCTCCCTTTTTCAGTTCTTGTGGTCGATGGTGACGTGGCCGGGCTGCGCGGCGACCCGCGACAGCCAGACATTGACGTGCGGGAAGGCGTCGAGGTTGAAGCCGCCCTCGCCCGCGACGTGGGTGTAGGCATAGAGCGCGATGTCGGCGAGGCCGAAGCGGCCGCCGACGAAGAACGGCTGGCGCGCGAGGTGCTGCTCCATCACGCCCAGCGCGGCGTAGCCCTTCTCCATGCGGCCCGGCAGCTCGGCCTCCTGCAGCGGCGTCAGCTTCGGCAGGTAGTGCTTCCAGAAGCGCGCCACCGCGATGTAGGGCTCGTGGCTGTACTGCTCGAAGAACATCCATTGCAGCGTCTGCGCGCGGGCCAGTCGGTCGGCCGGCGCGAGCGGCGTGCCCTCGGCGAGGTACCAGCAGATCGCATCGGACTCGGCGAGGCAGGTGCCGTCCTCGAGTTCGAGCAGCGGGATGCGGCCATTGGGATTGCGCGCGAGGAACGCGGGCGTGCGCGTCTCGCCCTTCAGGATGTCGTGCTCGACCAGCCGGTAGGGCAGGCCGCAATGCGCCAGCGTGAGCCGCACCTTGTAGCCGTTGCCGGAGTCCATGTAGTCGTGGAGCGTCAGCATGGTCGCTACTCCGCCGCGACGGCGACACCGGCCGCTGCCTTCGCGCCCAGCCAGGCATGGATGCGCTCGGCGGCGTCGCGGCCGTCGCGCACCGCCCACACCACCAGCGAGGCGCCGCGCACGATGTCGCCGGCGGCGAACACGCCGTCCTGGTTGGTCATCATGGTCTTCCAGTCGATCTTCAGCGTGCCCCAGCCGGTGACGCCGAGATCCGGCGTCGCCATTGCCGCCGGCAGGTCCTCGGGATCGAAGCCCAGCGCCATCAGCACGAGGTCGGCCTCGACGTTGACGTGGCTGTCGGGAATCTCCTGCGGCGCCTGGCGACCGCTCGAGTCGGGCATGCCGAGGTGGATACGCACGGTGCGGACGTGGCTGACGTGGTCCTTGCCGAGGAAAGCCTGCGGCGACGACAGCCAGACGAACTCGACGCCCTCTTCCTCGGCGTGCTTCACCTCGCGCTGCGAGCCCGGCATGTTGGCGCGGTCGCGGCGATAGAGGCACTTCACCGAGCGCGCGCCCTGGCGCACCGCGGTGCGCACGCAGTCCATCGCGGTGTCGCCGCCGCCGATCACCACGACGTTCTTGCCCTTGGCATCCAGCTCGCCCGACTCGAAGGCGGCGACGCTGTCGCCCAGGCCGTGCCGGTTGGAGGCGGTCAGGTAGTCGAGCGCCGGCGCGATGCCGGGCAGGCCGACGCCGGGCGCGGCGATGTCGCGCGCCTTGTAGACGCCGGTCGCGATCAGTACCGCGGCATGGCGCTGCCGCAGCTCGGCCAGCGTGACGTCGCGGCCGACCTCGCAGTTCAGCACGAACGTCACCTTCGACTCGCGCAGCAGCGTCTCGCGCCGCTGCACGATCTCCTTCTCGAGCTTGAAGTTCGGGATGCCGTAGATCAGCAGGCCGCCGACCCGGTCGTAGCGATCGTAGACGGTGACCTGGTAGCCCTTGCGCCGCAGCTGCTCGGCGGCGGCGAGGCCGGCCGGGCCGGCGCCGACGATGCCGATGCTCTCGGGCCGCTCGCGGCGCGGCGTGATCGGCCGCACCCAGCCCTGGCGCCACGCCGTGTCGGTGATGAACTTCTCGACCGAGCCGATGGTCACCGACTCGAAGCCCTTCTCGATGACGCAGTTGCCCTCGCACAGCCGGTCCTGCGGGCAGATGCGGCCGCAGATCTCGGGGAAGTTGTTGGTCGCCGACGACAGCTCGTAGGCCTCCTCGAGGCGGCCCTCGGCGGTCAGCTTCAGCCAGTCCGGGATGTTGTTATGGAGCGGGCAGTGGATCTGGCAGAACGGCACGCCGCACTGCGAGCAGCGCGAGGCCTGCTCGGCTGCCTTGTCGCGGGCATAGCTGGCGTAGATCTCTTCGAAATCGCGCCGCCGCTCGGCCGCGGCCCGCTTGTCGGGCAGCGCCTGCGGCGTGGCGACGAACTTCAGCATCCTCTCGGCCATGGCGGTCCTGCTCGGCGGCGGGGTCGGGAAATTTTCTTACGCAAGAAGCAAGCCGACCGCGCAAAAGCTGCGGCGGGCAGGGCGTTAGAGCATCCCCGCCGATTTAAGTCAACAGACTTGACCTATTTTTCGGAACTCGATTCGCGTGAGCTCGATATGGGCCGCCCAAGACTAGTACACGATCAGTATTAGTACCGAATAGGTACTATATGCGCTGGGCATGCGACAGCGCCGGGAGAATCGCGGTCCATTCGGGGAAATCAGGCCGGGGCGTGCTGGTTGTAGCGGCCGCCGACCCGGAAACGGTCGAGGTAGGTCGGCAGGATCGACTCGGCGGCGGTCGGCACGATGCCGAGGTCGGCCAGGGTCTTCGCCCCGCCGCGCACCACGTTGTCGGCCAGCAGCAGGTCGACCTGGTCGCGGCTGAACGGCGGCACGGGCGCGAACTCGGCGAACCAGCCGGCCAGCTTCATCAGGCCGGCCGGGACGCCGATCACCCGCTTGTCGCGGTCGATCTCGTGCAGCACCAGGGCGGCCAGCTCGCGGTAGCTGTAGACGCGCGGGCCGCCCAGCTCGAAGACGCTGCGGGCCGTGTCGGGGCGGGCCAGCACGGCCGCGGCGGCGGCGCCGACGTCGCCGGCATAGACCGGCTGCACCTTGGCCGTGCCGCTGCCGATCACCGGCAGGAACGGCGCCATGGCGGCGATCTTGGCCATCCGGTTGAACACCGCGTCGCCCGGGCCGAAGACCACGCTGGGACGCAGGATGGTGGCGTCCGGGAAGCCCGCGATGATCGCGTCCTCGGCGTCGACCTTCGACCGGATGAACGGGTTGCGGCTCGAGCGGTCGTCGGCGCCGAGGCCCGAGACGTGGACCAGCCGCGCCACGCCGGCGGCGCGCGCCGCCTCGGCGATCGCCCGCGCGCCCTCGACATGGACGGCCTGGTAGCGCTGGCGGCCGCGCTGGAACGGGATGCCGGCGGCGTTGATGACGGCCTGGCTGCCGGCGACGGCGGCGGCCACCGACTGCGGCATGCGCAGGTTGGTCCGCATCGCCACGACCTGGCCGACATCGCCGGCGGTGCGGATCGGCTCGGCCAGCTCGACGCGGCGGCACGCCACCCGGATCTGGTAGCCCTGCGGGGCGAGGGCGCGCACGATGGCCCGGCCGACGAAGCCCGACCCGCCAAAAACGGTGACCTGCTTGATATCCATGGGGCTTGGCTATAGCCCAATGCCGACGCCGCGCAAGGGGCCGTGGGGTCGCTGGCCCGTTGCAGGCTGCAAATCCGCCCCGGCGCGGGACCGCGGCGTGCGATTGCAGAACGCAATTCACGCAGCGGCGTTGACAATGGAGCCCGCTGGCCCTAACTCACCGCCCTCACGAGCCGCATGCCGTGCCCAGGTGGCGGAATTGGTAGACGCACTAGTTTCAGGTACTAGCGCCGCGAGGCGTGGAAGTTCGAGTCTTCTCCTGGGCACCATGCGCGGCTCGCGAGGCAATCCCTAGATGGCCATTACCCTGCACCGCGGCGACCTTCCCGCGGACCTGTCCTTCGGCCCGTCGGTGGCCGTCGACACCGAGACGATGGGCCTCAACCCCCACCGCGACCGGCTTTGCCTGGTCCAGCTGTCGGCCGGCGACGGCGACGCGCACCTCGTCCAGATCCCGCGTGGCCCGGTGAAGGCGCCGCGGCTGGCCGCGCTGATGGCCGACCCGGCGGTGCTGAAGCTGTTTCACTTCGGCCGCTTCGACATCGCCGTGCTGGAGCACGCGCTGGGCGTGCGCTGCGAGCCGGTCTACTGCACCAAGATCGCCGCCAAGCTGGTCCGCACCTTCACCGACCGCTGGGGCCTCAAGGACCTCTGCAAGGAGCTGCTGGGGGTCGAGATTTCCAAGCAGCAGCAGACCTCCGACTGGGGCGCCGACCGGCTGAGCGACGAGCAGCTGGCCTATGCCGCCTCCGACGTGCTGCACCTGCATGCCCTGAAGGCAAAGCTCGACGTCCTGCTGGAGCGCGAGGGCCGCACCGAGCTGGCCCTGGCGGCGTTCGGCTTCCTGCCCAGCCGGGCTCGGCTCGACATCGCCGGGTGGCCCGAGGTCGACATCTTCGCCCACTAGTTCGCCCACTGGGTCGCCTACTGGCCGGTCGCCCGTAGGCACGCGCCCGGGGGATTAACAGGCCCCAAGCAAATTTTGCGCCGGGACTTGGCACGGCGATTGCATGAGCCCATGTTACGGGGAGGTCGTTCGACCTCAGGGGGGCACATGCGTATCGGTCCGAGTCTGATCCTGGCGGGACGCCAAACCCTGGCAATGACGCCGCAGCTTCAGCAGGCGATCAAGCTGCTGCAGTTCTCGCATCTCGAGTTGGCCGCCTACATCCAGCAGGAGCTGGAGAAGAACCCGCTGCTCGCGGAAGGTCCGTCCGACGACGGCCCGACCAACGAGCCCGAGGCGCCGGTCGCCGATGCCCCGAACGACACCGCCGACACCCTGGCCGCGGCCGCCCCGGCGCTGGCCGAGGCCGACGACCGCTGGACGCGCGAGTACGCCGACCGCGGCGGCGACGCCGCGGCGAGCGCCCCCGGTTCCGCCAGCGGCCAGCGCGAGGATGCGCCGACCGCCCTCGATTTCGCTGCCGAGCGGCCGCGCTCGCTGGCCGTCCACGTGCTCGAGCAGATCGAGCTGATGTTCACCGACCCGGCCGACCGCCGCATCGCGCTGAAGCTGGCCGAAGGTCTCGACGAGGCGGGCTACTGCCGCCTCGAGGCGCCGGCCGTCGCCGAGGGCGCGGCGGTCGACGTCGCGATGGTCGAGAAGGTGTGGGCCCGCCTGCGCCAGATGGAGCCGGCCGGCCTGTTCGCC
>JAIUOX010000037.1 GCA_020160955.1 Pseudomonadota bacterium
CGAGAGGTTAAGCGTCGCACGCCTGTCAAGAAACCGCGTCTTGAGTCCCGTCTCGATGGCGTTGACCGCTTCCGGATTATACTGATTGCCGCAGGTACTGTTGGAAAAGCCGCCGGACTTGTACCCACGCGACAACTGCCCATAGGCCATGACATCGTCCGACAGATCATGCTGCAGGCCTATGCGTCCCGTAGCCGACCAGTCGGTCACGCGCTGAAGCGGTGCGCCCGGACTGCAATCGGTCTGAACGACCGTGCCGCCGGGAAGCTGGAACGTCACCAACAGATCATTTTGCGACCGCTCGTAAAGACCCCGGACGCCACCAAACAGCCGGGTAGCGTCGCTCACGCTGATCGTGCCCGACGCGGTGAGCCGGCCGGTGGCGCTGACGTCGTGGTCCTCGGTGACGTGGCCGACCGTCGAGTCGATCACCGGCGCGTCGGCCTTGCCGGCGATCGTCACCTGCAGCTGCACCACCGTTCCGTCGGCGGTGCGCATCGCGAAGCTGTCGGTCAGCGTCTGGCCCGAGTCGAGGCCCTGGATGTCGCGCTGGTCGTTGTCGGCCGCGTAGTGCCACGTGCCGTCGGAAGCGACGGTGAAGTAGCCGTAGCGCCCCCACCCCGCCTGCGCCGGCACGCCCGACTGGCCGGCATCGGCGTCCGCCACCGACACGGAGCCACGGAAGTTCAGCTGCCCCGCCGCGTCGACGTTGCGGTCCTCGATGACCCAGCCGGGCGGCGCCACCACGACCGGTGCGTCGTCGCTGCCGTGGATCACCACCTCGATCGGGTGCGGCGTGCCGTCGGCGCTCAGCACCGTGGCGCGGTCGACCAGGGTCTGGCCGGCGTGCAGCGCCTGGACGGGCTTGAGGGTGTTGTCGACCGAGTAGGTCCAGCTGCCGTCGGCATGGATCTCGAAGCGGCCGTAGGTCGCCGCCGCGTAGCGCGTGGCGATCGCGGCGTCGCCGGCGTCGGGGTCGCTCACCGTGATCGTGCCGCGGGCGGTCAGGCGGCCGGCGACGCTGACGTCGTGGTCCTCGGTGACGTGGCCGACCGTCGAGGCGATGATCGCCCGGTCGTCGGCGCCCTGGATGGTGACGGTGAGCCGCACCGGCGTGCCGTCGACGGTGCGCACGAGGAACGAGTCGGTGAGCGTCTGGCCGGCATGCAGCCGCTGGATCTCCGGCTGGTCGTTGTCGGCGGCGTAGCGCCAGGTGCCGTCGGAGCCGACGGCGAACAGACCGTAGCGCCCCCACCCGGTCTGCGCCTGCAGGCCCGACTGGCCGGCGTCGGGATCGGCCACGGTGACGACGCCGCGGGCGTTGAGCTGGCCCGCGGCATCGACGTTGCGATCCTCGGTCACGACACCCGAGGTCGCGGTGATGGTCGGCGAATCGTCGGTGCCGACGATCTCCACGCGCAGCACGTGCGGCGTGCCGTCGACGCTGTACACCGTCGCGGTGTCGGTCACGACACGCCCGTCCGGCAGCGCCTGGATCAGCGGGTTGGCATTCGACGCGACGTAGCTCCAGGTATCGTCGACGAACACGGTGAAAGTGCCATAAGGCGTCTCGACGACCGTCGGCACCATGTGACCCTGGCCCGGATCGGGATCGGTCACGAAGATCTCGCCGGTCGCCGTCAGCATGCCGAAGCGGCTGACGTTCACGTCCTCGACGATCCGCGGCCTGTCGCTCTCGATCACCGCCGGCGTGTCGCGCGGCGGCGTCACGGTCTCGAGTTCGACCTCGGCGACCGGCGGCTTCTGCTGCAGCGGCGGGTTGACGAAGACCTGCGTCACCGGCGGCGAAACGATCGGCTGTACGTGCGGGGATTGCACGACTGGGGACTGCACGTCGGGCGGCGGCTGCGTCGTCGGTGGCACGTCGACCGGCGGATTGACGAACGTGTGCGTCACCGGCGGCACCACGATCGGCTGCGGCTCGGGCGGCGTCTGGAGCGCCGGCGGCACGTCGACCGGCGCATTGACGAAGGTGTGCGTCACCGGCGGCGACACGATCGGTTGCGCGTCGGCGGGCGTCTGGAGCGTCGGCGGCACGTCGACCGGCGCATTGACGAAGGTGTGCGTCACCGGCGGTGACACGATCGGTTGCGCGTCGGGCGGCGTCTGGAGCGTCGGCGGCACATGCACGGTCGGCTGGACCGCTTCTGGCGGGTGGCCGTGCACGACGATGGACGGCTGCGGTAGCGGCGGTGCCTGGATCGGCGGCGTCACCACCGGGCCATGGTCCGGCGGCACCGACACCGGCGGCTGCGTCGAGAGTGACGGCTGCGGCAACGGCGGTGTCTGCAACGGCGGCGACACCACCGGGCCATGGTCCGGCGGCACCGACACCGGCGGCTGCGTCGAGAGTGACGGCTGCGGCAACGGCGGTGTCTGCAAAGGCGGCGACACCATCGGGCCATGGTCCGGCGGCACCGACACCGGCGGCTGCATCGAGAGCGGCGGCTGCGGCAGCGGCGGTGTCTGCAACGGCGGCGTCACCACCGGGCCGTGGTCCGGTGGCACGGACACCGGCGGCTGTGTCGACAGCGGCGGCTGCGGCAGCGGCGGTGTCTGCAACGGCGGATGCACCGTGGGACCGTGCAGCGGCGGCTCGTCGACCGGCGGCTTCAGCGTCACTGTCGGCTGCGGCAGCGGTGGCGTCTGGATCGGCGGATGCACCGCAGGACCGTGCAGCGGCGGCTCATCGACCGGCGGCTTCAGCGTCACCGTCGGCTGCGGCAGCGGCGGGGCCTGGATCGGCGGATGCACCGCCGGACCGTGCAACGGTGGCTCGTCGACCGGCGGCTTCAGCGTCACCGTCGGCTGCGGCAGCGGCGGTGTCTGCAACGGCGGATGCACCGCCGGACCGTGCAGCGGCGGTTCGTCGACCGGCGGCTTCAGCGTCACCGTCGGCTGCGGCAACGGTGGCGCCTGGATCGGCGGGTGTACCGCGGGACCATGCACCCGCGGCTCGTCGACCGGCGGCTTCAGCGTCACCGTCGGCTGCGGCAGCGGGGGCGCCTGGATCGGCGGATGCACCGCGGGACCGTGCACCGGCGGCTCGTCGACCGGCGGCTTCAGCGTCACCGTCGGCTGCGGCAGCGGCGGTGTCTGCAATGGCGGGTGCACCGCCGGGCCGTGCGCGGGCGGCTGCGGCGTGGTGGTGGGATGCGGCGGCTGCAGCGCGGGCGGCCGGATCGGATCGCCGCCGCCCCCGTGGCCGCTGGTCACGGCCGGCGGCACCGTGTGCTCCTGCAGCGCCGTTGGCGGCGGACCGACGACGACCGTCGCAGGGACCGTCGCCGGTGGCGTCGGGATCGCGGCGCCCGCGCCGCCAACACGTCCCGCGCCGGATGAATCGTCGCCGCTCGTCCCGGGTCCCGGATCGCCGGCCGCGCGGGACCCGTCCTCGGGCGGTGCTGCGCCGGCATCGCCGGAACCGCCGCTCCTGCGCGCGATCTCGTCGGGATGGGCCGGGGCGACGTCGGCGGGAGCATGCGGTTGGTCGGGGCGCGCCGGCTCGGCTTCCGGCTTGCGGCCGGTCAGCCAGCCGAACACCTCTTCCCAGATCTTCGGACGCGCCGGTGCGCGCGCCTCGGAAGGAGAAGTCTCGGAAGGCTTGCGGGCCATGCTGTCGCCGCTCCGCTCAGCGCTCGGTCAGCGCGAGGTCGAGGTTGGTGTAGATCGGCTTCCAGAGATACTGGAACACCGTCTTGCGTCCCGTGCGCACGTCGGCCTCGCCGGTCATGCCGGCCTGCACCGCGAGGTTGCGGTCGTCGCGGAACGCCAGCTTCTCGAGGCGGATGCGCAGCCGGTAGTACGGCGCGCCGCGCGGGTCGGCGATGGTCGTGGCCGACACCGAATCGACCACCCCGTCGAGCGCGCCGTAGCGGCTGAAGTCGTAGGCGTCGACCTTCACCTTGGCCGGCTGGCCCGCCACCACGAAGCCGATGTCGCGCGGCGACAGGCGCGCCTCGAACAGCAGGCCCTCGTCGCTCGGCACGATCTCGGCCACCACCTCGCCGGGCGCCACGACCTGGCCGGCGCGCGGGTTGGGCAGCGACTGGACGAGGCCCGACACCGGCGCCACCACGGTGGCGCTGTCGACACGGTCGCGCAGTTCGGCGATCTGCTCGGTCACGGTCCGGAACTGCGCGCCGGTCTCGACGCGCTTCTCGGCGGCCTCGGCGCTCGCCTTCTTGCGGCGGCTGACGACCGCCAGTTCGAGCTCGGCGACCTGGCCCTCGAGGACGGTGCGCTGGCCGCGCGCCTCGGTCAGCGCGCGGTTGATCCGCGCCTTCTGCTCGATCAGCTCGGCGAGACGAAGCTGCGAGCCCAGCCCCTTGGCGGTCAGCCCCTCGACGATGTCGTGCGCCTTGGCGACCGCCGCGACCTCCTGCTCGAACGCCGGGACCTGGGCGTCGAGTGCGGCGAGCTGCGCCTTCTTCGCCACCATCTGCTGCTGGATCACCAGGATGTCGGCGTCGAGCAGGTTGCGCTGCGCCGCCAGCGCGGCGGTCTCGCGCGCGACCAGCGCCGGGTAGTCCATGGCGACGCGCGAGAAGTCCGGGGCGCGGTCATCGATGAAGGCGGTCAGGCGCTCGATCTCGAGCTCCAGCGCGACCTTGCGGGCCGCCGCGGTCGCCAGCTCCGACTGCGGCCGCACGCGGTCGAACACCAGGATCGGGGCGCCCTTCTCGACCCGCGTGCCCTCGCGCACCAGGACCTCGCGGATCAGGCCGCCGTCGCGTGCGTCGACCACCTGCACCTGGCCCGACGGCGCGATCGCGCCCGGCGCCTTGGCGATCTCGTCGACCGGCGTCAGCACGCTCCACGTCACGGCGGCGACGACGACGATGGCGATCGCGCCGGCGACGACGTTGAGCGCCCGGCGGATGGTGCCGTCGTCGAGGTAGGGTTCCTCGCCGGGAAGGCCCGGATCGGGAGCAGCGGCCATGGTCAGCGTCCTGGCTGGGGAGATGCGGGGGGCGGCGCCGGCGGTCCGAAGTACGCGGCGCTGCCGGCGTTCAGCACCAGCACCTTGTCGGCGAGCCGCGCCATCGCGGGATCGGCGGCCGCGAACAGGATGCTGGTCGTGCCGCGCGCGGCGGCGATGAAGGACTCGACGGCGACGCGCAGGTCGGGCGCCGCCCCGTCGAACGGAGAATCCAGCACGGCGATGCGCGGCGGCTTGGCGAGCAGCCGCGCGAGACCGAGGCGCGCCGCGCTGTCGTCGGCGAGCGGCGCCGCGGCGGCGGCCGAGGCCGGCTGCGACAGGTCGGCCGCGAGCCGGCCGGCATCGGCGCCCCACGCGGCGCGCACCACCGCCTCGCCCATCCTCTCGTCCATCCACGGCGCGGCCAACGCGATGTTGTCGCGCAGCGAGGCGTCGAAGACGTGCGGCCGCGCCGGCCACAGCGAGGCGACGGTCAGGCGGTAGTCGTCGGGATCGATGTGCAGGAGGTTCTGGCCGTCGACCGCGACCAGGCCGAGCGACGGCGACAGCAGGCCGGCGGCGAGTTGCAGCACGGTGGTCTTGCCGCTGCCGGTCGGTCCGATCACGGCGACCACCTCGCCCGGCTCGACCGCGAAGGACAGCCCGGTGACGATCGTCTCGGCCGCACCGGGCGGCCGGTAGGACACGCGCTCGAAGTGCAGCGACGGCACGGTGCGGTGGGCCTTGTGCAGGCGGACCGCGCGGTCGGCCTCGACCGGCGCCTGCAGCAGCGCCTCGAGCCGGGTCCGCTGGTCGCCCGCCTGGCGCAGCCGCCCCAGCGAGAAGAACAGCGCCTGCGCCGGCGCGGTGATGCGCCACACCAGCAGCATGGTGGCGATCAGGCCGCCCGCCGTCATGGCGTCGGCGAAGACCAGCGCGACGCCGGCCGCCAGCGTGGCGAGCGCCGCGCCGGTGCCCAGCACGTAGGCCACGGCCTGCGAGAGCGCGCCGCGCGAGGCGGTGGCGAGCGAGGCGGCGGCGACCCGCCGCGACGCTTCCTCGAAGCGCCGCAGCCAGGCGTCGGCGACCCCGGCGAGGCGCAGTTCGACCGCCTTCTGCGCCAGCTCCGAGAGCATCGCCTCGCGCTCGGCCATCGCCTCGCCCGCGACCTGCAGCTCGAGCCGCGAGCGCCGTTCCATGAGCAGCGCGATGGCGAAGAACAGCGCGAGGTAGGCGACCGGGACCAGCACGACCGCGCCGCCGACCCACAGCACGGCGAGCAGGCTGAGGACGATGAACGGCGCGTCGAACAGCGCGGTGCTGAGCGCGTTGGACAGCGGGTCGACGCCGCGCCACGCCTCGCGCACGCGCGCCAGCAGGGCATAGGCCTGGAAGCGGCCGCTCGCGGCGAGCGGCGCACGCAGCACGCGGTCGGCCACCCGGCCCTGCAGGCTGAAGCCGAAGCGGCCGTAGGCCGCCGCCAGCAGGCGGGCGCGCAGCCGGCGCAGCGCGAACACCGCGAGCAGCGCCACCGCGCCACCGATCGCCAGGCCGGGCAGGATGTCGGTCGCCGCGCCGCCGATCACGCGGTCGTAGATCACCATCGTCAGGAACGGCACGGCCAGCGCCACGAGGTTGACGACCAGGCTGACGCCGAAGCCGGCGGCCAGCACCCGGCGCAGGTTCTCGTCGAACTCGGTGAGCGGCACGGCGAAGACGCGCCGCACGTGGATCACGCGGGCCGCCTGCGCGAGCGCGCGCGCCGCCTCGCCGGGGTCGACCGAGACGGCGGCGCCGTCGGGCGACAGGCGCATCACCCGGCCGGCGATCTTGGCGAAGGCGCCGGGCGTGCCGGCGCGGTCGATCGCCACGACCGCCCCGTCGAGGGGCTGACGCCAGCGCTCGGCCGCGCGCCGGCCCTGGGCGACGTCGTAGCCGAGCCGTCCGAGCGTCACCGCCAGCAGGCCGGGCGTCAGCGGCGTCCGGGGGTCGGGCACCGCCGAGGCAAGCACCGCCTTGGCGCGATCGTTGTCGAGCGCCTCGAGGAGCGGCATCAGCAACCGGCCCACCGGGCCGGTGAGCGCCGCGACCGGCGCGGTGGTGCTCTGGACGAAGCTCATGCCGCGGCCTCGCGCGGCAGGTCCGGCGACAGCGACAGCACGACGGTCGACAGCGCCGCCAGCGCCGGGTCGGTGGTGCGCAGCACGACCGTGGTGCCGGCCGGCCGTGCCGCCAGCACGGCGGCCAGCCGGCGACGGCCGTCGAGGTCGAGATCGACCTCCGGGTTGTCGAGCACCAGCAGCGGGCTGTCCTGGCAGAGCGCGCGGACCAGACCGATCCGCTTCACCACGCCGGCGCTGAACTCGGGCACCAGGCCGCCCGTGACCGCGCCGCGCGGGCCATCGGGCAGTCGATCGATCAACGGCGCCAGTCCCATCGCGTCGGCAAGGCGGCGGGCCGCGACCGCCCGGCCGGCGTCCCAGCCGGTCAGGTTGTCGAGGATCGAGCCGACGAACAGCGTCGGCCGTTCGGCGACGAAGGCGGCGGCCAGGGCGGGCACGATGCGGCCCGCGTCGGGCCGCTCGAAGCCGGCGACCGCGAGCAGCAGCAGGCGCGCCGGCGCGGACGGGCCCTCGATGCGGACGACCGTGCCGGCAGCGAGGCGGGCCGACACGGCCGGCACGGTGGCGTGCCCCCTGGCCAGGGTCACCCCGTCGAGGACAAGCTCGGCCGGCGCGCCCGACGGCGGCTCGACCGCGGCGGCGGGCGCCAGCGAGCGACGCAGGGCGGCGACGTGGTCACCGGCAGCGCGGGCGGCGCCGCGCCGGGCCAGCGACGAGAACAGCCCAAGCCCGGCGCCGACGCCGCGCCCGGCGAGAATGGAACAGGCGGCCAGGCCGCCGGTGGTCAGTCCCCCCGCCACGACCAGCGCCGCACCGGCCAGGGTGATCGCGATGGTGGCGAGCAACGAGGCGACCTGCGACAGGTCGAGCAGCCGGCTCGAGCGTCGCTCGAAACCCTCGGCCTCGGCGGCGTAGCCGCGCAGCGGACCGTCCAGCCGGTTGAGCAGCCGGCCGGCGCGGCCGAAGCCCTTGAGGTCGACCATGCCGGTCAGCAGGTCGGCCAGCCGCGACATCAACGCCTGCTCGGCGGTCGCCCGCGCCTCGGCGGCGCGGCGCAGGCCGAGCGAGGTGTGCAGGGCGGCCAGCGAGAAGGCGGCCAGCACGGCCAGCGGGAGGACGACCAGCGGTCCGCCGATGAACCAGACGAGGCCCAGCAAGATCGCCGCGAACGGGGCGTCGAAGAACGGCAGGCGGGTCGCCGCCGCGCCAAGGTCGCGCGCCTGCGTCACCGCGCTGAAGGCATCGCGACGGGTGCCCGATCCCAGTGTCTGGACAGTGTCAAGATTACCCGTCAACAAGGCACGGGCCAGCGCCACGGCCTCGCGATGCTCGGCCAGGACGGCGAGCCGCGAAATGGTGCGGGCCTGCACGAAACGCAGGAAGCCATCCAGCACCATGGCCACGACGACCGCGAGGAACAGGGTGACCGCCGTGCCGTACTGGGCACTCGGCAGGATGCGGTCGTAGACCTGCAGCAGCGCCAGCGGCAGGGCGAGCGCCAGCAGGTTGGAAACGATCGAGAGAACGAACAGCCACACGCTGTGACGGTACCATGCCGTACTGCACAATCGGTTCAAAAACCTGTGCCCTCCGACTGGCCCCGACAAATTGCACTGTGACGACGGGGACCCGCGCGCTAAACCGGGAGACACCACCCGAGAGAGCGACCCCATGCCCGGCCGTCCCACCGTTTCAGTCCGCTTTTCCGCCGCCGAGATCGCCGCGCGGGTCGATGTCATGGCCGAGGAACTGGCGGGCAAGCTTCCGGCCGATACCCTGGTCGTCTCGGTCCTGAAGGGCAGCTTCGTGTTCGCCGCCGACCTGATCCGGGCGCTCAGCCGGGCCGGCGCCGACTGGTCGATGGATTTCTTGACACTGTCAAGTTACGGCACCGGCACGGAGACCAGCGGCCGGGTGCGCGTCGTGCGCGACATCGTCGACGACGTGCGCAAGCGCGAGGTCCTGCTGGTCGACGACATCCTGGAATCCGGCCTGACGCTCAGCTTCGCGCGGCAGCTCCTGCTGGAGCGCGGCGCCACCCACGTCTCGATCTGCACCCTGCTCGACAAGCCGGGCAAGCGGAAGACCACGCTGGAGGCCGACTTCGTGGGCTTCGAGTGCGGCGACGAGTTCCTGGTCGGCTACGGCCTCGACTGGGCCCACCGCTTCCGTGGCCTGCCGTACATCGGCGTGGTGGAGAAGCCGGACGCGTAGCCTCAAGGGTCCCTCGCTGCGCTCGGGATGACACATTGTCTGTCATCCCGAGGGCGTAGCCCGAGGGACCTTTTTCAGTACGTCTTCAGCAGCCGGTCGATGTAGTCGAGCTCGTCCTTGGGTCGCTGCTCGCCGGCCCGGCGGCGCAGCTCGTCGAGGATCTCGCGGCTGCGCTGACGCTCGAGTTCCAGCGGCACCTTGTCGACGCCGGTGTCGATCGCGTCGCCGTAGTTGCCGTCCGAGCGGCCCAGCGGGTCGCGGTCCTCGCTGCGGCGCTCGCGCTCCTCGATCTCGGCGATGTCCTGGCCGTTGCCCGGGCCGCGCTGGCGCATCTGCTCGGCCATGTCGGTCATGCCCTGCTGCAGGTTGTCGAGCGCCCGGCGCTGGGCGCGCGAGGCCTCGCGCGGGTCGCCGCGGCGCAGCGCATCCTCGGCCTCGCGCATCGAGCGCTCGGCCCGGCCCAGCGACTCCGGCATGCCCATGCCGTTCTCGTCGAGCTTGTTCATGAACTCGCCGAGCTGGCGGCGCAGGCCTTCCTGCTGGCCGCGCTGGCCCTCGCCCCACTGGCCGTCGCCGGGCTGCTGGCCCTGGCCCTGCTGCCCCTGTTGGCCCTGCTGGCCGCGCTGGCCCTGTTGGCCGCGCTGTCCCTGCTGACCCTGCTGGCCGCGCTGGCCCTGCTGCTGCCGGCCCTCGCGCTCGCTCTCGCCCAGCAGCTGGTTCTGCCGGCGCGACAGGCGGTCGAGCTGGTTCATCATCTCGCGGCCCTGCTGGTTGCCCTGGCCCTGCTGGCCACGCTGCTGTCCCGGCTGGCGCTGGTTGGGGTTCGCCATCATCGGGGTGGCGTTCTCCATCATCTTGCGCAGTTCCTCGAGCAGGCGCTTGGCTTCCTCGCGCTGGCCGTTCTTCGCCATCTCGCGGATCTTATCCAGCATCTTCTGCAGGTCGTCGCCGTCGATGGTGTTGTTCGGATCCATCTTCTCCGCCTGCTCCTGCATGCGGCGGCGTTCCTCCGGATCCTTCATCTTCTCGGCCAGCTCCTTCTGCCAACGCGCCATGGCGTCGTAGAGCTGCTGGATCAGGCGCTCGATCTCCTCGTCGCCGGCCTGGCGCTGCATCGCGTCGCGCAGCTCCTGGCGGGCTTCCTCGACGGCGCGCTCGGCGTCGGACATCGCGCTGCCCTCGAGACGCATCGCGAGGTCCCACAGGAGCTTCTGGGTCTCCGTGATGTTCGCCTTGTCGCCGTTCTCGGCCAGCCGCGCCGAGCCGACCCGCAGGCCGAGCTGGACGACGGCGTCGTTGCGGTAGCTCTCCGGCCGGGCGCCGATCAGGCGCATGCCGTCGGCGACGTCGAGGCGGTAGCCCTTGGGATCGCGGGTCAGCGCCTTGCGCAGCACGATCAGGGCGCGCGCGGTCGGGTCGTTGAACACCCGCTCCGGCAGCAGGAAGGTCTCGACCGAGCTGCGGCCCTTCTGGCCCAGTGCGTCGGTGGCGAACAGCATCACCGTGGTCTTGAGGCCGGCCCACGGGTGGCTCGTCAGGTCGCGCACGAAGGTGTCGGCGACCTTCTTGGCGTTGCCGGCGACCGGCAGGTCGATGCGGATGACCTCCGGTTCCTCGTCGCTGGCGAGCGCGTCGTCGCCCAGCGCCGAGCCGTGCAGGCGGATCTGCAGCTGCACGCCGGTAACGCCGAAATCGTCGCCCGCGATGTACTCGATCTTGGTCGACCACTTGTCGACGCCGATCGGCTTGGCGAAGTCGATGGTCGGCGCGAGGTCGGGAATGACGTGCAGCTTCCAGCGCGCCTGCTCGTCGCCGCGCGCCTGCAGCGTGATCTGCTTGCCCTCGGTGATGACGGCATCGACCTGGTACTTGCCCTTGCCGACCGTCGTGAAGTCGGTGGTGGCGCCGTCGATCCTGAGCTGCGGCGGCTTGCGGCCGCGCACGTCGTCGACGAAGCCGGCGAGCTTGGAGCCGACCGGCACGCGCAGCACCTTGTCGCGATCGGCCATGTCCAGGTAGATCGGTGGCTTGCCGGTATAGGCAGGCGGCGCGATCCACAGGTTGGCGACGACCGGCGGCGGCGGCGGGAAGGCCGGCGTGACCGCGGCGACCAGGCGGTCGCTGCGCCAGCCGCCGGCGACGGCGATCGCCACCACCAGCGCCAGCAGCGGCACGAAGCGCAGCGCCCAGCGGTCGAGCACGGCGAGGCCAGGGTGGGCCGGCTTGTTCTTCAGCGCGGCGAGGCGCTCGGCCTCGCGCCGGCGGTGGGCCTGCCACAGCGCGGCGGCCATCGGGTCGGAGGCGCCGGCGGCCAGCGTGTCCTGCACGGCGACCAGCGGCCGGTGCGGCACGTCGCTGTCGCGCTCGAGCCGGCGGATGGCGGCTTCCTGCGTGGGCCATGCGAAGCTGCGCAGTTCCCATCCCAGCAGCGCGACGAGGCCGAGGCCAAGGGCGGCCAGCAGGCCGGTGTGGACCCACGGGTCCAGCCCGGCGAACAGGTCGAGATGGGCGGCGGCGGCGAACAGGGCCAGCGCCGACAGGACGGGGACCAGCCGCGGCCAGAGCCCTTCCCACGCCAGCGCTGCCCGGGCGAGGCCGATCTTGCGGCCAAGGCCAGGGGCCTGGAGGGGAGTGGTCTGGCTGGCGTCCATCGCCGTCCTTTCGCTGGCCTAGCTCGTCAGGTCTTCACCGGCTCCAGCCAGGGCGGGAACCGCTCGGCCGACAGCATCTCCTCGATCGAAGGTCTCGGCCGGGTGACCGCAAATCGCGTGCCATCGACCATCACCTCCGGCGCCAGGGGGCGGCTGTTGTAGGACGAGGCCATCACGGCCCCGTAGGCGCCCGCCGACCGTACCACGACCAGGTCGCCGGCAGAAAGCGGCGGCAGATCACGGTCCTGTGCGAGGAAATCCCCCGACTCGCAGATCGGCCCGACGATGTCGCACCGGAACGTGGCGGCACCGGGGCGCTGGCGCACCGGCTGGATCTCGTGCCACGCCTCGTACAGGGTGGGACGGATCAGGTCGTTCATCGCCGCGTCGACGATCACGAAGGTCTTGGAGACGCCCGGCTTCACCAGGATGACCTCGCTGACCAGCACGCCCGCCTCGCCGACCAGCCGGCGGCCGGGCTCGAAGGTCAAGGCGCAGCCGAGCCCGTCGGTTTCCCGCCGCACCACCGCGAGGAAGTCGGCGATCGAGGGCGGCGTCTCGTCGGCGTAGACGATGCCCAGCCCGCCGCCGATGTCGAAGCGGTCGATGCGGTGGCCATCGGCGCGCAGCTGCACGATCAGTTCGCGCACCCGCACGATGGCGTCGCGGTAGGGATCGAGCGAGGTCAGCTGCGAGCCGATGTGCATCGCCACGCCGACCACCTGCAGGTGCGGCAGCCGCCCGGCCAGCGCGAAGGCCTCGCGCGCCAGGTCGATGTCGATGCCGAACTTGTTCTCCTTGCGGCCGGTCGTGATCTTGGCGTGCGTCTTCGCATCGACGTCGGGATTCACGCGGATGGTGATCGCCGCCTTGACGCCGAGCTGGCCGGCGACCGCGTTCAGGGTCTCGAGCTCGGCCGCGCTCTCGACGTTGATCTGGCCGACGCCGGCCTTGAGCGCGGCGCCCAGCTCGGACGCCTTCTTGCCGACGCCGGAATAGACGATGCGCTTCGCCGGGATGCCGGCCGCCAGTGCGCGCCGCATCTCGCCCTCGGACACGATGTCGGCGCCGGCGCCCATCTCGCCGAACAGGCGGATCACGGCGAGGCTCGAGTTCGCCTTCATGGCGTAGCAGACCTCGGCGTTCATGCCGTCGAGGTTGTCGGCGAAGTCGTGCCACGCGGCGCGCAGCGCGCCGGCCGAATAGCAGTAGAACGGCGTGCCGACCTGGGCCGCCAGCGCCGACAGCGCAACGCCCTCGGCATGCATCTCGCCGTCGCGGTAGGCGAAGAAGCTCACCGTCCCCTCCCCTTGCCGCGGGCGGCCGGGCGCTTGCCGACCGTCTTGCGACCCGCCTTCGCACCGCCGAGGAAGCGGCGGCGCGCCTCTTCGACGGCACGCACGACGTTGGCCGGCGCGGTGCCGCCCAGGCTCTTGCGGGCGTTGACCGAGGCCTCGACCGTCAGCACGCGGTAGACGCCGCGGTCGATCGCCGGCTCGACCGCCTGCATCTCGGCCAGCGACAGCTTGTCGAGGTCGATGCCCTTGTCGGCGGCGAGGCCGACCAGCCGGCCGGTGACGTGGTGGGCCTGGCGGAACGGCAGCCCGACCTTGCGGACCAGCCAGTCGGCGAGGTCGGTCGCCACCGAGTAGTCGGCCGAGGCGACGGCGCGCATGCGCACCGGGTTGGCCTTGAGGTCGCGGATCATGCCGGTCATCGCCGCGAGGCCGAGCTCGAGCGAATCGGCGGCGTCGAACAGCGGCTCCTTGTCCTCCTGCATGTCCTTGCCGTAGGTCAGCGGCAGGCCCTTGAGGATCGTGCACAGCGCGACGAACGCCCCCATGATGCGGCCGACCTTGGCGCGAGTCAGCTCGGCGGCGTCGGGGTTGCGCTTCTGCGGCATGATCGACGAGCCGGTGGTGAAGGCGTCCGACAGGCTGATGAAGCGGAACGGCGCCGAGCACCAGATCACGATCTCCTCGGAGAGGCGCGACAGGTGGACCGCCGTCAGCGACGCCGCGGCGATGAACTCGACCACGTAGTCGCGGTCGGACACCGCGTCGAGCGAGTTGGCCATCGGGCCGTCGAAGCCGAGCGCCTTGGCCGTCTTGCGCGGGTCGATCGGGTGCGGCGAGCCGGCCAGCGCCGCCGCGCCGAGCGGCGACTCGTTCAGCCGGCGGCGGCAGTCGGCGAAGCGCGAGCGGTCGCGGCCGAACATCTCGACGTAGGCCAGCAGGTGGTGGCCGAAGGTGATCGGCTGCGCCGTCTGCAGGTGTGTGAAGCCCGGCATGATGGTCGCGGCATACTGCTCGGCACGGTCGATCAGGGCGGCCTGCAGGTCGCGCAGCATCGCCTCGAAGCGGTCGATCGTGTCGCGCACCCACAGGCGCACGTCGAGCGCCACCTGGTCGTTGCGCGAGCGCGCGGTGTGCAGCCGGCCGCCGGCCGGGCCGATCAGCTCGGTGAGGCGCGCCTCGACGTTGAAGTGGATGTCCTCGAGCTTGGTCGAGAACTTGAACTTGCCGCTCTCGATCTCGGCGCGGACCTGGGCGAGGCCGCGCTTGATCGCCCGCCCGTCGGTCGCGGTGAGGATGCCCTGGGCGACCAGCATGTCGCAGTGGGCCATCGAGCCGGCGATGTCCTGCGCGTACAGCCGCTTGTCGAAGCCGATGGAGGCGTTGATGCGCTCCATGATCTCCGAGGGGCCGAGCTTGTAGCGGCCGCCCCACATCGCGTTGGAGCGTTGCGAGCCGGCTCGCGCAGTCGTGTTGTTCCGTGCCATGTATTGCAGCCAATGATCGTGTAGGAACGCGGCTTATGGCACATCCCGTTCGAGATTTCCTCCCCCGGCGGCGGACCCTGCTGGCCGGCGGCCTGGCCGTCGCGGCCGGCCTCGGCCTGCCCGGCGGCGCCCGGGCCGAACTGCCGGCCCGGCTGGTGACCGGCACCATGAAGCGGTTCGTGCGCGCCGTGCCGCCCAAGCCGATGCCCGACCTCGAGTTCCTCGACGCCAACGACAAGCCGATGCGGCTGGCCGACTCGACCGGCAAGGTGCGGCTGGTCAACCTGTGGGCGACGTGGTGCGCGCCCTGCGTCAAGGAGATGCCGAGCCTCGACCGGCTGCAGGCGGAACTGCCGAAGAACCGCTTCCTGGTGCTGCCGATCTCGCTCGACGGGCCGTCCAGGCCCAAGGTGGCGCCGTTCTACAAGGAGCAGAACCTCTCCCACCTCGGCATCTTCTACGACAAGGGCAAGAAGGCGATGTCGACGCTGGGCGTCACGCTCCTGCCGACCTCGATCCTGGTCGACCTGGCCGGACGCGAACTCGGCCGCATCGAGGGCGACGCCGACTGGGACTCGCCCGAGGCGATCGCGCTCCTGAAGGCGGCGGCGGGCGCCTAGGCCGCCTGCAACAGGAACTCGACCTTCACGGCGTCGAAGGGAAATTCGACACGGCCACGGTCGTCACGATCGACGATCCCGGCCGCCGCGAGGGCGGTGATGTCGCCATGGACCGCCTTCACGTCGCGGCCGACCCGCCGCGCCGCCTCGCGCACCGATACCGGGCCCGCGCCGCACAGGGCCTTCAGCAAGGCCCAGCGCTTGGCCGTCAGGACCCGCCACAGCAACTCGGGTGTCTCGAACCCAATCCGCGCGTCGCGCCCGGCCTTCCCGCTGCGCATCGACCGCGCCGCGTCGTGCAACGTGTCCTGCAGGGAACGAACCTCAAGGACGACGGTCTTCATGGCTCCACCTCCGGATATCGGCTTCGAAGTCGGCAAGCAGCGTTTCGGGACTGGAAAAGTCGTAGGCTGACTCCGATCCGTCGTAGTGCCGGTGATCGCCCTTTCCCTGCTCGTTGTCGTAGCGCACGACACACGTGCCGCCGACGACGTAGGCAAGGCGATACTTGAACAAGTGTCTCGATGGCGGCAGCGCCTTGGGCAGCCTCCACACGACGATCTCGGCAAAGGCGTCCTCGGCCAGGACGACCCGCCGCCGGATCAGCAAGACTGCCGACATGTTGGACATTGTGACAACAGGGGGTTCCGTTGTCAATTGCTCCAACAATTAGCCCGGCGAACCGGGAAGGGTCCCTCGCTGCGCTCGGGATGACAGAAACTTTTCGTAGCAGCCCGAGTTTTTCCCTGTCATCCCGAGCGCAGCGAGGGACCTTTTCTCAGCCGCCGACCTGGCAGTGCTTGCCCATCTCGCGGCAGACGCGGAGGACGGCCTCGACCACGCGCGGGGTGGTGGCGTCCTCGCCCGGGCCGGCATGGCCGGCGATCAGCAGCTGCGAGACGTCGTCGCCGAACGGCACCACGTTGAAGGTCGCGGTGCGGTCGCCCTGCGCGACCTGGAAGCGGCGCTGCGCCGGGTCCTGCATGACGACGTGCACCGAGCGGTTCTTGCGCGCCATGTCGAGCGCGACGGTGAACACGCGGTCGGCCGGCGCGTCGAGCAGCACGGTCGCGAAGTCGTAGGCCGGCTGGCCGCCGCCCTGCTGGCCCTCGCGCATGTGCTCGATGCGGCCGAGCGCCTTGCGCGCCACGAACACCCACTGCGCCTGCGCCGGCACGAACGGCAGCAGCGTGGCCAGCACGACGAGGGCGAGGGCCAGGTGTCTCGGCTTCATGGCTTGTCTCCTCCCGCCCCGGCCGGCAGGGCCGAGACGTACCAGTGGTCGTTGACCGATGCGCCGACGCAGGTCATGCCGAAGCGCGCGAAGAAGTCGTCGAGGATCTTCTCGCGGCGCTGCAGCTCGCCGTCCGGCATGTCCCAGATCTCGACCTGGAAGACGCAGCGGTTCTTGGCCAGCAGCCCGACCATGCCCTCGAGCGCCTCGAGTTCGTGGCCCTCGACGTCCATCTTCACGACCAGCAGCTTGCCCTCGAAGTCGAGGTGGCGGTCGACCCGGTCGGCGTGGCAGGTCACCTGCCCGTCTTCGCCGTCGCGCGCGATGCGGGTCGCGCCGCGGTTGGCGTTGCTGCGCATGAACAGGCCGAAGCTGGTCGCGCGGTCCGAGGCGGCGAGCTTCATCACCTCGATGTCGCCCTCGGCGCCGTTCAGGAACAGGTTGGCCTGCAGCTGCGCGTGGTTGGTCGGGTCGGGCTCGAACGCCACGATGCGCTCGAACAGGCCGGTCCGGCGCGCCAGCAGCGCGTAGAGGCCCCAGTGCGAGCCGATGTCGAGGAACACCAGGCCGCCGTCGTGGTGGCGGCGCTGCGCCTCGACCAGGCCGAACAGCCGGTCGAGCAGGTCCTGCTCCCAGTTGCCGGCCAGGAAGATCTGGCGGTCGACGATGTTCTCGCGGTCGAGCAGCAGGCGCAGGCCCATGCGCCGTTCGACCCAGTAGCGCCCGTGCACCAGGCGCGCCCAGCCTTCGAGGGCGACGCGGAACAGGCCGCGCACGATCGGGATGCGGGCGATGGGGCGCGGGATCGGGATCATCGCGGATGTCCGTCCGACCGGCGCCGCATCGAGCCGACGCGGCCTAGCGCGTCGGCACCGGCCGTTCGCCGGAGTAGTCGTAGAAGCCGCGCTTGACCTTGCGGCCAACCCAACCGGCCTCGACGTACTTCACCAGCAGCGGGCACGGGCGGTACTTCGAATCGGCCAGGCCCTCGTGCAGCACCTGCATCACCGACAGGCAGGTGTCGAGGCCGATGAAGTCGGCGAGCTCGAGCGGGCCCATCGGGTGGTTGGCGCCCAGCTTCATGCCGGTGTCGATCGCCTCGACGTTGCCGACGCCCTCGTACAGCGCGTAGACCGCCTCGTTGATCATCGGCAGCAGGATGCGGTTGACGATGAAGGCCGGGAAGTCCTCGGCATTGACCGGCTTCTTCTCGAGCTTGACCACGACCTCGCGCACGGTGCGGAAGGTCTCTTCCTCCGTCGCGATGCCGCGGATCAGCTCGACCAGGCCCATCATCGGGACCGGGTTCATGAAGTGCATGCCCATGAACTTGCCGGGGCGGTCGGTGACCGAGGCCAGCCGGGTCACCGAGATCGACGAGGTGTTGGTCGCCAGCAGCACGTTCGGCGGCAGGTCCTCGCAGACCTTCTTGAAGATCTCGCGCTTCACCGACTCGTTCTCGGTGGCCGCCTCGACGATCAGGTCGCAGTCGGCGAACGCCTTGTAGTCGACGGAGGTCGAGATCCGCCGCAGCGCGGCGTCCTTGTCCTCCGGCCGGATCATGCCGCGGCCGATCTGCCGGTCCATGTTCCGGCCGATCGCGTCGATGCCCTTGTCGAGGTGCGCCTGGTCGACATCCGCGATGCGGATGTCGAAACCCTTGAGCGCGCAAACGTGGGCGATGCCGCTGCCCATCTGGCCGGCGCCGATGACGCCGATGCGCTTGATCATGACGCGATACTCCGCGTTACTTCTTTTCCACCGCTGCAGTCAGCTCGGGCACGATCTGGAACAGATCGCCCACGATGCCGTAATCGGCAACCTGGAAGATCGGCGCTTCCTCGTCCTTGTTGATCGCGACGATGGTCTTGCTGTCCTTCATGCCGGCGAGATGCTGGATCGCGCCCGAGATGCCGACGGCGATGTAGAGGTCCGGCGCGACGACCTTGCCGGTCTGGCCGACCTGGTAGTCGTTCGGCACGTAGCCGGCGTCGACCGCGGCGCGGCTGGCGCCGAGACCGGCGCCGAGCTTGTCGGCCAGCGTCTCGAGGATCTTGAAGTTCTCGCCGCTGCCGAGGCCACGACCGCCCGAGACGACGATCTTGGCGCTGGTCAGCTCCGGGCGCTCGCTCTTCGACAGCTCGGCGCCGACGTAGGACGACAGGCCGCCGGCGCCCGCGCCGGCACCCTGCTCGATCGCGGCGGAACCGCCCGCCGCGGCCGCCTTGAAGTTGGTCGGGCGGACGGTGACGACCTTGATCTTGTCGCCGCTCTGCACGGTCGCCATGGCGTTGCCGGCATAGATCGGGCGGACGAAGGTGTCGGGCGACACGACCTGCACGGCCTCGGAGACCTGCGCGACGTCGAGCAGCGCCGCGACGCGCGGCGCGATGTTCTTGCCGACCGAGTCGGCGGCCATCACGACGTGGCTGTAGTTCGGCGCCAGCTTGACGACCAGCGGCGCGATGTCCTCGGCCAGCCAGTTGGCGTAGGCGGCGTCCTCGACGTGCAGCACCTTGGCGACGCCGGCGATCGCGGCGGCCGACTTGGCGGCATCGCCGGCGTTCGAGCCGGCGACCAGGACGTGGACCTCGGGGCCCATCTGGGCGGCGGCGGTCACGGCGTTCGAGACGTTGCTGCGAACGGCCTTGCCGTCATGCGCGGCGACAACCAGGACGGCCATGTCAGATCACTCCCGCTTCGTTGCGCAGCTTCTCGACCAGCTCCGCGACGGTCTTCACCTTGATGCCGGCCTTGCGCTTCGGCGGCTCCTCGACCTTGACGGTCTTGAGGCGCGGCGCGATGTCGACGCCCAGCGTATCGGCGGCCAGCATCTCGATCGGCTTCTTCTTGGCCTTCATGATGTTCGGCAGCGAGGCGTAGCGCGGCTCGTTCAGGCGCAGGTCGGTGGTGATCACCGCCGGCAGCTTGACCTTGATGTTCTCGAGGCCGCCGTCGACCTCGCGCTTCACCTCGACGTTGCCGTCGGCGACGTTGAGCTTGTTGGCGAAGGTGCCCTGCGACCAGCCGAGCAGCGCGGCCAGCATCTGGCCGGTCTGGTTGGAGTCGTCGTCGATCGCCTGCTTGCCGACGATCACCAGGCCCGGCTGCTCCTTGTCGACCACCGCCTTCATCAGCTTGGCGACGGCCAGCGGCTGCAGCTCGGCGTCGGTCTGGACCAGCACGCCGCGGTCGGCGCCCATGGCCAGCGCGGTGCGGATGGTCTCCTGACACTGCGCCGGGCCCGCGGAGAACGCGATCACCTCGGTCGCCAGCCCCTTCTCCTTCATGCGGATCGCCTCTTCCACGGCGATTTCATCGAAGGGGTTCATGGACATCTTGACGTTCGCCGTCTCGACGCCCGTGTTGTCGGCCTTGACGCGGATCTTGACGTTGTAGTCGATGACCCGCTTGACCGCGACCAGCACTTTCATCGCGTTGCCTTTAGGTGAGTTGCCGCCGGGCCTCCCGCCCGGCGAAGGGGTTTTCGTGTAGGGTCGTTCCGCCCACAGTGTCAAGGCTATGGCGCACTGCACAAAATCGCAGGGCGGGACGATTTAGCCCTGTTTTTCAACAGTTTGGGCGACTTTACCGGGCCGCGCCCGGGACCCACAGCACATCCGCCGCACCGTTGTCGTTGAGCCGGCGCGCCAGCACGAACAGGTGATCCGACAGGCGGTTCATGTACTTGATCGCCTCCGGGTTGATCTTCTGCTCGACCGCCAGCCGGGTCATGCAGCGCTCGGCGCGCCGCGCCACCGTGCGCCCGAGGTGCAGCCAGGCCGCGACCTCGCTGCCGCCCGGCAGGATGAACGACTTGAGCGGCTGCAGCTCGGCGTTCATGGCGTCGATCTCGCGCTCCAGCCGCTCGACCTGCGAGGCCACCATGCGCAGCGCCTGGCTGGCGCGCTTGCCGTCGCCCTCCGGGGTGCACAGGTCGGCGCCGAGATCGAACAGGTCGTTCTGGATGCGGCCCAGCATGGCGTCGGCCTCGCGCAGCCGGTCGGTCATCGGCACCACGCGCTGCAGCGCGACGCGGGCGAGGCCCAGCACCGAGTTGGCCTCGTCGGCGGTGCCGTAGGCCTCGACCCGGATGTCGTGCTTGGCGACGCGCTCGCCGTCGCCCAGCGAGGTCTGACCGGCGTCGCCGCCGCGGGTGTAGATACGAGAAAGCGTTACCATTGATCTTCTAGCTCCGTCCCTGCGCCATCCACCACAGCACGATCAGCACGATCGTCAGGAGCTGCAGGCGGACGCGCCACCACATGAACTTGTTGCTGCGCTTGCCGCCCTCGGCGGTCTGCGCGGTGTTACGGGCCATGCTGACCAGCCCCGCGAACAGCATGCCGAGCGTCGCCAGGCCCGAGGCGATCACCAGGATGAACAGGATATTGGCGAGGGTCATGTCGAACTCCGATCCGGCGGGGCTTGTAGCACGTCGTCAGCGGTTGTGCCGCCCGGCGCCGCCGCGCGCGCCGCTCCACGGCCGCATCTGCCGCCCTGCCTCTACGCCGCAAACCGCCTGCCAGATGGCCTCGGCCGCCTGTTCGCCCGACCACAACGCCGCATGCACGGTGCCGTACTCGACCGGCTCGGTCGCCTCGCCGGCGAAGAACACCCTCTGGCCGAGCGGCCGCGCATGGTCCGCGCGGTCTTCCGGGGCGCTGCCGACGCCCGGGTAGGAATAGCCGCCGCGCGACCACGGATCGCTCAGCCAGCGCGGGAACAGCATCCCGTCGGGCTCGACCACGGCGTCGCCGAACATCTTCCGCAGCGACGCCATCGCGACCGCGCGAACCTCGTCGTCGCTGGCGGCGCGGTCGAGGTGGGCGGCGGTCGCGCCGTTGCTGAAGCTCAGCAGCACCGGCCGGCCGGTTTCCTCGAGATGGCTGACCCAGGTGTTGAAGGTGCCGCGCCGGTCGGGCGCGTCGGGCAGCCGGCCGAACCACTTCGGCGACGACGGCCAGAACGCCTTCGGGAAGCGCAGGTAGAGCTTGCCCAGCACGCCCGCGCCGTAGCCGAGCCGGCCGATCGCCTGCCACTGGCGGTCCGGTGGCGCCGGGTCGAGCGCCGGCAGGCCGGCGCGCAGCAGGCCGAGCGGCACGGCGACCACCGCGCGGTCGGCCTCGATCCGCTCGCCATTCTCGAGGTGGGCGACCACGCCGGCGCCGTGCCACGACAGGCGCTGCACCGGCGTGCCGCGACGGATCGACAGCGGGCGCGCGGCGTCGTCGACCAGCTGGCGGAAGCCGCCGCGCGGCTGGGCGTTGCGCTCCAGCCCCTCGGTCGGGAACCATTCCTCGGCGGCGATCGCGTCGTACGGCGCGCCCTGAACGCCCTCGCTCATCTCGACGAAGGTGCCGACCACCAGGCGGTCGACCTCGGGCAGCCAGGACGCCGAGAGCAGCGGGTCGACCGCCTGCTTGACCGAGATCGAGCGCGGTCCCCACGCCCGAGTCATGGCGCGGCTGCGCCACCCGGCCCACGCGATGGAGCCGCGGAAGGCCAGGCGGCCGAGGATGGCGCGGCGGCGCTGGCCCTCGCGGGTCGGCGCGGTGGCGCGCGGATCGATCAGCTTGCGCTCGCCATCTGACTCGACCAGCGCGATGCCGAGCTTCTCGCACCACGCGGTGAGCGGGTTGCCGTCGACGCCATGCACCCACGAGCCGCCGAGATCGAGCGGCGCGCCCAGCGAGTCGTCGGTCCAGGTGCGGCCGCCGACGCGATCGCGGGCCTCCAGCACGGTGACCGCGAAGCCCGAATCCTGCAGCAGGCGGGCGGCCACCAGACCGGCCATGCCGGCGCCCACCACCACGACGGTCTCGCGCCGCGGCGCGTTGCCCATCGCCCAGGAACCGGTCGCGGTCATCGCGCGAGCAGGCCCGGCAGCTGGTTCATGTCGTCGAACAGCTCGCCGCCGGCCCGGGCCAGCGCGGCGCGATCGGCGTAGGGCGCGCCGGCATAGGCCAGCGCGCGCATGCCGGCCGACTTCGCGGCCTGCACGCCGGGCACCGAGTCCTCGACCACCGTGCAGGCGAAGGGCTGGACGTCCATCGCGATCGCGGCGTGCAGGAAGAGATCGGGGAACGGCTTGCCGCGCTCGACCTGGCTGGCGCTGAAGATGCGGCCCTCGAACAGCTCCCACAGGCCGGTCAGGCCCAGCGTGAAGCGCATCTTCTCGGGCGCGCCGGAACTGGCCACGCAGGTCGCGCGCCCGGACTGCTGGACCGCCAGCACCGCCTCGCGCACGCCCGGCACCGGCTGCAGCGGCGCGTCGCGGAAACTCTGGTAGGTCCGGGCCTGCATGGTCTCGAGGAAGTCGGGCGGCACCGGCCGGCCGAGCTCGGCCTCGACGATCTCGACGCACGATTTCAGCGAGCGGCCCATCAGGCGGCGCATCGTCTCCTCGACCGACCAGTCGAGGCCCTGCTCGCGCACCGCCCGCGAGAAGCTCGCGTTGGCGAGCGGCTCGCTGTCGACCAGCACGCCGTCGCAATCGAAGATGACCAACACGTTACGCCCCTCGTTCGTCGCGCCTCCTTATACGCGAATTCGACGCACGAACAGCGGGCCGGAGGCCCGCGCTCCGAAAAGGCCCTTGCCGGAGCGCGGGCCTCCGGCCCGCTCGTTTCATTGCGTGTCGTCGATCACACCGGCCGGTCGCCAGCCACCGTGACGCGGTTGCCGTGGCGCGTGTGGGGCCAGTAGTCCCACATCGCGCGGTGCTGGGCGCAGCGGTTGTCCCAGAAGGCGATCGAGTTCTCGCGCCAGCGGAAGCGGCACTGGAACAGCGGGTTCTCCATGTGCTCGTAGAGGTAGCGCAGCACGGCATCGCCCTCGTCGCGCGGCACGCCGACCAGGCCGCGGGTGAAGCCGCGGTTGACGAACAGGCCCTTCTTGCCGGTCACCGGGTGGGTGCGCACCACCGGGTGCTCGGAGCGCGGGTACTGCGGCTTGTCGGCGACGCCGTAGTTCTTGTAGAGGCCGCGGTAGACGACCTCGCCGTCGTGCACCGCCTTGAGGCCGTCGAGGTAGGCCTTCATGCGGTCCGACAGCGCGTCGTAGGCGGCGTACATGTTGGCGAACAGCGTGTCGCCGCCCTTGGGCGGGCACTGCTTGATGTAGAGGATGCTGCCCATCGGCGGCTCGGCGTCGCAGCTCACGTCGGAGTGCCAGACCTCGCCGTTGGCGCGCGGGCTGTCCTTGTCGGCGTGGATGATCATCAGTTCGGGATGACCCTCGACCGACGGCGCGGCCGGGTGGACGTGCAGGTCGCCGAACATCCGGCCGAAGCCGAGGTGCTGCTCGGGCGTGATGTGCTGGTCACGGAAGAAGATCACCAGGTTCTCGGCCAGCGCGCGGTGCAGCTCGTCGTGCTGGCGGTTGGACAGCGGCTGGCTGAGGTCGATGCCGCCAATCTCGGCGCCGATGATCGGCGTCACCTTGTCGACCGTGATGGTCTCGTAGGGCGCGCTCTCGTCGGCCAGGTGGCGGTAGCGGGGGCCGCCGTTGCCGCGCAACGATCCTTGCATGGTTCTCTCCTATTCGACCTTGATGTCGGCTTTGCGGATGATGCGCCCCCACCGCTCCTTCTCGGAGACGGTGAAGGCGGCGAACTCGGCCGGCTTCATCAGCTTCGGCGTGCCGCCGATCGTCGCCAGCCGCTCCAGCACCTCGGGCATCGCCGCGACCCTGGCGATGTCGGCGTAGAGGCCGTCGACGATCTCGCGCGGCGTGCCCTTCGGCAGGTAGAAGCCGGTCCAGGTGGTCAGCAGCACGTCGGGATAGCCGGCCTCGGCCGCGGTCGGCAGGTTGGGTACCGCGGCGTAGCGCTCGCTGTCGGTGACGAACAGGCCCTTCAGGGCGCCGCGGTCGATCGCCACCTTGGCGTTGACCGTGTCGATCATCATGAAGGTCAGCAGGCCGCTCTGCACGTCGGGGATCGCCTGCGGGTTGCTCTTGTAGCCGACGTAGGTCGCGTCGACGCCGGCCGACAGCTTGTAGAGTTCCGAGGCGACGCGGGCCGGCAGCGCGCCGGCGCCGTAGTTGTGCTTGCCCGGCTCGGCCTTCAGCCGGGCGGTCAGCTCGGCCGCGCTGTTGATCGGGCTGTTGCGGTCGACCAGCAGCACGAACGGCGAGGTGCCCATGCGGGTCACCGCCTCGAAGCTCTCGACCGGGTCGTAGGGCAGCTTGTCGTAGATCGCCGGGTTGACCGCCTGGGTCATCGCCGAGGTCGCGAAGATCGTGAGCCCGTCCGGCTTCGCCCGCGCCACCGTCTCGGCCGCCGGGATGCCGTTGCCGCCGCCCTTGTTGTCGACCACCACCGGCTGGCCCCACAGCGCCGACAGCCGCTCGGCATAGACCCGCGCGCTGATGTCGGTCGCCGCGCCGGCCGGGAACGGCACGACCACGGTGACCCGGCCCGAGGGGTACCGGCTCGATTGCGCGCGCGCCAGCGCCGGCGCGGCCATCGTCGCGGCCCCCATCAGCAGCGACAGCCTGCGCCGGCGGATGGTCGTCGTCCTGTTCACGTTGCCTCCGTTGATCGTTGGCCGGACCCTACAGCACCTTGCCGCGGCCCCGGCGGCCGTTGTTCGGAAAGTCCGTGTTACGGACCATGGGCGCCGGCGCCGCCGCCGGACGGCCATAACCCCCGGGAATGAACAGGCGGATCGAATGAATTGTGCGACGGCGCGGGACCGGCGCAGAGTTCGCGAAACGACGGGGAGGATGGGCGTGGCCGCACAGGATTTCGCCGGCAGGCGCGTCGAGGCGATCGTCGGGGCGTTCACCGCCGGGCAGGCGCGGGCGCGCGACATCGTCGAGGGCGTGCTCGACCGCTGCGCGCGCGCCGCGCCGTTCAACCCGATCGCCACGCTCGACGCCGCGGGGGTCCGCGCCGCCGCCGATGCGCTCGACGCGCGGCGCCAGTCCGGCGGCGCCACGGGCGCGCTGGCCGCCGTCCCCGTGTCGGCCAAGGACCTGATCGCGACCCGCGGACTGCGCACCGCCTTCGCCTCGCGCACCATGCAGGACAACGTGCCAACGGCCGATGCCAGCGCGATCGGCCAGTGGCGCGCCGCCGATGCGTTGCTGTTCGCCAAGACGACGACCCCGGAGTTCGGCCACAAGGTGCTGACCGACAGCCCGCTGCACGGGGTGACGCGCAACCCGTGGAACCCCGACCACACCTCGGGCGGGTCGAGCGGCGGCGCGGCCGTCGCGGTGGCGCTCGGCCTCGGACCGATCGCGATGACGACCGACGGCGCCGGGTCGGGTCGCATCCCGGCCGCCTGCTGCGGCGTCTACGGGCTGAAGGCGACGCTCGGCCGCGTGCCGCACGAGGTCCCGGCCGACCAGTTCGGCCAGCTCACCTACCTCGGCGTCATGGCGCGGCATCCGAGCGACCTCGGCGCCGGGCTGGCGGCGATGTCGCGCGGCCACGCCGAGGACCCGTGGACGCTGGCGATCGGCCGCGACGCCTTCGCCTGGCCCGCCGCCGCCGCGGCCGACCCGATCGCCGGCAAGCGCGTCACGGTGATCCGCCGCATGACCGGCGGCTACCTCCATCCCGACAGCGAGGCGCGGCTCGACGAGGCGCTGGCCTTCCTCGACAGCCGCGGCGCCCGCATCCACGAGCTGGACGGCAGCACGGTCGACTGGAAGCTCGACACGGCGCGGCTGATCCTGCGCGCCAACCAGGTCACGCGCTTCGGCGACCTCTTGAGGACGCGGCGCAACGACCTCGACCCGTCGTTCGTGCGCACCATCGAGGAAGGCGCGGACGTCGACATCGCCACCCTGAGGCAGGCGCTGCTCGACCGCACCCTCGCCTTTCGCGCCGTGCAGCGGCTGTTCGCCGACGCCGACTACCTGCTGACGCCGACCGTGGCCACGCCGGCGCCGCCCGCGACCCAGGACCAGTTCGCGCCGCTGGTGATCGAGGGCAAGCCGATCGGCGACCTGCGCTCGGCCTGGTACGCCTACACCATCCCGTTCAACATGACGGGCCACCCGGCGATCAGCATCCCGTTCGGTCACTCGGCGGCCGGCCTGCCGATCGGCATTCACCTCGTGGCGCCGTGGTTCGCCGAGGCCGACCTGATCGCCCTCGCCGAGGCCTGCGACGCGCATACCGGCGCCTCGGCACGGTGGCCGGCCGGCTTCGCGCCGGCCGCCTGACCGTCACGCCCAGCCGTTGGCCTTGAGATGATCCTTCACCGCCGCGAGGAACGCGTCGGCCAGCCGAGACGGCCTGCGGTAGCGCGGCCGCATGGCGCGGAACAGGTAGCGGATGCGCGGCTCGAACGGCACGATCGCGATGCCGCGGTCGCGGTAGTCGCGCGCCGTGAAGGGCTCGACGATCGACACGCCGACGCCGCGCGCGGCCAGCGCGCACGCCTCGGCCGACGAGTAGACGTCGACCTGGGTCCGCCGCTCGATGCGCTCCTGCTCGAACGCCGCGTCGACGAGGTGGCGCATCCGGCCGTCGAGCGGGAACGACAGGAAGTTCTCGCCCCGGAGGTCGGACGGCCGGATCACCTTGCGACGCGCCAGCCGGTGATCGCCGGGCAGGACGCAGACCGCCGCGGCGCGGCTCAATTCCTCCGTCACCATGGCGGGATGCTCGAACGGCATCATGGAGAAGCCGAGGTCGAGCTGCTGGTCGACCATCTTCTGGTTGATGTAGGTCGAACTGCGCACGTGGAACACGACGTGCGCCTTGGCATGCCGCTTGAGGAAGCCCGCGAGCACGTCGGGCAGCACCGTGCGGCCCAGCGCCGGCGTCGAGTAGATGTAGAGGTCGCCGACCTGCCGGTCGCGGATCTCCCGCGCCACCTCGCTCACCCGCTCGAGGCCGCGATAGAGGCGGCCGACCTCGGCCGCCAGCAGCTGCGCCTCGCTGGTCGGCGCCAGCCGCCGCTTGATTCGGGTGAACAGCGGGTACCCGATATCGTGTTCCAGTCCCGCCAGGATCTTGCTGACCGCCGGTTGCGAGACGCCGATCCGCTCCGCCGCCGCGGTCACCGTGCCGCATTCCATGACGGCGGCGAAAGCCTCGAGCTGGCGCGGCGTGATCATCATAACCCCGGGGAATTGACCGTGCCGAACAATGGAGCCAGCCGATGACCGCGTCCATGCTGGCCACCGGCTTCTCGGAACAGCCGTACTGGTGGGAGGCGTTCCGGCCGCAGGCGATCGCCGCGCCGTCCCTGCCCGCGCGGGCCGACGTCGTGGTGGTCGGCGGCGGCTATGCCGGCCTGTCGGCGGCGCGCGCGCTGGCCGACTCGGGCATCCCGAGCGTCGTGCTGGAAAGCGGCGACTTCGGCGACGGCGCCAGCACGCGCAGCGGCGGCGGCGTGAGCGCCGGGCTCAGCGTCGGCAAGAGTTTCACCGGCAAGGCGCTGGCCTACCCGCCGGAACTGGTCCGCGAGGTCGTCGGGTCGGCCATCGCGGCGTACCGGTCCCTGCGCACGCTGATCGCCGACGAGGGCATCGACTGCCACTTCGATGAGCGCGGCCGCTTCCTCGGGGCCTGCGCGGCGTCGCACTTCTCCGAACTGGAGGCGCGCCACGCCAAGCTGGTCGCCGGCGGCGCCGGCAACTGCCGGCTGGTCACGCGGGCCGAGCAGCGCGAGGAGATCGGCAGCGACTACTACCACGGCGGCCTGGTGTTCGAGACGGCGGGCAAGCTGCACCCGGCGCTGTTCTACGGCGGCCTGCTGGGCGCGGTGCGGCGGCGCAACTCGATCACGCTGGCCGGCCAGTGCCGGGCCACCGGCCTGGCGCGCGACGGCGAGGGCTGGCGCGTCGCGACCAGCCAGGGCGAGATCCGCGCCCGGCACGTCATCGTGGCAACCAACGGCTACACCGGCGACCTGCTGCCCGCGCTGAAGCGCCGGTTGGTGCCGATCGCCAGCCACATCATCGCCACCGAGGAACTGCCCGCCGGGCTGCCGCTGCGGCTGCTGCCGCGCGGCCGCACCATCTCGGAGACGCGGCGCGTGCTGCACTACTACCGGCTGTCGCCCGACGGGAAGCGGGTCATCTTCGGCGGCCGCGCGCGCTTCACCGAGATTCCCGCCGAGACGCGGGCCCGCCTGCTCCACCGCTCGCTGGTCGAGCGCTTTCCCGAACTGGCGGACGTCAAGGTCACGCATGCCTGGCAGGGCAACGTCGCCTTCACCTACGACGCGCTGCCGCACGCCGGCGAACTGGGTGGCGTGCACTTCGCCGTCGGCTGCAACGGGTCGGGCGTTTCCATGATGCCCTTCCTCGGCGACGCGATCGGCCGGGCGGTGGCCGGCAAGCTGCACCGCCTGCCGTTCGCCGAAGCGCCGTTGCCGGCGATCCCCTTCTACTCGGGCAACCCGTGGTTCCTGCCGGCGATCGGCGGGGCCTTCCGGGCCCTCGACTGGTTCGACGAGAAAGTCCGATGAGCGCCGCGCTGTTCTCCGCGACCTACCGGGAGGCCCGCCAACGCTTCCTCGCGGCGGCGCATGCCGCGGGCGCCACGGTCGAGTCGCACGTCCATCCGCTGCCGGGCGCCGAGGGCGAGCCGATCGCGACCGATACCGCGCTGGTCGGACCGGCGGACGCCGGCGGCCTGCTCATCGTCAGTTCCGGCACGCACGGTCCCGAGGGCTTCGCCGGCTCGGCCTGCCAGCTCGGCCTGCTGGGCGACGAGCTGCTGGCCCGCGCCGCCGCGCGCGGCCTCGCCGTGCTGCTGGTCCACGCGGTGAACCCCTTCGGGTTCTCGCACCTGAAGCGGACCAACGAGGACAACATCGACCTCAATCGCAACTTCAACGACTTCTCGACGCCCTACCCGGCCAACCCGGTGTACGAGGAGATCCATCGGCTGCTGGTGCCCGACACCTGGCCACCGGACGCGGCCAACGAGGCGCGGCTGGCCGAGGCGATGACGCGGCTCGCCGGCCAGCGCGACCCGGGCGTCTCCAGCGGCCAGGCCCTGCACCCCGACGGGCTGTTCTACAGCGGCACCGCGCCGGCGTGGAGCAACCGCACGATCCGCTCGATCGTCCGCCGGCACGGCGCCGGGCGCCGCCACATCGCCTGGCTGGACGTCCATACCGGGCTCGGACCGTACGGCCACGGCGAGAAGATCTTCGGCACGCACCCGCCGGCGACGCTGCGGCGCGCCCTGTCGTGGTGGGGCCGCGATCTCATCGTCAGCACGCAACCCGGGTCGGTGTCGCCCCGCACGGTCGGCCACATCACCTACTGCGCCTTCGCGGAATGCCCGCGGGCGGCCCTGACGCCGATGACGCTCGAGTACGGGACGCTGCCGTCGCCGCGGGTCCGCGAGGCGTTGCGCGGCGAGGCCTGGCTGGCCGGCCATCCCGACGCCGCCCCGCCGGTCGCGGCCGCGATCCGCCGCGCGGTCCGCGACGCGTTCTACGTCGACGCCGACGACTGGAAGGGCATGGTGCTGGGCCAGTTCCGCGCGCTCGCGATCCAGACGGTCAACGGCCTCGCCACGACAATCGAACAGGGAGACGCTCCATGACGCTTCGTCGACTCGTCGCGCTCGCCGCCGGGCTTCTCGTCGCCGCCGCGTCGTCGGCCGGCGCGCAGCCGGCGCTCAGGATCGTGATGCACTCGGACCTCAAGATCCTCGACCCGATCTGGGCGTCGGCCCAGATCACCCGCACGCACGGCTACATGGTCTACGACACGCTGTTCGGGCTCGATGGCGACCTCAAGCCACAGCCGCAGATGGTGGGTGCGTGGACGGTCGACCCGGCAGGCCTCGTCTACACCTTCAGCCTGCGCGACGGGCTGGCCTGGCACGACGGCCAGCCGGTCACCGCCGAGGACTGCATCGCGTCGCTGCGGCGCTGGGGCAGCCGCGACGTCATGGGCATCAAGCTGTTCTCGTACATCAAGGACCTCGCGGCGAGCGATGCGCGGACGATCCGGCTCGAGCTGCGGCAGCCCTACGGGCTGGTGATCGAGTCGCTGGCCAAGCCGACCGGCATCGTGCCCTTCATGATGCCCCGCCGCGTCGCCGAGGCGCCGGCCACCCAGCAGGTCAAGGACCCGGTCGGCTCCGGGCCGTTCATCTTCAAGGCCGACGAATGGCGGCCGGGCGACCGCGTCGTCTACGTGAGGAACCCGAACTACGTGCCGCGCACCGAGCCGGCGGCCAACTTCGCCGGCGGCAAGGCGGTCAGGATCGACCGCGTCGAATGGCTGTCGATCGCCGACCCGCAGACCGCGGTCAACGCGCTGGAGAGCGGCGAGATCGACGCCATCGAGTCGGTGGCGCACGACCTGCTGCCGTTGCTGAACGGCAAGAAGGGCCTGTCGGTGGCACGCGGCGCCTATGCCAACCAGTACGCCATGCGGCCCAACTGGCTGCACCCGCCGTTCGACAACCCGAAGATGCGCCTCGCGCTGGGCTACGCCATCGACCAGAAGGAGTACCTCGCCGCCGCGATCGGCGACGTCGCCTACTGGCGCACCTGCAAGGCCTACTTCGGCTGCGACACGCCGCTGGCGTCGGATGCCGGGGTCCGCGACCTGCTCGACGGCAATGTCGCGCGGGCCCGCGAGCTGGTCAGGGAAGCGGGCTACGACGGCCGGCCGGTCGTGCTCCTGCAGGTCACCGACATCTCGGTGCTGGCCAACCTCGCCCCCGTCGCCAAGGCGCAGCTCGAGCGGATCGGCCTGAAGGTCGAGGTCCGGCCGGCCGACTGGCAGACCCACCTCGCCCGCGTGCTGCGCAAGGAACCGCCCGAGGATCGCGGCTGGAACCTCACCCTGTCGAGTACCGGCGTGGTCGACCTGCTCAACCCGGTGACGTCGCTGTTCCTCAACGCGGCCTGCGAGAAGGCGTCGGCCGGCTGGCCGTGCGACGCCAGGCTGGAGGAACTGCGCGACGCCTTCGCCCGCGAACCCGATGCGGCGAAGCGCAAGGCGATCGCCGACGAGATCCAGGAACGCGCCGCCCGGATCGGCACCCACTACCCGCTGGGCGAATGGTACAGCGCCTCGGCCGTCAGCACGCGCACGCGCGACTGGCTCCGCCCGCCGTCCGCCAGCGTCTTCTGGAACGTCACCCTCGCGCCACGCTGAAAGGTCCCTCGCTGCGCTCGGGATGACAGCTCTTTCTTGTCATCCCGAGTGATAGCGAGGGACCTTTCGGCTGCTAGTTCCTGCCCTCGATCAGGCCGCGGCAGACGACCTGGGCCTGGATCTCGGCGGCGCCCTCGAAGATGTTGAGGATGCGGGCGTCGCACAGCACGCGGCTGACCGGGTACTCCATCGCGTAGCCGTTGCCGCCGTGGATCTGCAGCGCGTTGTCGGCGTTGCTCCAGGCGACGCGGGCGGCCAGCAGCTTGGCCATGCCGGCCTCGATGTCGCAGCGCCGGTCGCTGTCCTTCTGGCGCGCCGAGAAGTACGTCAGCTGGCGGGCGATCATGGTCTCGACCGCCATCCAGGCGAGCTTGCCGGCGACGCGCGGGAAGGCATAGAGCGGCTTGCCGAACTGGATGCGCTCCTTGGCGTAGCGCAGGCCAAGCTCGAGCGCGTTCTGCGCCACGCCGACGGCGCGCGCCGCGGTCTGGATGCGGGCGCTCTCGAAGGTCGCCATCAGCTGCTTGAAGCCCTGGCCCTCGCGGCCGCCCAGCAGGTTGTCCTTGGGCACCTCGAAGCCGTCGAAGCCGATCTCGTACTCCTTCATGCCGCGGTAGCCGAGCACGCGGATCTCGCCGCCGCTCATGCCCTTGGCCGGGAACGGCTCGGCGTCGCTGCCGCGCGGCTTCTCGGCGAGGAACATCGACAGGCCCTGGTAGCCGGGCTTCGAGGCGTCGCTGCGCGCCAGCAGCGTCATGATGTCGGCGCGCGCGGCGTGGGTGATCCAGGTCTTGTTGCCCTGGATGCGCCAGACGTCGCCCTCCAGCACGGCGCGGGTGCGCAGGCTGGCGAGGTCGGAGCCGGTGTTGGGCTCGGTGAAGACCGCGGTCGGCAGGATCTCACCCGAGGCGATGCGCCCGAGGTACTTCTGCTTCTGCTCCTCGGTGCCGCCGGCGCGGATCAGCTCGGCGGCGATCTCCGAGCGGGTGCCCAGCGAGCCGACGCCGATGTAGCCGCGCGACAGCTCCTCGGTGACGACGCACATCGCGAGCTTGCCCATGCCGAGCCCGCCCCACTCCTCCGGCACGGTCAGGCCGAAAACGCCGAGCTCGGCCATCTTCTGCACGACCGGCAGCGGGATCAGCTCGTCCTTGAGGTGCCAGTCGTGGGCGTGCGGCAGCACCTCGGCGTCGACGAAGCGGCGGAACTGGCGACGCACTTCCTCGAGCGCCTCGTCGTCGAGGCCGAGCGCGCCGAAGTTGCCGGTCTCCAGCCCGTCCGACATCAGCTCGGCGATCCGCATCCGCACCGCCGAGGTGTTGCCGGCGACCAGCTTGCGCACCGCCGGCGTGTCGAGCTGGGCGGCGTCGAGGCCGAAGTCGCCCGGCCGCACGATCTCGACCTGGCTGATGGCGATGCCGCCGGACAGCTGGGCGAGGTACTCGCCGTAGGCCGCCTGCAGCATCAGCAGCTCGAGCTCGCCCTTCGCCCCCTGCTCCGCCCAGCGCCGCATCTGGCGCAGCGCCGAGACATAGGTCGCGATCCAGGCGAAGCCGTGCGCGGCGAACTGCTCGCGCTCCAGTTTCGCGGGATCGACCTTGCCGGAAGGAGCCACCATGCCGCGCACCGCTTCGCGCGCGGCAACCTCGTACGCCTCGGCGTCGCCTTCCGCATCCTTGGCGAGGCCGAGCAGGTTATCGAGAATCATCGTCGGTTCGTCTCAGTCTTCGAGGGCGTCTTCGAGGGTGCGCAGGCCGGGGCGCTTGGCCGACACGAGGACGGCCATGTTTCCGGGCTTGTGCTGGTTCTTCCACATCTTGGTGTGGGCCTTGGGAACGTCGGCCCAGTCGAAGACCTCGCTCATGCAGGGATCGACGCGGCGCTCGATCACCAGCTGGTTGGCCTGGCTGGCCTGCAGCAGGTTGGCGAAGTGGCTGCCCTGGATGCGCTTCTGGCGCATCCACACGAAGCGGGCGTCCATCGTCAGGTTGAAGCCGGTGGTACCGGCGCAGAACACGACCATGCCGCCGCGCTTCACGATGAAGCACGACACCGGGAAGGTCTGCTCGCCGGGATGCTCGAACACGAAGTCGACGTCGTTGCCCTTGCCGGTGTGCTCCCAGATCGCCGCGCCGAACTTGCGGCACTTCTTCATGTACTCGGCGTAGCCCTTCTGGTCGTCGACGTCCGGCAGCTGGCCCCAGCAGTCGAAGTCGTTGCGGTTGATCACGCCCTTGGCGCCGAGGCTCATCACGAAGTCCTTCTTGGAAGGATCGGAGATGACGCCGATGGCGTTGGCGCCGGCGGTCGCGATCAGCTGCACGGCCATCGAGCCGATGCCGCCGGCGGCGCCCCACACCAGCACGTTGTGGCCGGGCCGCAGGATGTGCGGGCGATGGCCGAACAGCATGCGGTAGGCGGTGGCGAGCGTCAGCGTGTAGCAGGCGCTCTCTTCCCAGGTCAGGTGCTGGGCGCGGCGCATCAGCTGGCGCGCCTGGACCTTGCAGAACTGCGCGAACGAGCCGTCCGGCGTCTCGTAGCCCCAGATGCGCTGGCTGGTCGAGAACATCGGGTCGCCGCCGTTGCACTCCTCGTCGTCGCCGTCGTCCTGGTTGCAGTGGATGACGACCTCGTCGCCGACCTTCCAGCGCTTCACCTTGGCGCCGACCGCCCAGACGATGCCCGAGGCATCGGAGCCGGCGATGTGGAACGGCTGCTTGTGGACGTCGAACGGCGAGATCGGCAGGCCGAGGCCGGCCCACACGCCGTTGTAGTTGACGCCGGCGGCCATCACGAGGACCAGCACCTCGTCCTCGCCGATCGCGTGGGTCGGCACGACCTCGAGCTGCATCGAGGTCTCGGGCGGACCGTGGCGGTCGCGCCGGATCACCCAGGCGTACATGTTCTTCGGAACGTGGCCGAGCGGCGGGATCTCGCCGATCTCGTAGAGATCCTTCTTCGGCTGGTTGGCCGTCGGATGCTCGCGCACCGGGAAAGCGACAACGGACATGGAGAAGCCTCCTGTTGGGCCGGCGAACGTATTGTTGCGACCGCGAGATTGCAACGCACAATTTTATAATTGATGCGTCATCCGCCGGGGAAAAACAACAAAATTACCTTCGCTTCGCGTAAGTCACACGTTGCGCAACCGGGGGTCACGGCGCAGGCTCGCGAGGTAAACCAGCGTTTACCAAGCCGCGATGCGCATCCCGGGAGGTCGCCGATGAAACTCATGTGGTTTCACCTCATGCCGTACACCGAGCTGCCCGCCGATTTCAGCCAGAAGCACCCCTCGGTGTGGGTCGACATCCACTCGTCGCTGTTCGACCCGCGGCGGGCCCACCACATGTACAACGACTTCATGGACGAGCTCGAGTACGCCGCCGACTGCGGCTTCGACGCGGTCTGCGTCAACGAGCACCATTCCAACGGCTACGGGCTGATGCCCTCGCCCAACCTGATCGCCAGCGCGCTGGCGCGGCGCACCACCGACACCGCCCTGTGCGTGATGGGCAACTCGCTCGCCCTCTACAACCCGCCGACCCGGGTCGCCGAGGAGTTCGCGATGATCGACTGCATCTCGGGCGGCCGGCTGATCGCCGGCTTCCCGGTCGGTTCGCCGATGGACACCTGCTACGCCTACGGCCAGAACCCCAGCCTGCTGCGCGAGCGCTACTACGAGGCGCACGACCTGGTGAAGCGGGCGTGGACCGAGAAGGACACCTTCGCCTTCAACGGCCGCTACAACCAGCAACGCTACGTCAACATCTGGCCGCGCCCGATCCAGGACGATCCGCACCCGCCGATCTGGATTCCCGGCGGCGGCTCGATCGAGACATGGCGGTGGTGCGCCGAGATGGACTACGTCTACTGCTACCTGTCGTACTACGGCTACAAGGCCGGGCTCACGACGATGCAGGGCTTCTGGAACGAGATGGCCAAGCTCGGCAAGGACCGCAATCCCTACCGCGCCGGCTTCCTGCAGTTCGTCGGCGTCGCCGAGAGCCGCCAGCAGGCGCTCGACCTCTACACCGAGCCGGCCGAGTACTTCTACGGCCGCTGCCTGCATGTCGACGCCCGCTTCGCCACGCCGCCCGGCTACACCACCGAGGCGACGCAGCGCGCCGGCATCAAGAGCATGGTATCGAAGGCCGCCAATACCGCGAGCTACTCGAGCAAGCTCAGCCTCAAGGCGACCAACATGAAGGACATCGTCGACGGCGGCTACGTGATCGTCGGCTCGCCCGACGAGGTCGCCGAACAGATCCGGCACGTCGCGACCAGCCTCAACGTCGGTCACCTGATGCTGCTGCTGCAGTACGGCAACATGGGCAAGGACCTCACCAAGTACAACACGCGGCTGTTCGCCGAGGCGGTGATGCCGAAGGTGAAGGACCTGTTCGGCGAGTGGGAGGACCGCTGGTGGCCGAAGCCGATGGCGCGCGCCCAGCGCGCCGCGGTGCCGGCCTTCGCGCCCGCCCGCGCCGCGGAGTAGGCCGATGTCCTCTCCCGCGACCACCACCGTCGAGGTCAACGGCTTCCCCTGCCGCGTCTGGAGCAAGGGGTCCGGTCCGAAGCTCGGCTTCCTCGCCGGGCTGGGCGGCCTGCCGCGCTGGCTGCCGTTCCTCGACCGGCTGGCCGAGCACCACACCGTGATCGCGCCGTCGCTGCCGGGCTATCCCGGCGCGACCGGCCACACCGTGCTCGACAGCCACCTCGACTGGGTGCTGGCGGTGCGCCAGTTGCTCGACGGCGCCGGCCTGCGCGGCGCCGACCTGGTCGGCGCCTCGGTCGGTGGCGCCTTCGCCGCCGAGATGGCCGCGATCTTTCCCGGCCAGGTCCGGCGGCTGGCGCTGATCGCGCCGTTCGGCCTGTTCGACGACCGGGAGCCGGCGACCGACCCGTGGGCCCAGCGCAAGGACGTGCTGCCCGGCCTGATGTGCGCCGACCCGGCGCGCTGGAACGACCTGCTGGCGCCGCCCGAGGGCGCCAACTCGGTCGAGTGGCCGATCGAGATGACCCGGGCGGCCGAGGCCGCGGCGCGGGCCTTCTGGCCGCTCGGCAACACCCGGCTGGAGAAGCGGCTGGGGCTGATCGAGGCCCCGACCCTCGTGCTGTGGGGCGAGCGCGACGCCCTCCTGCCGCCGTCCTACGCCGACGCCTTCGCCCGCGGCATCAAGGGGCCGGTGCGGGTCGAGACGGTGCCCGGCGCCGGCCACCTCGCCTACCTCGACCAGCCCGACGCGGTCGCCCGCGCCGTGCTGACGCACTTGTCCTGAAAGCCCCGGCCGGACAGCCGCTTGGCAGTTGCGTCGGCGGTTCGGATCGCTATTGTCCGGCGCGTTAGGGGTTTTGCGAGGTCAAGCCGATGAAATTCCGTTCGATGACGTGGACTGCGGGCCTGTCGCTGGTGGCCGCGATCGCCGCCGTTGGGACCGCTCTGCCGCAGCGCTCGGCGACCGCGCAGGTCCAGGCCGTGCCGCGAGTCGGCCTGTCCTTCACCGACACGGTGACCCAGCGCGTCACGGTCGAGTCGATCGACACCGAGGACCGCACGATCGCCTTCACCGGCGCCGACGGCCAGACCATGGTGGTGCCGCTGGGCGCCAACGTCGGCAACCTGTCGGGCATCGCCGACGGTTCGATGGCCAACGTCACCTACAGCCAGGTCGTGACCATCCTCAACCTGCGCCAGAAGGGCCCGGGTTCGCGCGAGGCGCGCCGCGACCAGATGAGCCCGACGCCGGACCGCCTCGACACCGAGATCGGCCGCTTCACCGTCACCGTGGTGGCGATCGACTACGCCACCAACACGGTGTCGTTCATCTCCGGCAATGGCGGCGAGGTCCGGACCTTCAAGGCCAACACCCCGGCCAAGCAGGACCTGCTGAAGAAGATGAAGGTGGGCGACGTCGTGATCGGCATCACCACCCCGCTGACCGTCTCGGCGGTCCGGGCGGCCAACTAGGGTCTGCCCCCGAAGTTCGCTTTCAGCGAACCTCGATTTCCTCCCGGAAGCCGATCCAGTGGTCGATCGGCTTCATCGTCTGCCGGGGTGACGACCGGGCGGCCCGCCGACGGCGCGCGCCGCCCCCGACCACGCCATGGAACTTTACGCCGCGAGGACAGTCGGGGTCACGAGCCGCCTCCCGGGTAGCGGTCGTGGCGCTTCACCCAGGCCATCGGGAACGCCGGCCCCTCTTCCTGCCGTCCCCTCGCCGTCAGGTCGAGCAGCTGGTAGGCGCCGTTCAGGGCGTCGAGCCCCCGCGCGTAGGCCGAGTAGGTGTGGAAGATGCCGTCGTCGCGACGCACGAAGGCGCTGATGCCGGGATGCTCGTCGGCATCGCGCTGGAGGGTGCCGTAGTTGTAGGACATCAGCGCCTCGCCGGGCCGGCGCGACACCGCGAAGTCGTAGTTGAAGTCCGACCCGGCCGACGACACCCAGCGCGACGTCCAGCCCATGCGCGCCCGGTAGGCCTGCAGCGCCGCCAGCGGACCGCGCGACACCAGCGCCAGCGCCGTGTCGCGCGCCGCGAGATGCGGCGCGATGCCCTCGAAGTTGTCGGCCCAGAACGAGCAGCTCGGGCAACCCTCGGTGTAATCGGGGCCGTACATGAAGTGATAGACCAGCAGCTGTCCCTTGCCGGCGAAGAGGTCGGCCAGGGTGACGCGCCCCTCCGGCGCCTCGAACACGTAGTCCTTGCCGATACGCCGCCACGGCAGGGCGCGGCGCTCGGCGGCGATCGCGTCGCGCAGCCGGGTCAGTTCCTTTTCGCGAGCCATCAGGGCGCGCCGCGCTTCCAGCCACTCCTCGTCGCCGACGATCCGCGGTCCGGTCATGCCTGGCTCCTCGTAACGGCTCGCCCAAGTCTTGTGAGCCACCCTTTCGCGGTCAAGCGATGTATCCTGCGCCATCGATGCGAATGGCTGGGGACCGAATGGAAGCGATCTACCGCGTGGACGGCGACACCGCGACGCCGAGCGCCTTCGCCGGCGGGCCGTGGGACCCGCGGCTGCAGCACGGCGCGGCACCGGCCTCGCTGATCTGCCGGACCGTCGAGCGCCTGCCGACCGCGGTGCCGATGCGCGTCGCGCGCCTCACCGTCGACCTGATGCGACCGGTCCCGCTGGCACCGCTGTCGATCGAGACCGAGGTGCTGCGCGAGGGTCGCAAGATCCAGCTGGTCGAGGTGCGCCTGCTGGCCAACGGCACCGAGGTGACGCGAGCCAGCGTGCTGCGCATCCGCCGAGACGCGCGCGACCTGCCGGTCGCCACGTCGGCGCCGCGGCCGGAGGTCCCCGCCCCGGAGGACAGCAACCCGCCGGGCTCGAGCGGCCTGTCGCGCACGCCGTTCCTCGACGGGCTGGAGATCCGGGCGGCCCGCGGCGACTTCCGCATCGCCGGGCCGGCCGCCATCTGGTTCCGCGCGACGCCCGATCGTCGAGGGCGAGGCGATCTCGCCGCTGATGCGCGCGGCAATCGCCGCCGACTTCTGCAACGGCGCATCGGCCGAGCTCGACTTCGCGCACTGGACCTTCATCAACGGCGACCTCTCGCTCAGCCTGGCGCGCGAGCCGGTCGGCGAGTGGATCCTGCTCGATGCCGAGACCTGGACCGGGCCGGATTCGATCGGCATCGCCGCGGCGCGGCTGGCCGACCGGGACGGCTACTTCGGCCGGGCCGTGCAGAGCGTCCTGTTCGAGAAGCGGTGAAGGAGGAGTCGATGCTGGTGGTGCTGGCCGAGGCGCGGTTCGATCCCGCGCAGACCGAGCGGGTGCGCGCCGTGGCGCGGCCGATGATCGAGGCGTCGCGCGCCGAGCCGGGCTGCGCCGGCTACGACTACGCCTTCGACCTGCTGGAGCCCGACCTGATGCGCGTGCGCGAACTGTGGCGCGACGCGCAGGCGCTCGCCGACCACTTCGCGACGCCGCACATGGCGACCTTCCTGGCGGCGCTGCGCGACCTCAGGCCGACGGCGCTCAGCGTGAAGTGCTACGAGCTCGGGCCGGAACGGCCGATGCCGTCAGCGAGGTGAGGCGTTATTGGGACCGCGCGCGTCCCGCGCGCTCATGAGGCGCGCGGGACGCGCGCGGTCCCAGACAATTACGCCCGCTTCCAGGTCGTGCCCTTGGGGCCGTCCTCGAGGATGACGCCCTTCGCCTTGAGGTCGTCGCGGATGCGGTCGGACTCCTTGAAGTCCTTGGCCTTGCGCGCGGCCTGGCGGGCGGCGATCGCGGCCTCGATCTCGGCGTCGTCCGGCCCCGAGGTGCCGGCCGGGGCCCAGCGGAACCACGCCTCCGGGTCCTGCTGCAGGAGGCCGAGCGCGTGGCCGCCGGCGCGCAGCGCGGCCGGATCCGACAGCTGGTGCAGCGCGCTGATGGCGAGCGGCGTGTTGAGATCGTCCGACAGCGCGTCCTCGACCGACGCCGGCACGACCGGCGCGGCCGCCGGGTCCTTGCCGCGCAGCACGCCGTACCAGCGGTCGAGCGTCGCCTTGGCCTGGACCAGCGCCTCGTGGTTGAAGTCGAGCGGCTGGCGGTAGTGCGCCGACAGCAGGAGCAGCCGGATCACCTCGCCGGGGAACTGGTCGAGCAGCTCGTGCACGGTGAAGAAGTT
>JAIUOX010000038.1 GCA_020160955.1 Pseudomonadota bacterium
CGTCAAGATCGTCCACGGCACGGCCGAGATGCTCGACGGCAAGTCGTGCCGCATCGAGACCGACACCGGCCCGCAGACCGTGCAGGCCGAGCACGTCGTGCTGGCGACCGGCTCGGAGCCGACGCCGCTGCCCGGCCTGCCGTTCGGGGGCAAGGTGATCTCGTCGACCGGGGCGCTGTCGCTGGCCGAGGTGCCACGGCGGCTGGTCGTGGTCGGCGGCGGCTACATCGGGCTCGAGCTGGGCACGGCGTGGGCCAAGCTCGGCGCCACCGTGACGGTGGTCGAGGCGACCGACCGGCTGCTGCCGCTCTACGACGCCGACCTCGTGCGGCCGGTGGCGCGCCGGCTCAAGGCGCTGGGCATCGAGGTCCTGACCAACGCGCGCGCCGCCGGGCTGACGGACGGCGGGTTGCTGCTGGCCGGCGAGAGCAAGCGCGTGCTGCCGGCCGACAAGGTGCTGGTCGCCACCGGCCGGCGGGCGCGGCTCGACGGCGCCGGGCTGGAGCGGCTCGACCTGACGATGGCCGGCCGCTTCGTCGCGGTCGACGAGCGCTGCGCCACCTCGATGCGCAACGTCTGGGCGGTCGGCGATCTCACCGGCGAGCCGATGCTGGCGCACCGCGCGATGGCGCAGGGCGTGGTGGTGGCCGAGTGCATCGCCGGCCAGCGCCGCACCTTCGACGCCACCGTGATCCCGGCGGTGTGCTTCACCGACCCCGAGATCGTGACGGTCGGCCTGTCGCCCGACGCCGCCCGCGCCGCCGGCCGCGAGATCGTGACGGCGCAGTTCCCGTTCCAGGCCAACGGCCGGGCGCTCACCATGGCGGCGGAGGAGGGCTTCGTGCGGGTGGTGGCGCGGGCCGACAACCACCTCGTGCTGGGCATCGCCGCGGTCGGCGCCGGCGTCTCCGAACTGTCGGCGTCGTTCGGGCTGGCGCTCGAGATGGGCGCCCGGCTGGAGGACATCGCCGGCACCATCCATGCGCATCCCACGCTGGGCGAGGCCTTCCACGAAGCCTCGCTGCGTGCGCTCGGCGAGGCGCTGCACGTGTGAGAATGAAAGGTCCCTCGCTGCGCTCGGGATGACAAACAAGCTGTCATCCCGAGCGCAGCGAGGGACCCTTCCTCAAAAAGCAGAAGGCCCGCCGGTGAGGCGGGCCTTCGCGGTCTTCGAGAGGGACACGATCAGCGCAGTGAGGCGTTGATCTTGTCCAGCGCCGACTTGCCCGGGCAGAGGTCGGGCGTGTTGAGCGTGTTGAGCGGAGCATCGACCGTGTTGAGGTGGTGATGCAGGTCCTTCGGGCTCGGATCGACGTAGAGCAGGCCGGTGACGACCTCGCCGGCGGCGAGGCCTTCCTGGACGCGCTTCATCGCGGCGATCTTGTCGGCCGGGTCGTAGTCCTCGCCCAGCTTGCGCAGGCGCAGCACCGAGCCGTCGTGCTGCTGCACGGTGGTCAGCGTGCCCGGGTCGTACTGGGTGGTGATTTCCTCGCGGCCGGTGATGAAGTCGAGGCGGTTCAGCGCCTCGTTGTGCTCGCGCACGTAGTCGTAGCTCTTGGTCGAGCCGGCATGGTTGTTGAAGGCGACACACGGGCTGATGACGTCGAGGAAGGCCGCGCCCTTGTGCGCCATCGCCGCCTTGATCAGCGGCACCAGCTGGTGCTTGTCGCCCGAGAACGAGCGGCCGACGAAGGTCGCGCCCATCAGGATCGCCATCGACACCATGTCGATCGGCTCGTCGTTGTTGGCGGCGCCCTTCTTGGAGATCGAGCCCTTGTCGGCGGTCGCCGAGAACTGGCCCTTGGTCAGGCCGTACACGCCGTTGTTCATGACGATGTAGGTCATGTTGACGCCGCGCCGCATGACGTGGGCGAACTGGCCGAGACCGATCGAGGCCGAATCGCCGTCGCCCGAGACGCCGAGGTAGATCAGGTCGCGGTTGGCGAGGTTGGCGCCGGTCATCACCGACGGCATGCGGCCGTGCACGGTGTTGAAGCCGTGGCTGGCGCTGACGAAGTAGGTCGGCGACTTCGACGAGCAGCCGATGCCCGACAGCTTGGCGACCTGGTGGGGCAGGATGTCGAGCTCGAAGCAGGCCTGCACGATGGCGGCGCTGATCGAGTCGTGGCCGCAGCCGGCGCACAGCGTCGAGACCGCGCCCTCGTAGTCGCGGCGGGTGTAGCCGGCCTTGTTCTTGACCAGCGAGGGGTGGTGCAGCTTGGGCTTGGCGATGAACGTCATGACGCTGCCTTCTCGAAGGAAACGACCTTGAACTGGGCGAGCTTCTTGGCGATCTCGCCGGAGATGAAGCGCGCGGTGATCGGGGTGCCGTCGTAATGCAGCACCGGCACCAGGTTGCGCGCGTCGAGCGTGAACTCGTTCATGATCATCGAGCGCAGCTGGCCGTCGCGGTTCTGCTCGACCACGAAGACGCGGTCGTGCTCGAGGATGAAGTCCTCGACCGACTGGGCGAACGGGAAGGACCGCACGCGCAGCGCGTTGACGTGGTTGCCCGCCGCCTCGAGCTGCTCGATCGCTTCTTCCATCGCCGGGCTGGTCGAGCCGAAGTAGATCACGCCGTAGCGCGACGGCTTGGGCGACGAGTAGCGGATCGGCTGCGGCGCGATCTTGCGCGCCGTGTCGAACTTGCGCTGCAGGCGCTCCATGTTGCGGACGTAGACCGGGCCTTCCTCGGAATAGCGCGCGTACTCGTCCTTGGTCGTGCCGCGGGTGAAGTACGAGCCCTTGGTCGGGTGGGTGCCCGGGTAGGTGCGGAACGGGATGCCGTCGCCGTCGACGTCGAGGTAGCGGCCGAAGTTCTTGCCGGCCTCGAGCTCCTCGGCGGTCATCACCTTGCCGCGGTCGTAGACCCGCTTCTCGTCCCACTCGAACGGCTTGCACAGGCGGTGGTTCATGCCGATGTCGAGGTCGGTCATGACGAACACCGGGGTCTGCAGTCGGTCGGCGAGGTCGAGCGCATCGGCGGTGAACTCGAAGCACTCGCGCGGATCCTCGGGGAACAGCAGCACGTGCTTGGTGTCGCCGTTCGAGGCGTAGGCGCAGGACAGCAGGTCGGACTGCTGCGTGCGGGTCGGCATGCCGGTCGAGGGGCCGCCGCGCTGCACATTGACGATCACCGCCGGGACCTCGGCGAAGTAGGCCAGCCCGATGAACTCGGTCATCAGCGAGATGCCCGGACCCGAGGTCGCGGTGAAGGCGCGGGCGCCGTTCCAGCCGGCGCCGATCACCATGCCGATCGAGGCCAGCTCGTCCTCGGCCTGCACGATGGCGTAGCGCGCCTTGCCGTCCTTGTCGTGGCGCAGCTTCTTGCAATGCGCCTGGAAGCCCTCGGCGAGCGACGACGACGGCGTGATCGGGTACCAGGCGCAGACCGTGGCGCCGCCGTAGACGGCGCCGAGCGCGGCCGCGCTGTTGCCCTCGACGAAGATGCGGTCGCCGACGTTGTTGGCCGGCTTGACCTTGATCTTCACCGCCGACGGATCGAGGTGCTGGGTCGCCCAGTCGCGGCCGAGGTTCAGCGCGCGGACGTTGGAGTCCAGGAGCTTCTCCTTGCCGCGGAACTGCTCGGAGAACAGCTTCTTGATCGCCTCGGGATCGATGTCGAGCAGCACCGACAGCGCGCCGACATAGATGATGTTCTTGAACAGCTGGCGCTGGCGGGCGTCGGTGTAGGTCGCGTTGGTGATCGCGGTCAGCGGCACGCCGATGACGTTGATGTCCTCGCGGAAGGCCGACGACGGCATCGGCTTGGTGCTGTCGTAGAACAGGTAGCCGCCCGGGCTGATCTCCTTGACGTCCTCGGCCCAGGTCTGCGGGTTCATCGCGACCATCATGTCGACGCCGCCGCGACGGCCGAGCCAGCCGCGCTCGGTGACGCGGACCTCGTACCAGGTCGGCAGGCCCTGGATGTTGGACGGGAAGATGTTGCGCGGGCTGACCGGCACGCCCATCCGCAGGATGGAGCGGGCGAACAGCTCGTTGGCCGACGCCGAGCCCGACCCGTTGACGTTGGCGAACTTGACGACGAAGTCGTTAACGGCGGCTATTGCTTGCGGCATGCGTGCTCCGCGTGGGTCATCTCGATGAAATACTTGCGCATGTCCCACGCGCCCGTCGGGCAGCGTTCGGCGCACAGACCGCAATGAAGGCAGACGTCCTCGTCCTTTACCATGATGCGGCCGGTCTTGAGGTCGTTGCCGACGTAGAGGTCCTGCGTGCCGTTGAGGGCCGGCGCGTTGAGCCGGTGACGGATGTCCTTCTCCTCACCGTTCTCGGTGAAGGTGATGCAATCCATCGGGCAGATGTCGACGCAGGCGTCGCACTCGATGCACAGGTTGCCGGTGAACACCGTCTGGACGTCGCAGTTCAGGCAGCGCTGGGCTTCCTTGAAGGCGAGCATCGGGTCGAAGCCGAGCTCGACCTCGGCCATGATGTCCTTCAGCGACTCGTCCTTGGCGCGGTGCGGCACCTTGAACCGGTGGTCGACGGTCGGCGCGTTGTCGTAGCTCCACTCGTGGATGCCCATCTTCTGGCTGACGATGTTGACGCCGGGAGCGGGGCGCTCCTCGGGGTTCTCGCCCGACAGCACCTTGTGGATCGAGGTCGCCGCGTCGTGGCCGTGCGCGGCCGCCCAGATGATGTTCTTCGGACCGAACGCCGCGTCGCCGCCGAAGAAGACCTTCGGGTTGGTGCTCTGCAGCGTCGCCTCGTTGAGCTTGGGCAGGCCCCAGCGGTCGAACTCGACGCCGGCATCCTTCTCGATCCACGGGAAGGCGTTCTCCTGGCCGATCGCGACCAGGACGTCGTCGCACTCGAAATGCTGGTCGGGCTCGCCCGACGGGACCAGCGAGCGCCGGCCCTTGGCGTCGTACTCGGCGCGCACCTTCTCGAAGGTGACGCCGGTGATCTTGCCGTTCTTGTGGGTGACTTCCTTGGGCACCAGCATGTTGAGGATCGGGATGTCCTCGTTCATGGCGTCTTCCTTCTCCCAGGGAGACGCCTTCATCTCTTCGAAGCCCGAGCGGACGATCACCCTGACGTCCTTGCCGCCGAGGCGGCGCGCCGTGCGGCAGCAGTCCATCGCGGTGTTGCCGCCGCCCAGCACGATCACGCGCTGGCCGACCGAGGTGACGTGGCCGAACGAGACCGACGACAGCCAGTCGATGCCGATGTGGATGTTGGCCGCCGCTTCCTGGCGGCCCGGCACGTCGAGCTCGCGGCCGCGCGGCGCGCCCGAGCCGACAAACACCGCGTCGTAGCCTTCGGCCAGCACGCCCTTCAGCGACTCGACGCGCTGGCGGCGGAACTCGATGTTGCCGATGCCGGTGATGAAGCCGACTTCCTCGTCGATCACCGACTCGGGCAGGCGGAAGTGCGGGATCTGGGTGCGGATGAAGCCGCCGAGCTTGGGATCCTGCTCGTAGATGGTGATTTCGTAGCCGAGCACCGCGAGGTCGCGCGCGACCGTCAGCGACGACGGGCCGCCGCCGATGCAGGCGACGCGCTTGCCGTTCTTCGCGGGCGCCTTGGGCATGCGCGCCTTGACGTCGTCGGACTTGTAGTCGGCGGCGACGCGCTTGAGGCGGCAGATCGCGACCGGCTCGCGCTTGCCCTTGACCAGCGTCTCGTCCTCGACGCGGCTGCGGCGGCACGCCGGCTCGCACGGGCGGTCGCAGGTGCGGCCGAGGATTCCCGGGAAGACGTTGCTCTTCCAGTTGATCATGTAGGCATCCGAGTAGCGCCCGTGCGCGATCAGTCGGATGTACTCGGGGACCGGAGTGTGGGCGGGGCAGGCCCACTGGCAGTCGACGACCTTGTGGAAGTAGTCGGGGTTCTTGATGTCGGTCGGCTTCAACAGAAACTCCGGACGCCCTTCAGCGGCGAGATGAATGACAGTTTACAAGAAAATGGAGGCGCATTGGGGGGATTTGCGCCCGCCCCGTCAAGAACCCTGTGCGCTAACTGCTTGGGATGGAACGACAAAGCCACAAGGGGCGAGGGGCTTTACCGCTCGCCGGACGGCGGATGCCGCCAGGCGCTGGGAGGCGCTCCTGCCGCCCGGCGAAACATGGCGCTGAAGGCGCTGACGCTGTCGTACCCGAGGTCGAGCGCGACCTGGGTCACCGGCGCGCCGCCGGCCAGCCGTCCCATCGCCTCGAGCACGCGCGCCTGCTGGCGCCACGCGCCGAAGCTGAGGCCGGTCTCGCGCTGGAAGCGGCGGGCCAGCGTGCGCGCGCTGGCGTTCAGCGGACGGGCCCAGGCGGCCAGCGGGCGCGGATCGCCCGGCGCGTCGAGCAGGGCCTGGCAGACGCCGCGCAGGCGGGCATCGGCCGGCATCGGCAACTGCAGCGGCAACGACCGCAGCCCGCGCAGCTCGGCCAGGATCAGCGCCACGACGTGGCCGGCCGGCCCGTGCTCGTCGTACTGCAGCGGCAGCTCGGTGGCGCGCACGATCAGCTCGCGCAGCAGCGGCGACACCGGCAGGACGCGGCAGCTGTCGGGCATGAACGGGGCGGCGTCGTCGCGCAGGTACAGGGTGCGCATGGTGACGTCGGACAGCATGGCGATCGCGTGCTCGATGCCGGCCGGCATCCACAGCGCGCGCTGCGGTGGCACGACCCAGACGCCGCTGGCGGTCGAGACCCGCATGGTGCCATCGGTGGCGTGGATCAGCTGGGCGCGCTCGTGGCGATGCGGCACCACCGTGAAGCCGGCGGCGAAATCCTTGGGCATCGCGGCGACCGCCCGCGGGACCTTCTGGTAGTCTTGGGGATCGGTGGAGCGGGGTTGTCCATTTCGCGACATAAGTTGGCAAGCTAGCGCAAGACAGACACGGGTGTCACGGTTACCCTTGGCACAGGAGGAAACGAGAATGAGTCACACGAGCCCGACCTCGATCCTGCTGAACATCGGCCACGCCATGGATCACTGGATCCTGGTGGTGTTCGCCTACAGCTGGGGCGTGATCGCCGGCGTCTGGGGCGTCGAGTGGACCGAGCTGACGCCGTTCAACTACGGCGCGCTGTTCATGTTCGGCGCCGGCTCGATCCTGAGCGGCCGGCTGGGCGACCTGTGGGGCCGCTGGATCATGATGGTGATCTTCTTTGCCGGCATGGGCGTCTCGGCGCTGCTGATCGCGCTGTGCACCAACAAGTGGCAGATCGGCATCGCGCTCACCCTGATGGGCGCCTTCGCCTCGATCTACCACCCGGTGGGCATCCCGATGCTGGTGCAGAAGGCCAAGAACCCGGGCTTCACGATCGGCGTCAACGGCCTGGCCGGCAACATGGGCATCGCCATCGCCGCCGGCGTGTCGGTCTACATCGCCCAGCGCTTCGGCTGGCAGATGGCCTACATCATCCCCGGCGTGATCTGCCTGGTCTGCGCCGTCGCCTTCGTGGCGCTGGTGCCGCGCGAGGACAGCGCGCCGGCGCAGCGCAAGGCCAAGATGAACGACCTGCCCAAGGCGATGATGGCGCGCGTCTTCGCGATCATGACCTTCACCGCGGTGACCGGCAGCATCGTCTTCAACTTCACCACCAACGGCAACGGCGAGCTGCTGCGCGAGCGCGTCAAGGGCGCGGTGCAGGACCCGGCCGAGCTGGCGCTCATGCTGTTCGTGATCTTCTCGCTGGCCTCGTTCGCCCAGCTGGTGGTCGGCAAGATGATCGACCGCTTCCCGCTGAAGTCGATCTACGTGCCGATCGTGCTGATGCAGGTGCCGCTGTTCCTGCTCGCCTCGCAGGTCCAGGACTGGGCGCTGTTCGTGGTGGCGATCGGCTACATGCTGCTGGTGTTCGGCGCCATCCCGTTCACCGACGCGATGGTCGTGAAGTACATCGACGACCGCATGCGCAGCCGCGTCACCGGCGCGCGCCTCGCGATCGGCTTCGGCATCAGTTCCATCGTGGTGGCGCTGATCGGCCCGACCGTGAAGGCGGCCGGCTTCCCGGTGGTGCTGATGGTGCTGGCCGGGGTGTCGCTGGCCGGCGCGATCGCGCTGGCCTTCCTGCCGGGCGACCGCGACATGAGCCGTGCGGTGCTGAAGCCGGCGGAGTAGTCTTCCCGCAAAGACAGGGAGGACTTCGATGCTCAAGCGACGCAGCGTGCTGGCGGCCACCGCCGGCTGGACCATCGTCGGCGCCGGCGCGGTGCGGGCCCAGGCGTGGCCCAGCCAGCAGGTCAGGATCGTGGTGCCCTACATCCCGGGCGGCGCCACCGACACGGCCGGACGCCTCGTGGCCGAGAAGATGTCGGCGCTGCTCGGCCAGCAGGTGATCGTCGAGAACAGGGGCGGCGGCAACACCATCATCGGCATGGAGCTGGTCGCCAAGTCGAAGCCCGACGGCCACACGCTGCTGCTCGGCACGACGACGCTGGCGACCAACGCCGCGCTCGGCCTCAAGCAGCCCTACGACCCGCTGAAGGACTTCCAGCCGATCTCGACGCTGGCCGACATCCCCGACCTGATCGCCTTCAACAACGATATCCCGGCGCGCACCTGGCCGGAGTTCGCCGAGTGGGTGAACAAGCAGCCCCAGAAGGTCCGCTTCGCGACCTCGGGCATCGGCAACCAGCCGCACCTCTGGATGGAACTGTTCAAGTCGCGCAACAAGCTCAACATGGAGGTCGTCGGCTACAAGGGCTCGGCCGACGCGATCCGCGACGTGCTGGCCGGCCATGTGCCGATGATCTGCGACGTCGTGCTGCCGACCGGCAACCACGTCAAGGCCGGCCGCATGAAGGGTCTCGTGGTCGCCTCCGCCGAGCGCTCGCCGATGTGTCCCGACGTGCCGACGGTGATCGAGATCGGCATGCCCGACATGGTCGGCGCCGTTTACTACGGGCTGGTCGCGCCGGCCGGCACGCCGCGCCCCGTGATCGACCGCCTGAACGCCCTCTGCCTCGAGGTCATCAAGGATCCCGAGGTGAAGAAGAAGTTCGGCGAGCTCGGCTTCTTCACCACCGGCAGCACGCCCGAGGCCTACCTCGACAAGCTCAAGGCCGAGACGGTGCGCTGGACCCAGGTGGTCAAGGACAACAACATCAAGGTCGAGGGCTGAGATGAGCGTGGCGTCCGCGGTACCGGTTCCCGCCTCGCACCTCGACGCGGCGCGCGACGCCGAGGCGGCGACCCGCGCCGCCAACGCGGCGATGGCGGCGAAGCTCGACTTCGCCGACAGGCGCGACTTCGAGGCGGCGCAGCGCGGCTTGATTGCGCCGGTGCCCGAGGGCGTGGTGCGCGCCAGGAGCGGCACGGTGCTGTGGAACCTCGGCGAGTACGCCTTCATCGACGGCGAGCTCGCGCCGGCCACGGTCAATCCCAGCCTGTGGCGGCTGGCCCGGCTCAACATGGCCAACGGCCTGTTCAAGGTGACCGAGCGGCTCTACCAGCTGCGTGGCTTCGACATCGCCAACATGACGGTGATCGAGGGCGACAGCGGCCTGATCCTGATCGATCCGCTGACCACCGCCGAGGTGGCGCGCGCCGCGCTCGACCACTACTACGCCCACCGGCCGCGCAAGCCGGTGGTGGCGGTGATCTACACCCACAGCCACGTCGACCATTTCGGTGGCGTGCGCGGCGTGGTCGACGAGGCCGACGTCAGGGCGGGCAGGGTGGCGGTGATCGCCCCGGCCGGCTTCATGGAGGCGGTGAGCGGCGAGAACGTGCTGGCCGGCTCGCCGATGGCGCGGCGCGCCCAGTTCCAGTTCGGCCCGATGCTGCCGCGCGGGCCGCGCGGCCAGGTCGATGCCGGGCTGGGCAAGGGCGTGGCGCGTGGCACGCCCGGCCTGATCGCGCCGACCCTCAGCATCGAGCAGGCGGTCGAGGAGCACGCGATCGACGGCGTGCGCATCGTCTTCCAGCTGGCGCCGGAGACCGAGGCGCCGGCCGAGATGCACATGTTCTATCCCGGGCTCGGCGTGCTCAACATGGCCGAGAACGCCTGCCCGCTCTTGCACAACTTCATCCCGCTGCGCGGCGCGGTGGCGCGCGACCCGCGGGTCTGGGCGAAGTACATCGGCGACGCCATCGAGAACTACGCCGCGCAGTCGGACATCCTGATCGGCCAGCACCACTGGCCGGTGTTCGGCCGGGAAGCGGTGCTCGATCACCTCGAGTCGCAGCGCGACCTCTACAAGCACATCCACGACCAGACGCTGCGCTACATGAACCGCGGCTGGCGGCCGGCCGAGATCGCCGAGGCGATCGACCTGCCGCCGGGGCTGGCCGAGCGCTGGAGCGTGCGCGGCTACTACGGCACGGTCAGCCACAACGTGAAGGCGGTCTACCAGCGTTACCTGTCGTGGTACGACGGCAACCCGTGCAACCTGCACCCGCTGCCGCCGATCCCGGCGGCGCGCAAGTTCGTCGAGTACATGGGCGGCGCCGCCGCGGTGATCGAGCGCGCCCGCGCCGACTTCGCGAAGGGCGAGTACCGCTGGGTGGCGCAGGTCATGAAGGAGGTCGTCTACGCCGACCCGGGCAACAAGGAAGCCCGCGCGCTGTGCGCCGACGCGCTCGAGCAGATGGGCTACCAGGCCGAGTCGGCGACGTGGCGCAACGCCTTCCTGTATGGCGCGCAGGAGCTGCGCCACGGCGTGTTCGCGCTGCCGTCGCGCGGCGGCATCGGCGCCGACACGCTGGCCGGCCTGTCGAGCGACCTGCTGTTCGACCTGATGGCGATCCGGCTCGACGCCGCCAAGGCGGCCGGCCAGTCGATGACGGTCAACTGGCACTTCACCGACCGCGACGAGAAGCTGGCGCTGACGCTGAAGCACTGCACGCTGAGCCACCGGCTGGGCAGGTGGGTCGAGGGCGCCGCCGCCTCGGTGACGACGACGCGCGCCACGCTCGACACCATCGTCATGCGCAAGACGACGCCGATCGAGGCGGTGCAGTCCGGCGCGCTGCGCATCGAGGGCGACCCGTCGCGGCTCGCCGCGCTGTTCGCGATGCTCGATCCCGCGCCGGGACTGATGTTCGACGTGGTCACGCCGGGCGACGACCGGCCGTAGCGGCGGCAAAGCTTGACATCTCCTCCCGCGTTCCGTGTGATGCGGGCAGATCAGAACGCACAAGCGTCGATACCTAGGGAGGACGAGATGTCCAAGAGCATGGTGGCCCGCCTCGTGGGCGGTGCCATGGCCGTTGCTGCCGCGTTCGGTTTCGCAGCTTCCGCCGCCGCACAGGAAAAGAAGATCAAGATCGGCGTGATCTACGACCTGACCGGCCCGCTGGCCGGCGGCGGCTCCGAGCTGCAGTACATCGGCGCCAAGATCATGCTCGACAACTTCATCAAGCAGGGCGGCGTCGAGGGCTACAAGATCGAGGCCGTCTACGCCGACGCCCAGAGCAAGCCCGATGTGGCGATCAACGAGGCGGTGCGGCTGATCGAGCAGGAAAAGGTCAACATGCTGCTCGGCTTCTTCTCGTCCGCGCAGTGCGTGCCGGTGGCCGCCCGCGTCGAGCAGCTGAAGAACTTCATGTGGATCACCACCTGCATCTCGTCGGCGGTGCTCGAGAACAAGAACCTCAAGTACGTCTTCCGCCCGCAGGCCAGCGGCAACCAGTTCGGCATGATGACGATGGACTTCGTCGAGCAGAACGCCAAGGCCAAGTTCGGCAAGGAGCCCAAGGACCTGCGCGTGGCGATCGTCCACGAGGACGGCTCCTACGGCGTCGACGTGTCGAAGGGCAACGAGGCCGGCGCCAAGAAGGCGGGCTTCAACGTCGTGCTCAAGGAAGGCTACTCGGCGACCGCGCCCGACCTGTCGGCGCTAGTGACCAAGCTGAAGCGGGCGCGGCCGGACGTCGTCTTCCACACCGGCTACAACCCCGACATCACGCTGCTGCTGCGCCAGGCGCGCGAGCAGGGGCTGAAGTTCCAGGCCCTGATCGGCCACGGCGCCGGCTACGGCGTCTACGAGAAGCTGAAGGAAGGCCTCGGCAACGACGTCAATTACTTCTTCAACACCGACCCGATCTCGATCTGGCTGACCAATCCCAAGACGCTCGATCCCAAGCTGCCGCCGGTCATCAAGATGGTCGGCGAGGAGTTCGACAAGGTGAAGCCGGGCGTCGCGATCCGCTCGGCCCACGTCGGCATGGCGGCGTCGAACACCTACCTGTTCCTCACCGAGGTGCTGCCGCGCGCCATCAAGAAGTACGGCGGCGTCGACCCCGACGCGCTGCGCAAGGCGGCACTCGAGGTCGATATCCCGGAGGGCGGCACCATGCTGGGCTTCGGCGCCAAGTTCTTCGGCGAGGGCGCGCCGATGGCCGGCCAGAACGAGCGCAGCTTCCCGGTCGTCATCCAGTACATCGACGACAAGTCCTACGTGGTGTGGCCGAAGAGCCAGGCCCAGCGCGAGGCCGTGCTGCCGCTCCCGGCGGGCACGACCTACTCGAGCAAGTAGCGGTCCGGGCGCCGCTCCGTGCTGGTCGTCGAGGGACTGGTCAAGCGCTTCGGCGGCTTCACGGCGGTGAACGACGTGTCGTTCGAGGTCGCGCAGGGCGAGATCCTCGGCCTGATCGGCCCGAACGGCTCGGGCAAGAGCACCATCTTCAACATGCTGTCCGGAACGTTCCCGCCCTCGGCGGGCTCGATCCGGTTCGACGGCCAGGAACTGGCCGGCCTGCCGTCGCACCGCATCATCAACCGCGGCGTCGGGCGGACCTTCCAGATCCCGCGGCCGTTCCGCCGCCTGACGATCTTCGAGAACGTCGTGCTGGCCGGCTACTACGGGCAGGGCGGCCGCAGCCGCGCCGAGGCCGAGCAGGCCGCGACCCGGGCGCTCGCCATGGTCGGCCTGCCGACCGACCGCGCCGCGCCGGTCGACGGGCTGGGCGCCGCCGGCCTCAAGAAGCTGGAACTCGCCAAGGCGCTGGCCACCGGGCCCAAGCTGCTGCTGGCCGACGAGAGCCTGGGCGGCCTCGACGAAGCCGAGATGGACCAGGCCGCCGACATGCTGCGCAACATCCGCGACGAGCTCGGTATCACCATCATCTGGGTCGAGCACATCATGGGGGTGCTGATGCGCGTCGTCGATCGCGTCATGGTGCTCGACCACGGCGAGAAGATCAGCGAGGGCCTGCCGAGCGAGGTCGCCCACGATCCGCGCGTCGTCGAGGTCTATCTCGGCACCGACGCCGACGCGACCCAGGCCGTCGCCGCGCAGGCGAGGCGCTGATGCTGGCGTTGCGCGGCATCGACGCGGGCTACGGCAGCTTCCAGGCGCTGTTCGGCATCGACCTCGACGTCCAGGCGGGCGAGGCGGTGGGCGTGATCGGCCCCAACGGCGCCGGCAAGACGACGCTGATGCGCGTGATCTCCGGCCTGATCCGGCCGATGCGCGGCTCGATCGCGATGGAGGGCGCCGACGTGGTCGCCACGCCGGCGCACCAGATCGTCGGGCTGGGCATCGCGCACGTCCCCGAGAACCGCCGGCTGTTCCCGCGCCTCAGCGTCGAGGACAACCTGCGCATGGGCGCCTTCCTGCCGAAGTCGCGGGCGCGCTACGCCGAGCGGCTGGAGTTCGTCTTCGACCTGTTCCCCCGCATGAAGGAGCGCCGCCACCAGATGGCCGGCACGATGTCAGGCGGCGAACAGCAGATGTGCGCGATCGGCCGGGCGCTGATGAGCGACCCGCGGCTGCTGCTGCTCGACGAGCCGTCGGCTGGCCTCGCGCCGGTCGTGGTCCAGCAGGTCTTCGAGCTGGTCAAGCGCATCCGCGCCGGCGGCCTCACCGTGCTGATCGTCGAGCAGAACGTGCAGCAGGTGCTGAAGGTCGTCGACCGCGCCTACCTGCTGGAAGCCGGCTCGATCCGCGCCTCGGGCAGCGCCGCCGAGCTGCTGGCCAGCGACACCGTCAAGCAAGCCTATCTCGGCGTCTAGGAACGGAGCGTACGCGATGGGATCGTTCCTCGAGATCTTCGACATCTACCTGCTGGAGGCCGTGGTGAACGGCATCCTGCTGGGCGGCCTGCTCGCCCTGCTGGCGCTCGGGCTCAACCTGATCTTCGGCGTCATCGACGTGACCTGGATCTGCTACGCCGAGCTGGTGATGATCGGCATGTACGGCATGTACTTCATGGTGCAGTCGTTCGGCCTCAGCTACTGGCTGGCGGCGCCGCTGGCCATCCTGCTGGTCGCCATCCTCGGCGCGGCGCTGCACTTCCTGGTGATCGAGCCGCTGCTGTCGGGGCCGCCGATCAACCAGCTGCTGGCCACCGGCGGCGTGCTGTTCGTGCTGCAGAGCTTCGCCACCGTGATGTTCGGCATCGACTTCCGCAACCTCGGCATCCGCCTGCCGGTGCTGACCTTCGCCGAGATGCACTTCAGCTATTCGCGCCTGCTGGCGTTCGGCGCGGCGCTGGTCGGCATGGTGGTGGTCTACCTGTTCATGACCCGGACCTACACCGGCACGGCGATCCGCGCGATCGCCCAGGACCGCGAGATCATGGCGCTGATGGGAGTCGACACCAAGCGCATCTACCTCGTGACCTCGGCGCTCGGCGGGGCGCTGGCCGGCCTGGCGGCCTGCCTGCTGGTGCTGCAGTACGACGTCCATCCGTTCGTCGGCCTGTCGTTCGGCCCGATCACCTTCCTGATCTGCGTGCTGGGCGGGCTGGGCAACTTCGTCGGCGGCTTCGTCGCGGCCTTCGTCTTTGCCGAGATCATCTCGCTGGGCGGCCTGTTCTCCGACCTCGAGTGGGGCTACGTGCTGGCCTTCGCGTTCTTCATCCTGATGATGTTCATCCGGCCCGCCGGCCTGCTGGCGAGGCGGTCATGAGCCTGAACCCGCGCATCGCCTGGCCGATCGCCCTCGTGGCGCTGGTCGCGCTGCCGTTCGTGCACCGCGACACCTACCACCTACACATCGTCATCCTGATCCTGATCTGGTCCTTCGCCTACACCTCGTGGTCGATGATGGGCCGCTTCGGGCTGGTGTCGCTGGGTCATGGCGGCTTCATGGGCGTCGGCGCCTACGTCACGGCGCTGTTGTGGAACCATGCCGGCCTGACGCCATGGCTGGGCATTCCCATCGCGCTCGCCTGCGCCGGCGCGCTGGCGCTGATCGTCGCCTACCCGTGCTTCCGCTTCCGGATCACCGGCCACTACTTCGCGCTGGTGACGCTGGCCCTGTCGGGCATCGTGCTGCAGGTCATCACCGCGACGCGCGACTGGACCGGCGGCTCGCTCGGCATGACCCCCGACCGCACCAAGGGCAGCCACCTGTGGGCCCTGCAGTTCGACGACAAGGTGGTGTGGTACCTGATCGCGCTGGGCGTCTGGCTGGTCGGCCTCGCCATCTGGCACCAGGTCGACCGCGGCATGTCGCGCTACGCGCTGGAGGCGATCTCGGAGGACGAGGACGCCGCGGCGGCGGCGGGCGTCAACGTCACCGCCCAGAAGCTGCGCATCACGGTGATCAGCGCGCTGATGACCGCGTTCGCCGGCGCGCTCTACTGCCAGTACCAGATGTTCATCTCGCCCGACACGGTGAGCGGCATCTCGGTATCGCTGCAGATGGTGTTCGCCGTCGTGGTCGGCGGCATCTACGTGTCGCTGGGACCGACGGTCGGCGCGGTGATCACGCTGCTGCTGGCCGAGTTCCTGCGCATCTTCTTCGGCACCAAGGCGGTCGGCTGGGACAACCTGGTCTACGGCCTGCTGCTGGTGCTGTTCATCATCTTCCTGCCCAAGGGCATCCTCGGCAGCCTGCTCGAGCGCCGCGGCGCCGCCAAGCCGGGCGCCGCCGTGCGCAAGCCGGCGTGACCGGCTAGGGCCGGTCGAGCGCGGCGATCGCGAGCCGGGCCTCGCGGCCGCGCACCTCGAGGGTCGGCAGCGACCGCGACAGGATCCCCGCCGGCAGCGCGGCCCGCGACAGCAGTTCGTCCGAGACGAGCACGTCGTTGCCGGTCTCGCGCGCGGCGTCGAGCAGGCGCGCCGCAACGTTCAGAGTGTCGCCGACGAACGCGATCTCGCGGCGCACGTCGCCGATCTGGCCGGTGACGATCTCGCCGCAGTGCAGCGCCGCCCGGAAGCCGGGCGCGCTGCCGTAGTGGCGGCGATAGGCGTCCTGCTGCTCTTCGATGCGGTCGCGGATGACGAACGGGCAGGCCAGCATGTCGCTGTCGACCGTCGGTCCGGCGAGCCGCCACGTCAGGATCGCCTCGTCGCCGACGTACTTGTGGATCTCCGCACCGCACTCCAGCGCGCCGTCGGCGACGTCGCGGAAGAAGTCGTTCAGCAGGTCGAGGAAGCGTTCCGGTCCCAGCCGCTCGGCGAAGCCGGTCGAGCCCTTCATGTCGATCATCAGGAATGCCCGCTGCTCGCGCCGCGGCCGGGCGTAGCGGCCGCTCAGCAGGCTGACCACGGTGCCGAAGCCCAGCAGGCGGCCGATCTCGATGCCGGCGTTGGCGATCACCGCCATGGCGATCGAGAAGGTGAAGCCGCCGCTCTCGAAGATCTCGGCGAGGCGGAACGACTCGCGGTCGGTCAGCAGGCGGCCGAGCGCGAGACCGACGACGATCACCACGACGTACAGCAGGACGCGCGCGGCGAAGTAGACCGACAGCGGCAGCCGGCGCAGGCGGCGCGACACCGCGAGGTCCTGGCCCTGCAGTTCGAACACCACGATGGGCACGGTGATCAGCAGCGACGTGACGACGCCGGTCACCGCGCCGAACAGCGGGTCCTGCGACGCCGCCGACATGGCGACGCGGTAGCCGAACCACGCGCTGATCGTAGCGCTCGCGGCGCAGATCCAGAAGATCAGCCGCCATCGGCGTCGGCTGCGGCCCGTCAGGGTCATGCGGCGGCGCGCGCCAGTGCGCGGGCGTAGGTCGCGTGGTCGACGTTGCCGCCCGAGCAGACCACCGCGACGGCGCGGTCCTTGACCGGCAGCTTGCCGGTCAGCGCCGCGGCCAGCGCGACCGCGCCGCCCGGCTCGACCACGATCTTGAACTCGCGGAACGCCACTTCCATCGCGTCCAGCACCTCGTCGTCGCTGACCACGAGGCCGGGGCCGAGCAGGGCGCGGGCCAGCGGGAAGGTGACGTCGCCCGGCGTCGGCGCCAGCAGCGCGTCGCAGATCGAGCCCGACAGCTTGTCGTTCTTCTGCTTCGTCCCGGCGGCCAGCGAGCGCGCGAGGTCGTCGAAGCCGGCCGGCTCGCCGGCATGGACGCTGGTCGAGGGCGACAGGCCCTTCACCGCCAGCGCGATGCCGGTGGCGAGGCCGCCGCCGGAGCAGGGGGCGGCGACCGCGTCGAGCGTCACGCCCAGCGCCGTGGCCTGCTCGACCAGCTCGAGGCCGGCGGTGCCCTGGCCGGTCAGGATCCACGGGTGGTCGTAGGGCGGCACGACCGTCGCGCCGGTCCTCTGCGCGATGCCCATGCCGATCTCCTCGCGGCTCTCCTTGACGCGGTCGTGCAGCACGACCTCGGCGCCCGAGGCGCGGGTGTTGGCGATCTTCATCGCCGGCGCGTCGGCCGGCATCACGATGGTCGCCTTGACGCCCATCAGCCGTGCCGCCTCGGCCAGGCCCTGGGCGTGGTTACCGGACGACCAGCCGACGACGCCGCGCGCCCGCTCGGCCTCGCTCATCAGGCTGAGGAAGTTGTAGGCGCCGCGCAGCTTGAACGAGCCGGTGCGCTGCAGGCACTCGGCCTTGACGAACAGCCGGCCGCCCAGCCGGGCATTGACCCGCGCGTTCTCCAGCAGCGGCGTGCGCACGGCGACGCCGTCGAGGCGGCGGGCGGCACCCTGGACATCGGCGAAGGACGGGGACGACGACATTCGGCAATTCCTCTCTCGGACAACGCTCCCGTTATGCCCTAATCTGGCCGGCATGTTCATCGCCATCGTCCAGATTCCCCTGCCGAAGCGGCCGCGCGACGCGGCGATCGAGGCGGCCCGCAAGTCGGCGCCAACCTACACCGCGCTGGGCGCCAAGGGACTATTGAAGAAGTACTACCTCAACGGCGAGGCCGGCGGGGGCGGGGTCTACCTGTGGGACAGCGAGGCCTCGGCTCGCGCCTGGTACACGCCGGAGTGGGAGACGCGCATGGCGGCCGCGTTCGGCGCCAGGCCGATCGTGACCTACTACGACAACCACGTCGTCGTGGACAACGAGGCCGGCGCGGTGTGCGTGGAAGGCGAGGGCTGACATGCAGTACCGGCGGCTGGGACGGACGGGGCTCGAGGTCTCGATCCTGGGCTATGGCGCCGGCGCGGTCGGTGGCCTGTTCACCAAGGGCGCGGCAGCCGACCAGGATCGCGCGATCGGCCGCGCGATCGACGCCGGCATCACCTACTTCGACACCGCGTCGCGCTACGGCGACGGCGAGTCCGAGCGCAACCTCGGCCGCGCGCTGCCGAAGCGCGACGGCCTCGTGCTCGGCACCAAGTTCCGCCTCACCGCCGCGGATCGTGGCCAGGTCGCCGGGTCGATCGAGCGGAGCCTCGAGGCGAGCCTGCAGCGCCTGAAGCGCGACCACGTCGATCTCCTGCAACTGCACAACCCGCTGGCCGCGGTCGATGCCGGCGACCGGTTGGCTATCGACATCGCGCTCGAGCAGGTGGCGCCAGCGCTCGAACGCCTGCGGGCGGCGGGCAAGACGCGCTTCGTGGGCTTCTCCGGCGTCGGCGAGCCGGCGGCGCTGCACCGCGCCGTCGACTCGGGCCTCTTCGACACCGTGCAGGTCGTCTACAACGCGCTCAATCCCAGCGCCGGCTGCGCGATGCCGGCCGGCACGCCGGGCCTCGACTACGGCGGCCTGCTGAACGCAGCGCAGGCGAAGGACATGGGGACCATCGTCATCCGGGCGCTGGCCGGCGGCGCGCTGTCGGGCAGCGCCGAGCGCCACCCGCTGGCGATGCAGTCGGTCGACCCGATCGGCTCGGCGCCGTCCTTCGCCGACGACGTGGCACGCGCCCAGGCGCTGGCGCCGCTGGCGCGCGAGAAGGGCTGCGCCAGCCTCGCGGAGTACGCGCAGCGCTTCGTGATCGGCCACAAGGCGGTGTCGACCATGCTGATCGGCACGGCGACGCTCGAGCAGCTCGAGGTCGCGATCGCCGCGGCCGGGAAGGGGCCGCTCTAGGTCCTACGAGCGGCCGACGGCCGGCGGCACGGTGCGGAACGAGCCGTTGAGGCGGTCGCGGTAGACGACGACGCCTTCCATGATGCGCTGCACGTAGTTGCGGGTCTCGCGGAACGGGATCATCTCGATCCAGTCGATCATGTCGATCTTGCCGCTGCGCGGATCGCCCATCGTCTCGAGCCAGCGCGCGACGCGGTTGGGGCCGGCATTGTAGGCCGCCAATGCCAGTTCGTAGGAACCGCCGAAGCGGCCCAGCATCTCGGACAGGTACTGGCTGCCGAGCTGCACGTTGTAGGCCGGGTCGCGGGTCAGCTTGTCCTGGATGAACGGCACGCCGAGCCGGCCGGCGACGTCGCGGGCGGTGCCCGGCAGCAGCTGCATCAGGCCGAGCGCGCCGGACGACGACACCGCGGCGGCGTTGAACGAGCTTTCCTGTCGCGTGACGGCCAGCGCCAGGGCGCGCTCGACCGCGCCGGTCGAGCCGAGGTCGACCACCGGGAAGGCGCTGTCGAACAGCACGACGCCGCCTTCGGCGCCGCGCCGCGCGATGGTCAGCGCGACGTCGGGCCGCTTCATCTCGACGGCCAGCTGCGCCAGCAGCGCGGTCTCGCCCGGCGCTGTCACCATGCGGGCGAGGCGCAGCAGGAAGGGCCGCGTGCGCTCGAAGTCGCCCGACTGGCCGAGGTAGCGCGTCATGGTCACCAGTTCGCGCCCGCCCAGCGCCTGGCGGTCGGAGTCCGAGGCCACCGGGTCGACCGGCAGCTTGGCGGCGGTGCCGGGCAGCTTGCGGGCCGCCATCTGGCCGTAGAACGTCTGGCCGTAGGTGGCGGCGCGCGCGTACCAGTCGTTGGCCTCGCGCGCGCGGCCGGCCGCCTCGAAGCTGCGGCCCTGCCAGTAGGCGGCGCGGCTCTTCGAGATGTCGGTCGACACGCCGTCGTACAGGGTCTGGAAGTGCTTCTGCGCGTCGGCCGGCTTGCGCAGGTGGCGCAGCGCGATCCAGCCGGCGAGGAACTCGGCCTCGGCGAACGAGACGCCGCGGGTCAGCCCGTGCTGCGCCACCAGCGTGTAGGCCTCGCCCGCCTTGCCGGCGGCCAGCAGGTCGCGCGCCACCTGGTTGCGCTCCGTCCACCATGCATCGGCCTGCCCGGTCGGCGCGCCCGTGGCGGGCTTGGCCAGCAGCGCGCGCGCCTCGTCGAGGTTGCCGGTGCGGCGGGCCCACTGCGCCCGTTCCAGCCGCATCGTCGGCGTATCGAGCTTGGCCGGCGCGACGCCGCGCAGCACGGTCGTGGCGTCGGCCGCCTTGGTCGCCATCGCCAGCCGCGCGTTGGCCAGCGGCTGCTGGTCCGGCGGCAGCTTGGGCAGCAGGTCGCGCGCCACGTTGGTCTTGCCCTCGGCCATCAGGCGGTCGAACCGCGCCACCTGGTCGTCGCCGCTCAGCAGCGTGCCGTAGCGGTTGAGGAACTCGGCCTCGTCGCTGTTGCGGAAGGTCGCGTTGCGCCAGCTCTCGCCGGCCAGCCGCTTGACGTCGTTGGGGCTGACCGCCTGCGCCGCCTCGAGCCGGCGCATGTGGCCGTTGCTGGTGAGCGGCGGGAAGGCGGTGAAGTAGCGGAAGACCTCGGAAGGCGGAACGTCCGGCCCGACCCGGTCCTCGGCCTGGCGCCGCAGCACCTCGGGCTCCGGCCAATCCGGGCTTTCGCGCAGGAACCGCCAGGTCGCCGCGAACGACGCGTCGGCCCTGGGCGCGCTGCGCAGGATGCTCCACTCGACGTAGCGGTCGAGCAGCGGCTGCCGGAAGCCGACGACGGCGGCGCGGGCGTCGGCCCAGCGGCCCTCGTCGACCGCCTTGATGGCGGCGGCCAGCGCCGCGGCGGCGGCCGGGTCGAGCGGCTTGGCGGGGCCGCCCAGCGCCTGCGCGGTCTCGGTCGGGGCGGGCGGCGGGATCAGGGCGGCGGTGCCGTCGCCGATCGGCTGGGCGGTGATCGGGACCGCGGGGCGCGGCGTAGCCGGCGCGGGCGCGGCGGCGGCGGGCGCCGTCGAGGGACCACTGCCGGGGACGCGCCGGATGCCGGTATCGGGCGCGCCGCTGCCGGGGGAATCGGCGCTCTGCCCGCGCAGGATCGTGACGCCGCCCTGCTGCGCCAGGGCGGGCGTCGCGACGACGAGGGGCAGGGCCAGGAGGAGGGGGGAGATTTTCATTTTCACGCTAGGAATCGTAGGCAGGCTGTCGTGGCATCACAATGGCAAGTTGCTCGGCTTGCCCCGTAGGGGGGTGGGGCCTAAACTGACCGGCTGGAAAGTTTCGGAGGAGAAAACCCCATGTTTACCGGGTCGCTGGTCGCGCTGATCACCCCGTTCAAGGACGGCTCGGTCGACGAGAAGGCGTTCGAGAAGTTCGTGGCGTGGCAGATCAAGGAAGGCACGGACGGCCTGGTGCCCTGCGGCACGACGGGCGAGTCGCCGACCCTGTCCTACGACGAGCACAAGCGGGTGATCGACATCTGCATCGCCACGGCGCGCGGCACCGGCGTGCCGGTGATCGCCGGCACCGGGTCGAACTCGACCGACGAGGCGATCGAGCTGACGCGCCACGCCAAGCAGGCCGGCGCCGACGCCGCCATGCTGGTCGTGCCGTACTACAACAAGCCGACCCAGGAAGGCCTGTTCCAGCACTTCAAGGCGGTGGCCGAGGCGGTCGATATCCCGATCCTGCTGTACAACGTGCCGCCGCGCACCGGCGGCGACATGCAGGTCGAGACGGTGATCCGCCTGAGCCAGGTGCCGGGCATCATCGGCATCAAGGACGCGAGCTACGACATGGCCCGCCCGACGCTGACCAAGCTGCGCGCCAAGAAGGGATTCCTGCAGCTGTCCGGCGAGGACGCGAGCGCCGTCGGCTTCCTGGCCCAGGGCGGCGACGGCTGCATCTCGGTGACCGCCAACGTCGCGCCGCGCCTGTGCGGCGACATGCACGATGCGTGGAAGAAGCGCGACCTCGACAAGGTGTTCGAGATCCAGGACCGGCTGATGCCGCTGCACAAGGCGCTGTTCGTCGAGACCAGCCCGGCGCCGGTGAAGTACGCGGCCGAACTGCTCGGCCAGTCGAGCGCCAAGCTGCGGCTGCCGCTGGTCGAGTGCACCGAGCCGACCAAGAAGCAGGTGCGCGAGGCGATGGTGCACGCGGGCCTGCTGAACTGAGTAATGGCGTGACGGGCGGCCGAAGCCGCCCGGCCGCCTAGACAAGAGGCGTTTTCCCTTGGCGAAGCCAACCGAGCTGGGCCGCACCGTGGTGGCCCAGAACCGCAAGGCGCGGCACAACTACTTCATCGAGGAGACCTTCGAGGCCGGGCTGGCGCTGACCGGCACCGAGGTCAAGTCGTTGCGCGGCGGGCGCAGCTCGATCGGCGAATCCTACGTCACCGAGGAAGGCGGCGAGGCCTGGCTGGTCAACGCCAACATCCCGGAATACGCCTCGGGCAACCGCTTCAATCACGAGCCGACGCGGCCGCGCAAGCTGCTGCTGCACCGCAAGGAAATCAACAAGCTGATCGGCGCGATCCAGCGCGAGGGCCGCACCGTCGTGCCGCTGCAGGTCTATTTCAACCCGCGGGGCCGCGCGAAGATCGAGATCGCGCTGGTCACCGGCAAGCAGGCGCACGACAAGCGCCAGTCGATCAAGGACCGCGACTGGCAACGGCAGCGCGCGCGCCTGCTGAGCCATCGCCGTTAGGCCCGGAGCGCCGTTGCCATGCTGCTGAGCGAGGAACAGACCCTGATCCGCGATACCGCGCGCGCCTTCGCGCGGGACAAGGTGGCGCCGCACGTCCGGGCCTGGGAGGCCGAGGGCGCGATCCCGCGGCCCCTGCTGGCCGAGATGGGCCGGCTGGGCTTCATGGGCATGTGCGTGCCGGCCGAGTGGGGCGGCGCCGGTGCCGACATGGTGTCCTACGTGCTGGCGCTCGAGGAGATCGCGGCGGCCGACGGCGGCCTGTCGACGGTGATGAGCGTCAACAACTCGCCCGACTGCGCCGCGCTGATGGCCTACGGGTCGCCGGCCCAGAAGGAGCGCTGGCTGAAGCCGATGGCGCGCGGCGAGGTGCTGGGCGCGTTCTGCCTGACCGAGCCGCACGCCGGCTCCGACGCCTCCAACCTCAAGACGCGCGCCGAGCGGCGCGGCGACGGCTGGGTGCTGAACGGCGTGAAGCAGTTCATCACCTCGGGCCGCAGCGCCGACGTCGCGCTGGTCTTCGCGGTGACCGACCCGTCGGCGCCCAAGCGCGGCATCTCGTGCTTCATCGTGCCGACCGCGACACCCGGCTACCGGGTCGCCGCGGTCGAGAAGAAGCTCGGCCAGAAGTCGTCCGACACCTGCCAGATCGCGTTCGAGGACTGCGTGGTCGGGCCCGAGGCGCTGCTGGGCGAGGAGGGCAACGGCTACCGCATCGCGCTGGCCAACCTCGAGGCCGGCCGCATCGGCATCGCCGCCCAGGCCGTGGGCATGGCCCGCGCCGCCTTCGAGGCCGCCCGGGCCTATGCCGGCGAGCGCCAGGCCTTCGGCACGGCGATCGTCAACCACCAGGCCATCCAGTTCCGGCTGGCCGACATGGCGACCCGGATCACGGTGGCGCGCCAGATGGTGCTGCATGCGGCAACGTTGCGCGACGCCGGGCGGCCATGCCTCACCGAGGCCGCAATGGCCAAGCTATATGCGTCGGAGATGGCCGAGGAAGTGTGCTCGGCCGCGATCCAGATCCACGGCGGATATGGATACGTGTCGGACTACCCGGTGGAGAAGATCTGGCGCGACGTTCGCGTCTGCCAGATCTACGAGGGCACCAGCGACGTCCAGCGCATCCTGATCGGCCGCGGGCTGGCAGCTCTCTAGGGCCCGCCAGTCCCTTGTTCCCCGGCTTTTCGCGTGCGAGTATCATGCACTGTGAAGTCAAGAACCGGGCCGCGAATGCGGTCCCATCGGGGGACGGGGGAGCCGGGCGACGGATGGTCGGTCGTGCGCCGTAGGAATTTCATAGCGTCTGCTGTCGCTGCCATCGGGATGACGGCGGCGGGCAGTGTCGCGGCCGGCGACAAGCCGGAGCGGGCGGGCGATTTCGGCCCCGCCCCGACGCGCGTCATTCACATGCAGACCGCCTTCAACCCGGGCCTGCCCGGGTCGGGCGAGGGCGTGCGCACCTTCACCCGGACCGTGAAGCACATGTCCGGCGGGTCGCTGGCGATCAAGATCGTCGAGCCCGGCCGGGTCTCGCCGACCGCCGACATGCTCGACGCGGTGATCAACGGCGACCTCGAGGCCGCCTTCACCTGGTCTGGCTACGCCGCGTCCAAGGCGCCGGTGTTCGGGGTGTTCGCGACCGTGCCGTTCGGCCCCGGTCCCGAGGACATGACCTCGTGGATGCTGGAGGGCGATGGCAGCCGGATCCACCGCGAGGCCTACGAGAAGCTGGGCGTCGTCGGCATTCCCTGCGGCATCCAGGGCGCCAAGGGCGGCGGCTGGTTCCGCGGCGAGCTGAACACCGTCGCCGACTTCAAGGGCCAGCGCCTGCGCTTCGGCCGCTACGCCGGCGACGTCGTGCAGAAGCTGGGCGCCACGGTCGTGCCGCTGCCGCCGGGCGAGTTCTTCTACCAGCTGCAGCAGGGCAAGGTGGACGGCGGCGAGATGTCGACGCCGGCGATCGACGCGGCGCTGGGCTTCGACAAGCTCGGGCTGCCCTACTACATGCCGGGCTGGCAGCAGCCCTCGGCGGTGCTCGACTTCCTGATGCGCAAGGACAAGTGGGAGTCGCTGGCGCCGGCGCTGCGCACCCAGATCGAGACCGCCTGCCGCGCCAACATCGCCTGGATGCTGAGCCGCTCGCCGCACCTGCAGGGCGTGGCGATGGAGAAGCTCAAGGCGTCGGGCGTGGTCATCAAGCAGTGGTCGCCCGAGCTGCTGGCGGTGTTCCGCGCCAAGTCCGAGATCGTGCTGAAGGAACAGGCCGACAAGGACCCGGATTTCGCGGCCGCGTTGGCCAACCAGCGCGCGTTCATCGGCCAGAGCCTCGACTGGCGGAAGATGTCGCGCCTGCCGTAGTCATTCGACGAGCAAAAGGTCCCTCGCTGCGCTCGGGATGACAAGAACGACTGTCATCCCGAGCGCAGCGAGGGACCCTTCTTCGTTCGGTCCGCCCCCGCTTGCACGCGACGCGGCGGGCGGGCAGGTTGACCGGGCATGACGATCCTCAGCACCCGGGTCGATTCCCGTTCCGAACCCTTCAAGCGCAATGCCGAGACGATGCGCGGCCTGGTCGACGACCTGCGGCGGCGCACCGAGAAAGTCCGCCTCGGCGGCGGCGAGGACCAGCGCAAGCGCCACGTCGCACGCGGCAAGCTGCTGCCGCGCGAGCGCGTGCGGGCGCTGCTCGATCCCGGCTCGCCGTTCCTCGAACTGTCGCCGCTGGCGGCGCTCGACATGTACGATAACGAGGCGCCGGGTTCGGGCGTCATCACCGGCATCGGCCGGGTGAGCGGCGTCGAGTGCGTGATCGTGTGCAACGACGCCACGGTGAAGGGCGGCACCTACTACCCGATGACGGTGAAGAAGCATCTCCGCGCCCAGGAAGTGGCGATGGAGAACCGGCTGCCGTGCATCTACCTGGTCGATTCGGGCGGCGCCAACCTGCCGCAATGGCCCGAGGTCTTCCCCGACAAGCACCACTTCGGCCGCATCTTCTACAACCAGGCCAACATGTCGGCGCAGGGCATCCCGCAGGTCGCCGTCGTGATGGGCTCGTGCACCGCCGGCGGCGCCTACGTGCCGGCGATGAGCGACGAGACGGTGATCGTGCGCAAGCAGGGCACGATCTTCCTGGCCGGCCCGCCGCTGGTGAAGGCGGCGATCGGCGAGGTGGTGAGCGCCGAGGAACTCGGCGGCGCCGACGTCCATGCCCGCACCTCGGGCGTCGCCGACCACTACGCCCACAACGACAGCCACGCGCTGGGCATCGCGCGCCGCATCGTCGCCAACCTCAACTGGAAGAAGAACCCTTCCGTCTCGCTGCTGCCGCCGGTCGACCCGCGCTACGCCGCCGAGGACCTCTACGGCATCGTGCCGGCCGACGGCCGCACGCCGTTCGACATGCGCGAGATCATCGCCCGGCTGGTCGACGACAGCGCGTTCGACGAGTTCAAGCCGCTCTACGGCACGACCATCGTCACCGGCTTCGCGCGGCTGTGGGGTCACCCGCTGGGCATCGTCGCCAACAACGGCATCCTGTTCAACGAGTCGGCGCTGAAGGCGGCGCACTTCATCGAGCTGTGCGGCCAGCGCGGCATCCCGCTGCTGTTCCTGCAGAACATCACGGGCTTCATGGTCGGCCGCAAGTACGAGGCGGGCGGCATCGCGCGCGACGGCGCCAAGATGGTGACGGCGGTGTCGACCGTGAACGTGCCGAAGTTCACGGTGATCGTCGGCGGCAGCTACGGCGCCGGCAACTACGGCATGTGCGGCCGCGCCTACAGCCCGCGCTTCCTGTGGATGTGGCCGAGCGCGCGCATCTCGGTGATGGGTGGCGAGCAGGCGGCCAGCGTGCTGGCGACCGTGCGGCGCGACAACATCGAGGCGCGCGGCGGCAGCTGGCCGAAGGCAGAGGAAGAGGCGTTCAAGCAGCCGATCCGCGAGGCCTACGACCGCGAGGGCCACCCGTACTACGCCACGGCGCGCCTGTGGGACGACGGCATCCTCGACCCGGTGGACACCCGCATGGCGCTGGCCCTCGGCCTGTCGGCGGCGATGAACCAGCCGATCGGCCCGACCAAGTTCGGCCTGTTCCGGATGTGATGCGATGACGACGACCATCAAGACCTCGGTGGCCGACGGCGTCGCGCGCCTGACGCTGAACCGCCCCGACGCCATGAACTCGTTCGATGCCGACACCGCGCGGGCGATCGCCGACGCGCTCGACGGCTTCGCCGGCGACGACGCGGTGCGCGTGCTGGTGCTGGGCAGCGAGGGCCGCGTCTTCTCGGCCGGCGGCGACTTCAACTGGGTGCTGACCTGGCCCGACATGGACGCCATCACCCGCCGCGTCTCGGCCGACGCCATGATGGGCGCGATCCAGGCGGTCTACGACTTTCCCAAGCCGTCGATCGCCCGCGTCCAGGGCGCGGCGGTGGGCGGCGGCATCGGCCTGATGCTGGCCTGCGACTTCGCCCTCGCCTCGACGGCGGCGCGTTTCGGCCTGACCTCGGTGCGCAACGGCCTGCTGGCCGGCATCGCCATCCCGGTGCTGATCGAGGCGGTGGGGCCGCGCATGGCGCGCCAGCTGCTGATGCACGGCGGCATGTTCGACGCGGCGACCGCGCTGCGCATCGGCCTGGTCGACCAGGCGGTCGCGCCGGAAGCGCTCGACGAGACGGTGGACGCGCTGGTCGCCGAGCTGAAGCTCGGCGCGCCGTCGGTGCAACGGCTGGTCAAGCAGCTGCTGCCCGAGATCGACGCCCTGCCGCACGACGGCGGCGTCGCGGAACTGATCGGCGAGCATGTCGCCAGCCAATGCACGTCGGAGGAGGCGCTCGAAGGCATGCGCGCGTTCCTCGACAAGCGCAAGCCCAGGTGGACGGTCTGATGTTTTCCAAGATCCTGATCGCCAACCGCGGCGAGATCGCCTGCCGCGTCATCCGCACCGCCCGCCGGCTCGGCATCCGCACCGTCGCGGTCTACTCCGACGCCGACCGCAACGCGCGCCACGTCGCGATGGCCGACGAGGCCGTGCACATCGGGCCGTCGGCGGCGCGCGAGAGCTACCTGGTGGGCGAGCGCATCATCGCCGCGGCCCGGCACACCGGGGCGCAGGCGATCCATCCCGGCTACGGCTTCCTGTCGGAGAATGCCGGCTTCGCGCAGGCCTGCGCCGACGCCGGGCTGGTCTTCATCGGCCCGCCGCCCTCGGCGATCCGGGCCATGGGCTCGAAGAGCGAGGCCAAGAAGATCATGGAGAAGGCCGGCGTGCCGCTGGTGCCGGGCTACCACGGCGACGACCAGTCGCCCGACCTGCTGGCGCGCGAGGCCGACCGGATCGGCTACCCGGTGCTGATCAAGGCCTCGGCCGGCGGCGGCGGCAAGGGCATGCGCGTGGTCGAGGAGGCGGCGAAGTTCGCCGACGCGCTGGCCGGCGCCAAGCGCGAGGCCAAGGCCGCCTTCGCCGACGACCACGTGCTGGTCGAGAAGTACCTGTCGCGGCCGCGCCACATCGAGATCCAGGTCTTCGCCGACAGCCACGGCCATTGCCTCTCCCTGTTCGAGCGCGACTGCTCGATCCAGCGCCGCCACCAGAAGGTGATCGAGGAGGCGCCGGCGCCCGGCATGGACCCGGCGCGGCGCAAGGCGATGGGCGAGGCGGCGGTCGCCGCGGCACGGGCGATCGGCTACCGCGGCGCCGGCACGGTCGAGTTCATCGCCGACCAGGACGGCACCTTCTACTTCATGGAGATGAACACCCGCCTGCAGGTCGAACACCCGGTGACCGAGGCGATCACCGGCCAGGACCTCGTCGAGTGGCAGTTGATCGAGTCGGCCGGCGGCAGCCTGCCGCTGGCCCAGGAAGACCTCGCGATCGACGGTCACGCGGTCGAGGTCCGGCTCTACGCCGAGGACCCGGCGCGCAACTTCCTGCCCTCGACCGGCACGCTGGTCCACCTGCGGCTGCCGGAGGAGGGCGCGCACGTGCGCGTCGACACCGGCGTGCGCCAGGGCGACACCGTCACCCCGTACTATGACCCGATGATCGCCAAGGTGATCGTGCACGACCGCGACCGCACCTCGGCGCTGCGCCGCATGGCGGCGCTGATGGGCGACACCGAGGTGGTCGGTCTGACGACCAACGCGGCGCTCCTGAAGGCGCTGTGCGAGCACCCGGCGTTCGTCGGCGGCGAGGTCGATACCGGCTTCATCGAGCGCCATCGCGCCACGCTGTTCGCCCAGCTGAAGCCGGCCGACGACCGCATGCTGGCGGTCGCCACGCTGGCCCGGCTGATGGAATTCGACACGGCCGGGCCGTCGACCGACCCGTGGGACCAGCGCAACGGCTTCCGGCTGCTCGACGAGGGCCACGACGAGGTGCGTTGGCGCGAGGGCGAGCGCGAGGTCGCGGTGATCGCCCGTCGCCGCCGCGACGGCAGCCTGTCGCTCGAGTTGCCCGGCGGCACGCAGGAGGCGCGGGTGCGGCCGGGCCACGAGGGCCGGCTGGCGATCCGGCTGGGCGCCGACACCTTCACCGCCAGCGTGGTCTGCCGCCCGACCGCCGATGGCATCGACTACGCCGTGTTCGCCGACGGCGCGAGCCGCACGCTGCGCCTGTCGGACCCGCTCGACGTGACGCAGTACGAGGCCCAGGCCGGCGCCGAGGGCGCGGTGCGCGCGCCGCTGCCGGGCAAGATCATCGACCTCAAGGTCAAGCCTGGCGACACGGTGAGCCGCGGCCAGCCGCTGCTGGTGCTCGAGGCGATGAAGATGGAGCACACGCTCGCCGCGCCGGCCGACGGCACGGTCAAGGCGGTGCGCTACGGCGTCGGCGAGCAGGTCGCCGAGGGCGCCGAACTGGTCGAGTTCGAGGACGGCGGCGCCTGAGCTAGGGCCTTCCGCCGCGCAGGGCGGCGTTCAACAGCACCGCGCCGAACGTCGCGGTGCCGATGCCGCCCAGGGCGAACGGGCCGAACGCCAGGGTGAAGTCGCCGGTGCCCAGCACCAGCGTCACCGCCGCCACCATCATGTTGCGGCTGTCGGTGAAGTCGACCCGGTTGTCGACCCAGATGCGCGCGCCGGCGACGGCGATCAGGCCGAAGATCACGATGCTGACACCGCCCATCGCGGCCAGCGGGATGGCGTGGATCAGGGCGCCGAACTTGGGCGAGAAGCCCAGCCCCACGGCGACCAGCGCGGCGACCACGAACAGCGCCGTCGAGTAGATGCGGGTCGCCGCCATGACCCCGATGTTCTCGGCGTAGGTCGTGATGCCGGTGCCGCCGACGCTGCCCGACAGCATCGTGGCGACGCCGTCGCCGACGAAGGCACGGCCGATCCACGGCCCCATGTCGCGCCCGGTCATCGCGCCGACCGCCTTGAGGTGGCCGAGGTTCTCCGCCACCAGGATCAGCGCCACCGGCACGACAAGGGCGATCGCCTCGATCCGGAAGCTGGGCGCGCTGAACGCCGGTACGCCGAACCAGGCCGCTTCGGCGACCGGGGCGAGGTCGATCGGCTTGCCCCAGCCCAGGCCGTTGGTCAGCACGGCGTAGAGCGCGGTCGACAGCACCAGCCCGACGACGATCAGCAGGCGGCGCGCCAGCCCCCGCGCGTGCACGGCGACCAGCGCGATGGCGACGAACGTGACGGCCTGCAGCCAGGCGTCGAACGACGTCGGCGCCATCGTCTTGACCGGCAGGCTGGCGAGGTTGAGGCCGATCACCGCGACCACCGCGCCGGTCACCACCGGCGGCATCAGGCGCTCGATCCAGCCGGCGCCGGTGGCCATCACCACCAGCCCGATCGCGGTGTAGGCGGCGCCGCAGGCGACGATCCCGCCCAGCGCCGCGCCGAGGTCGGGGTTGGCGCCCTGTCCGGCATAGCCGGTCGCGGCGATCACCGCCGCGATGAAGGAGAACGACGACCCGAGGTAGCTCGGCACCCGGCCGGCGGTCGCCACGAAGAAGACCAGCGTGCCGATGCCGCTCATCAGGATCGACACGTTGGCGTCGAAGCCCATCAGCAGCGGCCCGAGCACGGTGCCGCCGAACATGGCGACGACGTGCTGCGCGCCGAGCGCCACGGTCTGCGGCCACGGCAGCCGCTCCTCCGGCGCGACGACGCCGCCGTCGACCGCTTCCTTCCTCGTCCAGCCAAACACGCGGGCCTCCCCCTGCACTCGTGTCAGCAGGGGGATGCCACGGCGCGGCTCAGGACGCCACCACCCGGCGATGGAGATGCCACGTCGCGTGGCCGAGCACCGGCAGCACCACGGCGAGGCCGACCAGCAGCGGCAGGGCGCCCAGCAGCAGGCCACCGGCGACCACCAGGCCCCAGGCGGCCATCGGGCCGGGATTGCTCCGCACCGCGCGCAGCGAGGTCGCCATCGCCTGGCCGGCGCCGACCGGCCGGTCGAGCAGCAGCGGGAACGACACCACGCCGAGCGCCAGCGCCAGCACCGCGAAGCCGAAGCCGATCGCGGTGCCCGCCGCGGCCATGGTCCAGCCGGCCGGCGTGGTGAGCACGTCGCGCGCGAAGGCGGCGGCCGACACCGGCAGGTCGGGTCCCAGTGTCACGGTGTAGAGGATCCAGGCACTGCCGAGCCACAGGCCAAACAGCGCCAGCAGCACCAGCCCGACCGCGAGGATCGCGCCCAGCGCCGGCGAGCGCAGGACGGCGTGGGCGTCGGCCCAGCCGGTGGCGATGCCGCGTTCGCGCCGCCGGCTCATCTCATAGAGGCCGACGCCGAACAGCGGGCCGAGCAGTGCGAAGCCGGCGACCAGCGGGAAGACGAGCGGCAGCAGGCCCTGCTCGACCGCCAGGCGGGCGATCACCAGGCCGGCGACCGGATAGAGCAGGCAGAGGAACACGACGTCCGTGCGGCACGCCGTGAAGTCGTTCCAGCCGGCCCGCAGGGCGGCGCCGAGATCGGCCAACCCGATGCGACGCACGGTGGGCACGATGGGCGGCGCGGCGCCGCGCGCCTCCCACGCGCCGTCGAGCGTGCCGGCGGTGCTGCCGAGCGCCTGGCCGGCGTCCTTGAGGTGGTCCCAGCCCCATTCCAGGGGGTTATGCACGTGGTTCTGTACGGCCATGACTGTCTCCTTCCGAACGGGTGTTGGAAGGTCGCGGCCATCTCTTGCAGGAATGAAGGTCCGACGTCGGTCTCGGTGTCGTCGGCCCGTCAGCCGCGATCCGCCATGTCGTCGAGTGTACGCTCGTCCTCGGCCGGGCGGAACTGCCCGGCGAGGCGCAGCGTCAGCCAGCAGGCCAGCGCGCCCAGCGTCCCGAAGCCGCCCGCCACCGTCATGACCTCGAGACCGAGCCGCATCATGGCGCCCGATTCCTTGAAGTCGCCGCCCAGCATCATGGCGCTGCCGATCGGCAGGGCGCCGATCAGGTAGCCGCAGCCCAGCACCGGCAACAGCCGGTGACCGCCCGATTCGCGGTACATCGCGAGGGCCGGCGCGCCGAGGATCAGGGCGTGCAGGCCGGAAACGGCGAAGGCGGCGGCGAACAGCCGGCCGTCGCCCTGGAGGAATACGAACAGCGCCGCCGGGAACAGCGCCCCCACGAGGAGGGAGCCGCCCCACGGCAGCAGGCGCAGGAGACGCCGCAGCCTGTTCAATTCAGGAATTTGAGGTACTGGGCGACGAAGTCGCAGCCGACGTCCTTGGCATAGGCGTCGATCAGCTTCTTCGTGATCGGGCCCGGCGTCTTGCCGTCGCCGACCGGGCCGCCGTTGAAGCTGCGCACCGGCAGGATGCACAGGCTGGTCGAGGTCATGAACATTTCCTCGGCGTTGGCGGCGTCGAACAGGTCGATGTCGCCGGCGGTGCACTTGATGCCGAGCTTGGCGGCCATGTCGATCGTCATCTGGCGGCTGACGCCCGGCAGGACGTAGCGCTCCGACGGCGTGAACAGTTCGCCGTCGCGCACGATGAAGATGTTGCTGCCGAGGCCCTCGGCGAGGTTGCCGTTCTCGTCGAGCAGGATCGCCCAGGCGTCGGGGTTGAGCGCCTTCACCGGCTTCTCGGCGACGATCATGTTGAGGTAGTTGTGCGTCTTGGCGCGCGGCGACAGCATCGACGGCGCGGTGCGGCGCATCGTGGTGGTGATCACCTCGGCGCCGTCGCGGAACAGCGGCGCGCGCTTCTTGAGCGGCAGCGGCAGCACCTCGATCACGACGTTCGGCCCGGTGTGGTCCCAGCCCTCGTCGCCGACCGCGTCGACGCCGCGCGACACGCGCTGGCCGACCCACCAGTCGCCGACCGCGGCGCGCAGGTGCTCGTTGCGGGCGATCACTTCCTCGCTGTGCGCCACCATCTCCTTGGGGCCGATGCCCGGATCGATCTGCAGGTAGCGCAGCGAGCGGTAGAAGCGGTCGATGTGCTCCTTGAGGCGGAACGGCTTGCCCTCGAAGGTGCGCGTCATGTCGAACGCGCCGTCGCCGTACTTCCAGCTGCGGTCGCGGAACGGGATCATGACCTGTCCCTCGGGCATGAACTGGCCGTTGAACCAGGCGATGCGTTGGTTGCTGAGCTGCTGGGCCATGGGCGGTTCCTTTCGCGCGGCGGTATCGGGGAATCTCGGCCGGCAAGCATGGCGCAGCGGCCGGGGCTTGTGAACCCACGAATGGGTTTGCGGGGCGTGGAGGCGCGAGGCATCGTTCTTGCTGGGAGAAACGCCGCATGCGCCGCTACGACACGTCGATCGCCCTCTACGAACGCACCCGCAAGAGCCTGGCCGGCGGGGTCAGCAGCAACGTGCGCTACGCCAGCGTGCCGGTGCCGCTGTTCTTCGAGCGCGGCGAGGGCGCGTTCCTGTACGACGTCGACGGAAACGAGCACATCGACTACGTGCTGGGCAACGGCCCGGCGATCCTCGGCCACGCGCCGAAGCCGGTGATCGAGCGGGTGGCGGCGTCGCTGGCCCGCGGCCAGGTCTTCGCCGCCCAGCATCCCGGCGAGACGGCCCTGGCCGAGCGGCTGTGCCGGCTCCTGCCGGGCATCGAGGTGGTGCGCTTCGCGACCTCGGGCACCGAGGCGGTGCTGATGGCGTTTCGCCTGGCGCGGGCCTTCACCGGGCGCACCAAGATCCTGAAGTTCGAGGGCCACTACCATGGCTGGAGCGACCAGGCCTACATCAGCGCGCGGCCGGCGCTGAACGAGGCCGGCCCGGCCAACGCGCCGGTGCCGGTCGCCGGCTCGCCCGGCATGCCGCCCAGCGTGCTCGACGACACCGTGGTCGCCGGCTGGAACGACCTCGACCTGCTGGCCGACGCGCTGGCCCGGCACAAGGGCGAGGTCGCCGGCGTGATCATGGAGCCGGTGATGGTGAACGGTGGCCCGACGCCGCCGAAGCCCGGCTACCTCGAGGGCGCCAGGAAGCTCTGCCAGGAGCACGGCGCGCTGTTCATCTGCGACGAGGTCATCACCGGCTTCCGTGCCGGGCTGCGCGGCGCGCAGGGCCGCTACGGCGTCACCGCCGACCTCACGATCTACGCCAAGGCGGTGGCGGCGGGCTTCCCGCTGGCCATGGTCGGCGGCCGGCGCGACGTCATGGACACGCTGCTCGACCGCGGCGTGATGCATGGCGGCACCTACAACGGCAACGTCCAGAGCATGGAAGCGGCGCTGGCCGCGCTCGACATCCTCGAGGCGGGCGACGGCGCAGTCTACCGCGACCTCGAACGGCGCGGCACGAAGCTGATGGAGGGGCTGGCCGCGATCGCGGCGCGGCACCGCGTGCCGGTCAAGGTCCAGGGCCTGCCGGCGATCTTCCAGGTCTACTTCACCGAGGGACCGGCGCCGTCGAACTACCGCGACGCGGTGGCCTGCGACCGCGACCGCGCGCTGGCCTTCCACCGCGCGCTGCAGGACGAGGGCATCCGAACCAACCAGCAGGCCAAGTGGTTCCTTTCGGTCGCGCACGACGACGTCATCATCGACCGCACGCTGGACGCCGCCGACCGCGCCATGAAAGCGGTTGCATGAGCGATATCCGGCTGGAGGGTGTCACCAAGAAGTATGGCGCCGTCGCGGCGGCGGACGGCGTCGACCTGTCGGTGGCGCAGGGCGAGTTCGTGACCATCCTGGGGCCCAGCGGCTCGGGCAAGACGACTCTCTTGTCGCTGATCGCCGGGCTCAACCGGCCGACCGCCGGCCGCATCTTCATCGGCGGCCGCGACGTCACCCAGGCGACGGCGCAGGAGCGCAACATCGGGCTGGTGTTCCAGTCCTACGCGCTGTTCCCGCACATGACGGTGCTCGAGAACGTGCTGTTCCCGCTGTCGGTGCGCAAGGTGACGGGCGCCGAGGCGCGCAGCAGGGCGCTGGAGGCGCTCAAGCTGGTGCGTCTGGAGGGCCTGCAGGACCGCCGGCCGTCGCAGCTCTCGGGCGGCCAGCAGCAGCGCGTGGCGCTGGCCCGCGCCGTGGTCTTCAAGCCCGACATCCTGCTGCTCGACGAGCCGCTGGGCGCGCTCGACCGCAAGCTGCGCGAGGAACTGCAGGTCGAGCTGAAGCAGCTGCAGCGCACGCTGGGCGTGACGACGCTGCTGGTGACGCACGACCAGGAAGAGGCGTTGTCGCTGTCGGATCGCATCATGGTGCTGAACCATGGCAAGACCCAGCAGGTCGCGGCGCCGACCGAGGCCTACCTGCGGCCGGCCAACCGGTTCGTCGCCGAGTTCCTGGGCATCGCCAACTTCGTCGGAATCGACGGCGGCCGCACCGGGGTGGTGCGGCCCGAACGGGTGCGGCTGGGCGAGGATGGTGGCAGTGGGGGCGGCGGAACGCCGGCCCGGGTGGTCGAGGCGATCTACCTCGGCCAGATGGTGCGCTACCATGTGGCGCTCGAGGGCGAGGGGTCGGCCGCCATGGTCGCGGCGGCGCCGTTCGTCGGCCGCGCCTGGCAGCCGGGCGAGCGCGTGACGGTTTCTTGGGATGCGGCCGATGCGTGGCCGGTGAACTGACAGCAGGAGACGAGCGATGAAGAGAAGGACTTTCGTGGCCGGTGCGGCCAGTGTTCCGGCGTTCGGCATCCTCTCCGGGGCGGCGCGCGCGCAGTCCAAGGAGATCCGCATGATCGAGTCGGGCGGCGCGTCCGGCGACTCGATCGAGAAGGGCTACATCGAGCCGCTGTTCAAGAAGACCGGCATCAAGGTGGTGCGCGAGAGCCCGAGCTCGCTCGGCAAGCTGCGCGCCCTGGTCGAGAGCGGCCAGACCTCGACGGTGCTGTTCGAGCTGGGCTCGGGTGTCGTGGTGCAGGCGCGCAAGCTCGGCCTGATCGAGAAGATCGACTGGGCCGCGGTCGATCCCAAGCCGATGTTCCCGGAGGCGAAGAACGACTACGGTTTCGGCTACCAGTACTTCTCGACCATCATGGCGTGGCGCAAGGGCGCCAAGGAGCCGCAGAACTTCGAGCAGTTCTTCGACACCAAGGCGTTCCCCGGTAAGCGCTGCCTGCCGGACTACCCGCACTACATCCTGCCGTTCGCCGTGCAGGCGACCGGTGTGCCGATCGACAAGCTGTTCCCGCTCGACGTCGACACCGCCTTCAAGAAGCTCAACGAGATCAAGAAGGACGTCTCGGTGTGGTGGAAGGCGGGCGCCCAGCCGCCGCAGCTGATGAAGGACAACGAGGTCCAGTACTCGATCTGCTGGTCCGGCCGCGTCGTCGGCGACCCGGCGTTCGGCCTGAATTTCGCGGGCGGCAAGGCCGACCTGTCGTACTTCGGCATCGTCAAGGGATCGAAGCCCGAGGACCGCGCCGCGGCCTACAAGCTGATGCACGAGATGAGCCTGCCGGAGAACCAGGCCAAGGCGGCCGAGGTGATCTCCTACACCGGCCCCAGCCCCGACCTCGACGCGCTTCTGCCCAAGGACAAGCTGTGGCAGTTCCCGACGGCCAAGCAGAACAAGGCGGTGCAGTACTTCGAGAACGCCGAGTGGTGGGCCGAGAACGGCGAGGCGGTGAACAAGAAGTGGGAGGCGTTCAAGCTCAGCCTCTGAGCCGGACGACCGTCGATGCGCGGCAAGGGCCTCGGCTTCATCGCACCGCTCCTGGTGCTGATGGTCGTCGCCTTCAACCTGCCCATCCTCTACATGCTGGGCCTCGCCTTCTGGGAGAAGGGGCGGGGCTTCACGCTCGAGCACTACCGCGACCTCGCCGACACGCCGGTCTACCTGCGGGTGCTCGGCAACACGATGCGCATCTCGCTGATCGCCACGCTGGCCAACGTGGCGATCGGCTACCCGCTGGCGCACTGGATGCGGGGCCTGTCGCACCGCGCCCGGCTGGTCGCCATCTCGCTGGTGGTGCTGCCGTTCTGGCTGTCGATCCTGGTGCGGACCTACGCCTGGATCGTCGTGCTGGGCAACGGCGGGCTGGTCAACAGCGCGCTGCAGGCGCTCGGCCTCACCGACGGGCCGATCCAGTTCCTGTACAACGAGGTCGGCGTCACCATCGGCATGGCCAACGTGCTGCTGCCGTTCCTCGTGCTGCCGCTGTTCGCCGCGATGATCCGGATCGACGACCGGCTCTTGCAGGCGGCGGCCTCGCTGGGCGCGCCGCCGCGCACCATCTTCTGGAAGGTCTACTTCCCGCTCACCCTGCCGGCGCTGGCCGCCGGGGCGCTGCTGGTCTTCATCCTGTGCCTCGGCTTCTACGTCACGCCGGCGATCCTGGGCGGCGGCCGGGTGCCGATGATCTCCAACCTGCTCGACACGCTGATCAACCAGATCCCGCGCTGGGAACAGGCCTCGGCGATCTCGACCATCCTGCTGATCGTGACGCTGCTGATCTTCGCCGCCTACCGGCGGCTCGACCGCAAGGCGTCGGGAACATGACCGGCGGCTCGATCTGGTCGCGACGTGCCCTCGCGGCGGTGGGCATCTTCGGGCTGGTCTTCCTGACCGTACCGCTGGTCATCGTGATCCCGATGTCCTTCTCGTCGGCGCGGGCGCTCACCTTTCCGCCCCCCAGCCTTTCGCTGCGCTGGTACGAGACCTTCTTCGGCGATCCGCGCTGGATGGAGGCGATGTGGACCTCCGCCTTCGTCGCCGCAGTCTCCTCGGTGGCGGCGCTGATCCTTGGCGGCCTCGCAGCCTACGGGCTGCGCCGCGGCACCTTCCGGGGGCGCGACTGGGCCGAGGGCAACTTCATGGCGCCGCTGATCGTGCCGACGATCATCGTGGCCATCGCGCTCTATCTCGCGCTGGCCAAGGTCGGTCTGCTCGGCTCGCTGCTGGGCCTGGTCGTCGCCCACACGCTGCTCAACGTGCCGCTGGTGATGATGGTCCTGGGGGTCGCGATCCGCGAGTTCGACCAGCGGATCGAGCAGGTCGCCTGGAGCCTCGGCGCCTCCTGGGGCTACACGATGCGCAAGATCGTGCTGCCGAACCTGGCGCCCAGTGTGTTCGCCGCCTGGATTTTCGCCTTCATCGGCAGTTTCGACGAGGTCATCGTCACCTCGTTCATCGCCGGCAAGTACGAGACCGTGCCGAAGAAGATGTTCAACGAACTCGTCCTCGAGGTGAACCCGACGATCACGGCCGTCGCAACCCTGCTGATCGCCTTTACCGTGCTGGCCCTCGCCGCCGTGGCCTTCGTGCTGGGACGGTCGGGAAAGCTCAAGGAGACCGTCGTCTAGGAGCCCGCTCGGCCGCAATTTCCCTCGTGGACTTGGAATCCGGTGAGACGGCAAACTGCGGCCGTTCAGCGGGCCGTGTCCTGCGTGATCCCGGACGAGGAGATTTATGTGGCTGGCATCGAAAGTTTCCCCAATGACGACCTGCTGACGAGCGACGCGCAGTACTTCGACTACAGCTCGGCCGCCAACCCGATCCAGCAGGGCATCATCCCGCCGGTTCCTTACCGGGCCTTCTCGCCGTCCTTCTTCGACGAGGGACCGACCCGCGTGCAGCCGCTCGATGTCAGTGAGGAGCTGGGGATCGTCGGCCCGGCGACGACGCCCGCGCTGTGCGCCAACTTCGTCCGCATCGTTCGCGGCTCGGTCATGACCTCGGCCGAGGCGACCAGCCAGGTCTTCTTCGTGTTCCGGGGCAGCGGGCGGACGGACGCGTGCGGCGAGACCATCCACTGGTCGCAGGGCGACTACATGGTCCTGCCGGCGCACGGCCATGCGATGCATCATTCCGACGGCGAGGCCGGGCTCTATTGGGTGCACGATGCGCCGCTGTTGCGCTATCTTGGTGCCGCACCGACGGTCGCGCGCTTCAAGCCCACCTTCTACCAGCACAGCAAGGCGCAGCAGAAGCTCACGGAGATCGCCACCGATCCCGCGACCGCGAACGCCAATCGCGTCAGCGTCCTGCTCGCCAACCGAAACTTCCCGGCCACCCGCACTATCACCCACACGATGTGGACGATGTTCGGCCTGCTGCCGAAGGATGCGGTGCAGTACCCGCATCGGCACGAATCGGTGGCGGTCGACTTCGTGATCGACTGCAAGCCCGGCTGCTACACGATGATCGGCACCGAGCTGGACGAATCGGGGATGATCAAGAACGGTCAGCGCGAGGACTGGGCGCCCGGCGCCAGTTTCATCACGCCGCCCGGCTACTGGCATTCGCACCACAACGAATCGGGCGAGGATGCTCACGTCCTGCCGATCCAGGATGCCGGGCTGCACACCTACCTGCGCACCCTGGAGATCATGTTCAGCCATCCCGGGCACGATCGCACCGCGCATATTTCGCAGACGCCCTAGCAGGCTCTTGAAAAGGGGGATCGCTGCGATCGTCGGTTGGCGTAATGCCGAGCGCGACTTCCACACGGAGAAGCGCTCGCACGAGACCACAGCCTGACCGATCCGGAGGCCCGCCCCTACAGGAAGTGCTGGCCGCGGTCGATGCTCGTCGCGGCAAGTGCCGCGTCACGCTGGGCGCCGACAAGGCCTATGACGTGGCCAACTGCACAGCCTCGTTGCAGTCCCGTTCGGGGGGGCGCTATTCTGGCGTCGCCTGCAGGTTCCTGGTTTCCACCAGATCGTAGGGGGGCTTGGCCAATTCCTTCGGCGACAGCGTGAAGAACTCGACGCCGGTCTCGGTGATGCCGACCGAGTGTTCGAACTGGGCGGAGAGCTGCTTGTCGCGGG